>NZ_CP039383.2:2736271-3040302 GCF_004803715.2 Luteimonas yindakuii
CCCCCCCTTTTCGCGGCGCGCGTCCGTCTTCCACGCATAACGAGAACCAGGATGCCCGCACCCACCCCACGCCTGCTTGCCATCTCCCTGCTCGCCACCGTCGTGGGCGTTGCCGCCGCTCCGGCGCACGCCCAGGACTCCGAACGCAGCGACCGCCTCACCCTGCGCCTGAGCGCGTTCAATCCCGAGGCGCAGCTGCGCTTCACCGGTGACGGCGTCGCCACCAACGGCACCGACACCGAGGACTTCTTCGCATCGGAGACCTTCGACGTCGGGAGCAAGTGGCGTCCGCGCGGCGCGTTCGACTTCCGGATGAGCGACCGCCAGTCGCTGGTCGGCAACTACTACGACTACGAGCGCACCAATGCCTGGGGCTTCGACGGCGACTGGCTGAACCCGGGTGGCCTGCTGGAAGGAATCGACCTGCCCGACGACATTCCCACCGACCCGGTGCAGGTGCCGGCGGTCGACCTGTCCGGCAAGGTCAAGTTCTCGCTTGCCAGCCTCAACTACGAGTACTCGGTCGTGTCCACCGAGGCCTTCGAATGGGGCCTGGGGCTGGGCGTCACCTATGCCCAGCTGGAAGCCCGTGCCAACGGCAGCTGGACGGCGACCGACGAGATCGACGCCGGCGATGCCGAGTACCAGTGGAAGAAGTCCGGCTGGTCGCCGGGCCTGCATACGCGCTTGACCTGGCGGCCGACGGACCAATGGCGGGTCGGCGTGGAAGGCCAGTACCTCGACACCGAGTGGGGCGATTTCCTCGACGAGCGCGGCCACTTCGAACGCGCCGGCCTGGTGGTCGAATACCTGATCAACGACCGTATCGGCGTACATGTCGGCTACGACTGGTTCCGGCTGAAGCTCAAGGACGACTACAGCGCGCGCTTCGAAGGCGCTGCGGACATGGACATCGACCCCGTGGATGTCAACGGACAGCTTGGCGGCCAGCTCAAGGTGCACGGCCCGATGGCCGGCGTGACGTTCCGCTTCTGACCGCAGCAGTGATGGCGAAGGCCCCGGCACATGCCGGGGCTTTCGCGTTCTACGGATCCGTCGCCGAGCTGCACGTCGTGCGCGTTCGACCGCCTGCAGCCGAATCACACACCCTCTCCCGCATGCGGGAGTGGGTGCCTCGCAGCGGCGGGTGAGAGCCGCCCTGGGCGACCAGCCGCCTACTTGCGCTTGGGCAGGTACAGGTCGGTGATGGTGCCGTCGTAGACCTCGGCGGCCATGGCCACCGACTCGCTCAGCGTCGGATGCGGATGGATGGTGTGGGCGATGTCGGCGACTTCCGCGCCCATCTCGATCGCCAGTGCAGCTTCGGCGATCAGCTCGCCGGCGTGCACGCCGACAATACCGGCGCCGAGGATGCGGTGGGTCGCCTCGTCGAACACCAGCTTGGTGAAGCCCTCCGTGCGATCGAGGCCGATCGCGCGGCCGCTGGCGGCCCACGGGAACCTGCCGACACCGACCTTCAGGCCCTTGGCCCTGGCCTCGTTCTCGGTGACCCCGACCCAGGCGATTTCCGGATCGGTGTAGGCCACCGATGGGATCACCCGCGCGACCCACTCCCGGCTCTTATCGGGATCTCCTTCGCCCGCCGCGACTTCCGCCGCCAGCTTGCCCTCGTGCGTCGCCTTGTGGGCCAGCATCGGCTGGCCGACGAGATCGCCGATGGCGAAGATATGCGGCACGTTGGTGCGCATCTGCCGATCGACCTCGATAAAGCCGCGCCCGGTAACGTCGATCCCGGCCTTGTCCGCACCGATCCTGCCGCCGTTCGGGCTGCGCCCGACCGCCACCAGCACGCGGTCGAACGCGTTGGCGTCCGGCATGTTCTCGCCATCGAAGGTCACCTCGATCGCCTGCTCGCCGGCCTTCGCCTCGACCACCTTCGTCTTCAGGTGCACCGACACGCCCTGCTTCTTCAGGCGGTCGGCCAGCGGCTTGACCAGGTCGCGATCCGCGCCGGGCATCAGCTGGTCGGCAAGCTCCACCACCGTCACCTCGGCGCCCAGCGCGCGGTACACCGTGGCCATTTCCAGTCCGATGATGCCGCCGCCCACCACCAGCAGCCGCTGCGGCACTTCGGCCAGTTCCAGCGCGCCGGTGGAATCCATGATCCGCGGGTCGTCCCACGGGAAGCCCGGCAACTTCAGCGCCTGCGAACCGGCAGCGATGATGCATTGCTCGAAGCGGATGAGCTGCGTGTTGCCGTCGGCGCCGGCAACTTCGATCTCGTTCGCCGACACGAAGCTGCCGGTGCCGGCCACCACACGCACCTTGCGCTGCTTCGCCATGCCGGCCAGGCCCTTGGTGAGCTGGCCGACCACCTTGTCCTTGTAGCCACGCAACCTGCCGAGCGTGATCGTCGGCTTGCCGAAGTCGACGCCATACACGCTGGCGTGCTGTGCCTGGTCGATGACATCGGCCGCGTGCAGCAGCGCCTTGGACGGAATGCAGCCGACGTTGAGGCAGACGCCGCCGAGGTTGTCGTAGCGCTCGACCAGCACGGTGTCGAGGCCGAGGTCGGCGGCGCGGAAGGCGGCGGTGTAGCCACCGGGGCCGGAGCCCAGCACGAGGAGGCGGCATTCGACATCGGCCTTGCGGCCGCTGGCCGGTGCCGCGGTCGAGGGTTGCGATGGCGCACGCCGGGATTCCGCATCGGCCGACTGCGCCGTGCTGCCGTAACCCTTGGCCGTGGCGCCGCTTCTGCCCTCACCCGACGCACTGCGTGCGTCGACCTCTCCCGCAGGCGGGAGAGGTGTGTCACCAGCACCATCACGCGTGTTATGACCACCACCCGCAACGGCACCAGCGTCCGCTTCGGCGCCGTTACCTGCACCCGCATCGTCCGCTTCGATCACCGCGACCACGCTGCCCTCCGACAGCGTGTCGCCGACCGCGACCTTCAGTTCGCGTACCACGCCCGCCACCGACGACGGCACTTCCATGGTCGCCTTGTCCGACTCCAGCGTGACCAGGCCCTGGTCCTTCGCCACGGTGTCGCCGACGGCGACCAGCACCTCGATCACCGGCACATCGGCCTGGCCGCCGATGTCGGGCACCTTCACTTCCTGGGGATTTGCCATCACAGGTCTCCGCGCGTCACAGCAGGACGCGGCGCATGTCACCCAGCAGCTGGGCGAGATACGCGGTGAAGCGCGCGGCGGCGGCGCCGTCGATCACGCGGTGGTCGTAGGACAGCGACAGCGGCAGCACCAGCCGCGGCTTGAACTTCTCGCCGTTCCAGACCGGCTTCATCGCCGCCCTCGACACGCCGAGGATCGCCACCTCCGGCGCATTGACGATCGGAGTGAACGCGGTACCGCCGATGCCGCCGAGCGAGCTGATCGAGAAGCAGCCACCTTGCATGTCGGCCGGGCCCAGCTTGCCGTCGCGCGCCTTCTTCGCCAGTGCCGATGTTTCCTGCGCGATCTCGATCACGCCCTTGCGGTCGACATCGCGCACCACCGGCACCACCAGCCCGTTGGGCGTGTCGGCGGCGAAGCCGACGTTGAAGTACTTCTTGAGGGTCAGCGTTTCACCCGATGCATCGAGCGAGGCGTTGAACTCCGGGAAGGTCTTCAGCGCCGAGGCGCTGGCCTTGATCAGGAATGCGAGCATGGTCAGCTTGATGCCGGCCTTCTCGTTCTCCCTGTTGAGCTGGACGCGCAGTGCTTCCAGCTCGGTGATGTCGGCATCGTCGTGCTGGGTGACGTGCGGGATCATTGCCCAGTTGCGCGCGAGGTTGGCGCCGGAGATCCTGCGGATCCGCGACAGCGGCTGCTCTTCGACTTCGCCGAACTTCGAGAAGTCGATCTTCGGCCACGGCAGCAGGTCGAGCCCGCCACCGCCACTGCCCGCCTTGCCGGCCGACGTCGATGCACCCCCGGCGAGCGCGCCCTTCACGAACTTCTGCACGTCCTCGCGGGTGATGCGGCTACCGCGTGCGCTGCCGCCGACCTGCGACAGCTCGACGCCGAGTTCGCGCGCGAACAGGCGCACCGCCGGGCTGGCGTACGGCACCTTCTCGGGCAGCACGGCGTCGGCGTCGAAACGCACCGGCGCGGCGGACTTGCCCGCCGGGCGGTGTTCCATCGAGGCCCGTGCGATGTTGTCCGGGCGCGTGCCGGGCGAAGCCGGTTCCACCGGCGGGTCGTCGGTATGCGCCTGCGCCTGGCCCTGCGGCTGCGCCGGCAGCTTGCTTCCGGTGCTGGGCTGCTGCGCCGCGGCCTCGCCCTCGATCCGTGCGACAACGCTGCCGGCCGACACCGTGTCGCCGACCTTGACGGTCAGTTCGACCACGGTGCCCGCGAACGGCGCCGGCACTTCCATCGTCGCCTTGTCGGATTCAAGCGTGACCAGGCCCTGGTCCTTGTCGACGCGATCGCCCACCGCCACCAGCACTTCGATCACCGGCACGTCTTCCTGGCCGCCGATGTCGGGCACCGGCGCGTCCTGGACGCCGGCGGACGGCGCGGGCGTTTCCGCAGCGCCGGATGCCGACGCAGCCGGCTTCGACGCAGCCGGCTTCGACGCGGCCTTCGGTGCATCGGCCTTCGGCGCGGCAGCGGACGCGGCGGCAGCCGGGGCGTCATCGGCGGCGTCGGGCTCGATCATCGCCACCACCGTGTCCTGCGAGACCTTGTCGCCCTCCTTGACCCGGAATTCGCGCACGGTGCCCGCAAACGGCGCCGGCACTTCCATCGTGGCCTTGTCGGATTCCAGCGTCAGCAGGCCCTGGTCCTTTTCCACGCGGTCACCGACCGACACCAGCACTTCGATGACGGGCACGTCGTCATAGCCGCCGATATCCGGCACACGTGCTTCTTTGAGGTCGGCCATGCGGCGCTCCGCGCAAACGTAGGGGGGTGGCTATTGTGTCCCCCCGCGCAGCCCCCGCCAACCGCGGGTCCCGCGCGCGCGGCGTACACACACGTATGGCCTGAAAGCGCAACGGCCGGGCGACGACGCGCCGGCCAAAAACGCTGAAGCACCTGTGAAGGCTTTCCCGATCGATTCACGAACTGCAGGGGGATGTTCATTCGCCTGTCGATAGGGTGGCCGCGCCCTCTCCCCGGGGCACCACAACAAGATCGAGGAGATCCCCCATGACCATTTTCCGCACCCTGACCCTTGCGTCCGCACTGGCTCTGGCCACCACCCCCGTCCTTGCACAGGAGGGCGGTGACACCGCTTCCGGCAAGCGCTTCTCGGTGGTCGGCGGCGTCACCCTGATGGAACCGCATTCCGATCCCGCCACCGGTCTCGACATCGACGGCGGTCCCGCGCCGACCCTGAGCGCCACCTGGCACGTCACCGACAACTGGGGCGTCGAGCTCTGGGGCGCCGCCGACAAGTTCAACCACCGCGTGCGCGGCCCGGAAGGCAAGATCGGCACCATCGAGCAGCAGCCGATCGCGCTCAGCGGCCAGTACCACTTCGGCGAGGCCGACAACACCTTCCGTCCGTTCGTGGGCCTGGGCGTGTACGAGTCCAACATCAGCAACGAGGACATCGCCGGTGGTGGCGACCACATCGGCCTGACCACCCCGCGCGGTGCCATCGGCACCGTGGGCGTGGACCTCAACATCACCCCGACCTGGTTCGCCCGCGCCGATGCGCGTTACCTGCGCGCACGTTCCGATGCACGCGTGGGCAGCACCGGCGAGACCGTGGCCGGCGACCTCAAGCTGGATCCGTGGACCGTCGGCGTGGGTATCGGCGCGCGCTTCTGACCGCGCGCTTCCGACCACCCGTTCACGACAATCGATGCAGCACCGGGCGGACCCTTCGGGGTCCGTCCGTCGTTTCAGCGCCTGATCGACGGCCCGCGCCGTGCGCTGGAGTGGCGCAGGCGCCAGCGCAGGCCCCAGGCGTAGCCCAGCGATTGGCCGAGTACCAGCCCGCCCAGCGCGAACAGCGTGGCCCGCGCGGCGCGCCAGGCCTCGAGCGGGATCGCGCCGTTCCAGGCCTGCCAACCCTGCCAGAGCGTCCACACCACTTTCGCGGTCACCAGCAGTGACAGGCCCAGCGCGATCCAGCGCTCCGGCGTGTACCAGCGCAGGCCGTCGGGTGACCGGCTCACGCGCGTCATCGCAACCCGCACCGCCCCCAACGCGATGCCGGCCAGCGCACCACCCGCCGCCCATGCGGTGGCCGCGGGCGCCCACCACTGCTGCGCCAGCCAGGCACCGAAAAGCAGCATCGGCAGGGCCGGCAGCAGCAACCAGGCCTGCAATGCGAGTTGCCAGTCGCGCACCGGCCGCAGCACCGGGCCACGGCGGTAGCGCCACCACAAGGACAGCGGCCACGCCGCCACCACCAGCACCGGCAGCAGCAGGATCGCGAGCGGGGTCAGCAGCCAGGGCATCGCGGCCGGTCTCTGCTGGCGGTCATCAGAATGGTGGGCTCAAGGCGGGGTGTCCGCGGGACCGGAGGCCAGGTGATCCTGGGCGCGGATGCGTTCACGCCGCAGCAGGTACAGGCCGCTGGCGATGATGACCGCCGCGCCCATCCAGGTCATGCCGTCTGGCAATACGCCCCACACCGCGAGGTCCAGCAGCACCACCCACACCAGCCCGGTGTACTCCAGCGGCGCCAGCTGCGAGGCCTCGCCGAGTCGGAAGGCATGGGTCATCGCCACCTGCCCCAGTGCGCCGCTCACCCCGACCACAAGGATCGGCAGCACGTCGCGCAGCGCGATCGGCTGCCAGTCCGGCAGCGCCAGTGCACCGGCGCCGACCGCGATCATCGCCAGGAACCAGAACACCATCGACTGCACGCTGTCGCGCTGGGCCAGCATGCGCACGGTGATCGCCGCCCCCGCATAGCAGGCGGCCGCCAGCACCAGGACCAGCCCGGCGCCGGTGGCCAAGCCATCGGCGGTGGGGCGGAGCACCACCAGCACGCCGAGCAGGCCGACCACGATCGCCGCCCAGCGCCGCGGCCCGACCTTCTCGCCCAGCAGCGGCACCGCCAGCGCGCTGACGATCAGCGGCGACACGAACACGATCGAATACGCCGTGGTCATCGGCATCCGCGCGAGGCCATAGACGAAGCCCCACATCATCAGCACGCCGAGCGCGCCGCGCAGCAGGTGCAGGCGCCAGTGCACGTGCAGCAGCCCGCGCAGCGCGCCGCTCCAGACCACCCAGGCGAACACCAGCGGCAGCGCGGCCGCACCCCGCAGCGCGGCCACCTGCAGCGGCGGATAGTCGTCCGACAGCCACTTCATCCCGCCATCCATCAGCGCGAACAGCGCCACGGCCAGCAGCATCCACAGCGTCGCGCGGGTGGGATCGAACTGCGGCGCGGTGGCGTTCGATGCGGAAGCGGCAGGCATGCGGGCGGCGGCGTGGGCGGGCCAGCTTAGCGCCGGCCTGCGCGCGTGCGCTATCGTGCGCCGCCCGCACGAGCCCACCGCCATGTCCGACGCAGCGCTGCCCGCCGACCCGGTCGCCATCACCCGCCGCTGGCTGGAGCGTGCGGTCATCGGCCTCAACCTGTGCCCGTTCGCGAAGGCGGTGGTGGTCAAGGACCAGGTGCGCTTCGTGGTCAGCGCGGCCACCACCGAGGAGGCGCTGCTGGAGGATCTCGCCGCCGAACTGGTGCACCTGCGCGACACCCCGGCCGAGCTCACCGATACCACCCTGCTGATCCATCCGCAGGTGCTCGGCGACTTTCTCGACTACAACGATTTCCTCGGCATCGCCGAGGGACTGGTGGCCGAACTCGACCTCGAGGGCGTGCTGCAGGTGGCGAGCTTCCATCCGCACTATCGCTTCGACGGCACCGCCGACGACGACATCGCCAATTACACCAACCGCTCGCCGTTTCCGACCCTGCACCTGCTGCGCGAGGACAGCGTCAGCCGCGCGGTCGATGCCTATCCGGATCCCGACGTGATCGTCGAGCGCAACGTGCGCACCCTCGACCGGCTCGGCCACGACGGTTGGCGGCGCTTGTTCGCAGACGCCACATCCGACGCGCCGCTCTCCACCCCTCTCCCGCACGCGGGAGAGGGGCAGGGGTGAGGGCAGGCACCACCGCTGCGCACACGCCGAATCAAACCCGGTTTCTTCCTGATCGAGGGGAGCTCGTCAGCATTCCGGGTGGCCCGCCACGGCCACAGGGGGATGCCCAGCCGGATATCTCCGCGTCCTGCTCCCACATCCGGCCGCCGGCCATCCATGGCCGGCTCTGGACATCCCCCTGCGGCCGCGGCGCGCTCCGACCTGTCGGCGCGTCTGGGAGAAGGTCAACGACGAAGGACGTCACGCCGTGATGGCAGTCGACGACTTCAGCTGCGCCGCTGTTGACTTCCATGCGGACTGCCGAACGCGCGAACGTGGTCGGCTGCAGGCGACGCAGCAGGAACCGCTGTTGATCCCGTCACCGGAGCCTGCGGACGCCTGAGCCCGTCGCGTGCACCGGGGGGTGTGCGGACAGCCGGCCATGGATGGCCGGCGGCCGGCCGTGGTAGCTGGACGCGGACTCCGGCCGGGGGAGCACACCCCCCGGTGCGCGCGGCGGGCAGCGCGGATCACAACGAAGCACTCCCGGGAACATTGCAGCCACGCCATCGCCTGTCAGTACTCGGCCAGTGATCTTCACTTCGCCCGCAGCAGCCATGCCGCCCCTCCGCGTTGAAACATAAACATATGTAGATATCATCGCTACGACCATCCCAGTACCGCCGGCCATGACCCCCGACCCCCACCACCAGCATCGACCCCACCCCGCCGCGGCCTCGCCCTGCGGCGATGGGCACGGTCACGGGCATGGCGACGATCACCACTCCGCCGGCCACGCGCACGTCGGCCATGACCACGGCCATGCGCACGCAGTGTCGGCACGCAACGAGAAGGTGGTCCTGACCGCGCTGGTGCTGACGGCGACGTTCATGGTGGTCGAGGTGATCGGCGGAGTGATCTCCGGCTCGCTGGCCCTGATCGCCGATGCCGGCCACATGCTCACCGATGCCGCCGCGCTGGGGCTGGCCTGGGCGGGTTTCCGCATCGGCCGCCGCGCCTCGGATGCACGCCGCACCTTCGGCTACATGCGGCTGGAGGTGCTCGCCGGCCTGGTCAATGCGCTGACCCTGTTCGCGCTGGTGGCGTGGATCCTGTGGGAGGCATTGCAGCGCCTGCGCGACCCGGGCGAGGTGCTGGCGGGCCCGATGCTGGTGGTGGCGGTGGCCGGGCTGCTGGTGAACCTGGCGGTGTTCGCGATCCTGCATCGCGGCGACCGCGACCACGTCAACATCCGCGGCGCGATGCTGCACGTGCTGGGCGACCTGCTCGGCTCGGTCGCCGCCATCATCGCCGCGCTGGTGATCCACGCCACCGGCTGGATGGCGATCGACCCGATCCTGTCGGCGCTGGTCTGCCTGCTGATCCTGCGCAGCGCGTGGTCGCTGCTGCGCGGTGCGTTCCACATCCTGATGGAGGGCGCGCCACCGGATATCGACGTGCATGCATTGCGCGACCACCTGCTCAGCGCCGTGCCGGGCGTCACCGAAGTGCAGCATGTGCATGTGTGGTCGATCACCTCCGGGCGCGTACTCGCCACGCTTGAGCTCGGTCTCGACGGCGGCGTCCATCCCGGCACCACGGTGGCTACCGTCAAGCGCGAACTGGCCGAACGCTTCGGCATCGGCCACGCCACGGTGGAGGTGCTGTGCGAACCACGCGGCGGCTGCGCGCTGGAGCGCACGCCGGCATCGACGGGATGCGGGCATTGATCAGCGCTGACGACCGCATCGACACCATCGCCGCCACCTACCGGCTGCTCGGCGATCCCACCCGCCTGCGCGTGCTGCTGGCCTGCCTCGACGGCCCGATCGCCGTCGGTGACATCGCCACACGCACCGGCGCCTCGCAGCCGCTGGTCAGCCACCACCTGCGGCTGCTGCGCGGCGCACGCCTGGTGCGCGGCGAACGCCGCCAGCGGCAGGTGTTCTACAGCACCGCGGATGCGCATATCCGCGACATGCTCATCGACATGCTCGAACACGTGGCGGAGCCGCAGTAGTCCACCCGCGTGCATGCCCGGCCTCCACGGCCGCTTCGCCAGCACGCCGCCACGCTGCAGCCATCGCCGCTCTGCGAGCACGTCCATGTCGATCGTTCCCGCTTCGCTTCCCTGGCTTCCACGCCCCCTGGCGGGGCGCGTGGTACTCGTTACCGGTGGTGCGCAGGGCATCGGCCGCGCGATCGCGCAGGCGGTGCTCGGCGCCGGCGGCCGCGTGGCCATCGGCGACCTCGATGCCGATGCAGGACGCGCCTGCCTCGCCGAATGGAACGCCGGCGACCACGCACTGTTCCGTCGCGTCGATGTCATGCGCGAACGCAGCGTGGCGGCGTTCGTCGAGGCCGCGCTGGCACGCTTCGGCCGCATCGACGGCGTGGTCAACAACGCCGGCGTGGTCGATCCGGTAGTGCCACCGCTGCCGGAGCTCGACTTCGCGGAGTGGAACCGGCGCCTGTCCAGCCTGCATGGTGCGTTCCTGTGCATTAGACATGCACTGCCCGCACTCGCGCGCAGCGAAGGCGGCGGTGCGGTCGTCAACATCGCCTCGACCCGCGCGCACCAGTCCGAGCCGCATGGCGAAGCCTATGCCGCGGCCAAGGGCGGACTGGTCGCCTTCACCCATGCGCTGGCGATCAGCGCCGGGCCACGGGTGCGGGTGAACTGCATCAGCCCGGGCTGGATTGCCACCGAAGCGTGGCAGGCACCGTCACGGCGGCGGCGGCCGAAACTGTCGCGCGGCGACCATGCGCAACATCCGGCCGGTCGCGTCGGGACGCCAGAAGACATCGCGACACTCGCGGTGTACCTGCTCGCCCCGGCGCTGTCGGGCTTCACCACCGGCCAGGAGTTCATCGTCGACGGCGGGATGTCGCGGAAGATGCAGTACGCCTGAGCGGTGCGTCGGGAAGACCGGCGCACCACCGGGGTCACTTGCGCGCTGCCGTGGAAGACGTGCGCGGCAGTGTCCGCAGCAGCGGCTCGAGCAACGCCTGCGCATGGGCGAGTGAATCGACGATGCGGTGGCCGAGCGCGCGCACGTCGTCGTCCGGCGCCAGCAGGTCGGGGACCTGCACCGGCGTCATGCCGGCCGCGAGTGCGGCGCGCACGCCGGTCGGCGAATCCTCCAGCACCAGGCAGTGCGCGGGATCCACGCCCAGTTGCCGTGCCGCCAGCAGATAGACATCCGGTGCCGGCTTGGGACGCGCAACGTCGCTGCTGGTGCACACCGCATCGAACCGCCACAGCAGGTCCGCCGCCGCGAGCTTGCGCAGCGCCAGCGGCCGCCAGGTGGACGTGGCCACCGCGCGCGGGATGCCATGCGCGGCCAGCAACTCGAGCAGGGCGACGATGCCCGGCCGGTGCGCGATGCCGGCTTCGGCGACCGCGATGTACAGCGCATGCCCGCGCGCCAGTACCGCCTGCGCGGCAGCGTCACCGATCAGGGCACCAAACTGCCGACGACACACCTCGTCCGAATGGCCGATCAGGCCCAGCCACCAGTCGTGGTCGATCCGCATGCCGTGTTCGGTGGCCGCGGTGCGCAGCGCATCGAGGATCGCGCGCTCGCTGTCGAGCATCAGCCCGTCCATGTCGAAGATCACGGCCGCCGGCAGGAACGGCAGCGGTGCGACCGGACTCATCACGACGTCGCGAACAGCGCCTGCACGTCGTCGGCTGTGAGCGCGCGCCAGTGGCCCTCGTCGAGTCCGTCGAGCGCAAGGCCACCGACGCGTTCGCGACGCAACGCGACCACGTGGTTGCCGACCGCGGCGAACATCCGTCGCACCTGGTGGTAGCGGCCTTCGTGCAGGACCAGCCGCGCCTGTCGCGGACCGAGCACGTCGAGTTCGGCAGGCAGCAGCGGCTTGTCGTCGGATTCCAGCAGCAACGTGCCGCTGGCGAACAGCTGCACTTCGTCGCCACGCAGGTCGGCGTCGAGGGTGGCGACATAGACCTTGGGCAGCGCCGACTTCGGCGAGATGATCCGGTGCAGCAGTGCGCCGTCATCGGTCATCAGCAGCAGGCCGGAAGTGTCGCGATCGAGACGCCCGACCGGTGACAGTACCGGGTTGCGCAGGCGGAAGCGCGGCGGCAGCAGGTCGTAGATCACCCGACCCGGGTCCCTGGTCGAGCAGGTGTAGCCGACCGGCTTGTGCAGCATCAACGCCAGGCCCTGCGGCGGATCCAGCGGCTCGCCATCGACGAACACCGCGCCTGGATCGACCACGTCATCGGCGTACAGCACGTCGCCGGCGGCATCGGTCACCCGGCCCTGGCGGCACAGCAGCATCGCCTGCTTGCGGCTGCCGTAGCCGAGGTTGGCGAGCAGGCGCAGCAGCTTCATGCGCGGCGCCTCGCGGTGATCACCTTGAACGCACCGCGCCCGGCCACGCTACGCACGTCGGTGAAGCCTTCCGCCAGCACCTGCTCGTACGGCAGTTGCCGGTTGGCGACCAGCCACAGTTCGCCACGTGGCCGCAGCGCCTGCGCCGCGGCGCGGACAAAGGCCTGGCCGAGTTCGGGGCGCGGCTCGCGCTGCTGCGCATGGAACGGCGGATTGCTGACGATGGCGTCGTAACGCCGCGGCAGGCCCGTGGTCACGTCGTGCCAGTGGAAGTCGAGCGTGGCGCGTGCCGCATGCGGTGCAAGGTTGCGCTCGGCCAGCGCCAGCGCGCGTGCGTCGGCTTCGTACAGATCCACCGTGCGCACGCCGGGACACTGGCGCAGCAGTGCATCGGCAATCACGCCGGCGCCGGCCCCGAGGTCGGCGACATCGCCGGCCAGGGTCGAGGGCAGGTGTTCGATCAGCAATGCGGTGGCGGCGTCGATGCGGTCCCAGGCGAACACGCCCGGCCGGCTCCACCAGCCCGGCGCGACTTCGCGCACCGCGTCGCCCTGGCGCCACTGCGCCGCCAACGCGGCATCACCGCCGCCACCGGCACGCGCCCAGAACACCCGGCATTTGTGCTTGGAAAGCGACGCCACCGGCCCGGCGATGCGGGCGAAATCGGCTTCGGCCGACTTCGCGCCCTCGTCGTTGGCCACACTGACCACCACGGTGGCGCCGTCGTCGGCCAGCGCAAGCGCCTGCGCGTACAGGGCGCGCGCCTCGTCGCGCTGGCGCGGCGGCAGCAGCAGCACCAGCGGCCAGCGCCGGCCGGCGTCGGCGTCCAGCGAAACCGCGAAACCGGCACGCTCCAGCGCCTGCGCCTGCGGGCGGAAGGTCTGCACGCAGGCCAGCTGCGGCCACTGCGAGGCATGCAGGGCAACCCCCGCACGCGCACCCAGGAACAGCGCATCCGGCACGCGCGCGATGCGTCCTTCGTTGAACGGCAGCATCAACGCATCGAGGGCGGAATCACTGGGCACACGGACACCGGGCAGGACGGAACAGACCGTGCATTCTACGCGGCGGCGTCTCGTGGCTCCGCGTCAACGCCGCAGGGCGCATCGTTTTCATCGTTCGGCAACGTCGGCGGCGGCACCCTGCAGGCATCCCCCAAGGAGACAGTCCATGCGCGCTCTTTTCGTTGGCGGCACGGTCGACAACAGCGAACTCGACATCGAGGGCGATACCCCGCCGACCCACTACCCGCCCGATACCGGCACAGGCACGCCGCGTTACCGGCTGCGCCGGATCGGTCGCCACGCCGACACCATCGCGTACGTGGTCTACGGCGCACCGGAACTGCCCGACGAGGAGGTGCAGCGCGTGGCCGAAGAGCGTGCCTATGCGCGCCGGTTCGAGGCGGAGGAATCAGCCGCGGCGGACTGAGCCGCAGACACGACGCGGAGTCAGCGCATCCCCGGATGCGCTTCGCGCCTACCCGGGCGACACGGCAGACCGCTCCCCGCGCTCAGCCCTGCAGCTCGCGCAGCGTCAGCGCCGGTGGCGCATCGAGCACGCGGCGGGTGGCGACCAGTCCCGCGACCAGCGTCACCGCCATGCCGAGCGCGCCGCCGACCGCGGCCATCGCCCAGTTGGGCTGCCACGGCAGGTCGAACACGCGGGTGGCGACCACGCCCGACAGCACCGACGCGGCGATCGCCGCCACCAGCCCGGACAGCAGGCCGATCGCGGCGAACTCCGATGCCTGCGCGGAGCGCAGCTGGCGCCGGCTGGCACCGAGCACGCGCATCACCCCGCCTTCGAGCAGGCGCTCGTCCTGGCTGGCGCTGACCGCCGCCAGCAGCACCAGCACGCCGGCCACCATCGAGAACCAGAACACCGCCTGCACCACCACCGAGACCTGGTCGGCGGTGGTGCGCACCTGCGCCAGCACCGCGTCGATGTCGATCACCGACAGGTTGGGGAAGGCGCCGACGAGATCCGCGGTGAAGCGCACGTCGTCGGCCGGCACGCTGACCGCGGTGATATGGCTGGCCGGGAAGCCGTCGAGCGTGCCCGGGGATGCCAGCACGAAGAAGTTCGGACGGAAGCTTTCCCAGTCGATGGTGCGCAGGCTGGTGATCGGCGCCTCGACGGTGCGACCGGCGATATCGAAGGTGATGCGGTCGCCCACCTGCCAGCCGAGCTGGCGGGCGAAGTTCTCCTCCACCGAGAACTCCGGCGCGGTCGCGTCCGCCGCCCAGATACGACCGTCGACCACGCGGTTGTCATCGCGCAGCGCCGCCACCGTCGACAGGTTGAACTCGCGCTCGGCACGCCGCCGGGTCTGGCCGTCCTCGTCGGCATAGGTCTGCGTGGTGACCGCTTCGCCGTTGCGCGCGATGAAGCGTGCGCGGACCATCGGGAACAGCTCCGGTGCATCCAGCCCGCGCTCGGCCATGAACGCACGCACGGGATCGAGCTGCGGCGGCTGCACGTTGACGATGAAACGGTTGGGCGCGGTTTCCGACAGCTGCAGCTGCCAGCGGTCGAGCAGGTCGGTGCGCACGAAGGTCAGCAGCAGCAGCGCCATCAGCCCGAGCCCGAGCGCGGAGACCTGCGCGATGCTGGTGCCGGCGCGCCGGCTTACGTTCGCCAGGCCGTAGCGCAGGCCGCCACGCAGGCGCCCGCGCAGGCGGCGCACGACGACGATCAGCGCCCAGGCGATCAGCGCCAGTACCGCCAGCGTGGCGGCGATGCCGGCCAGCATCGCGCCGGCCAGGTCCGCCGAGCCGGCCTTCCACCACAGCAGCGCGCCGAGGCCGGCGAAGCCGGTCACGGCCACCACCAGCGCGGTCGGCTCCACCGGGTCGAGGTCGCGACGGATCACCCGCAGCGCCGGCACCCGGCGCAGGGCGAGCACCGGCGGCGCGCCGAACGCCAGCAGCACCACCAGTCCCACGCCTAGGCCCTGCAGCGCCGGCAACACGGTGGCGGCCGGCAGGTCGAGTTCGAGCTCGCGCGCGATCCAGCCACCGACGAACCACTGCAGCGCGAACGCAAGCGCAATGCCGATCGCGCTCGCCAGCACGCCCAGCAGCACCAGCTCGCCGACATGGATGCCGACCAGCGTGCGCTGGCTGGCGCCGAGGCAGCGCATCACCGCCGCGCCCGACAGGTGCCGCTCGCTGTGCCGGCGCGCGGCCATTGCCACTGCCACCGCGGCCAGGACCACCGACACCAGCGCGGCGAGGCCGAGGAAGCGGCCGGCACGGTCGAGGCCGGAGCGCACTTCCGGGCGCGCGTCCTGGATCGTCTCCAGGCGCTGGCCACGGCCGAGGGTGTCGCGCACGCCGTCGGCGAAGCCTTCCACCGCCGCGGTGTCGCCCGCCACCACCAGCCGGTAACGGATGCGGCTGCCCTCCTGCACCAGGCCGGTGGCGGGCAGGTCGGCGAGGTTGAGGAACACCTTGGGCGCGACGTTGAAGTAGTCGATCGAGGCGTCCGGCTCCTGCGCCACCAGGGCCGCGAGGCGGAAGCTCGCCTCCCCCAGCACCACGGTGTCGCCGACGCGCGCATCGAGGGTGTCGGCACCGGCGCGGCTCAGCCACACACTCCCGGGTTCGGGGATGCCGGCGGCATCGCGCTCGGCACCGCCGGCCGCGTCGACGAGGCGGAACGCGCCGCGCAACGGGTAGCCCTCGCCGATCGCGCTGAGGTCACCCAGGCGCAGGTCGTCGCCGACCCGGATCATGCTGTCGAGCGCGACCGTTGCGGTCTGCCGCAGGCCGGCGGCGCGCGCGGCCTCGCGCACGCTGTCGTCGATCGGCGCATCCGAGCGCAGGATCGCGTCGCCGCCGAGCAGGCGGTTGGCCTGCTGCGCGAGCGCGCGTTCGGCGCGGTCGGTGACGAAGCCGACCGCGGTCACCGCCAGCACCGCCAGCACCAGTGCGGCCAGCATGATGCGGACCTCGCCGGCGGCGAGATCGCGCCTGAACTGGATCCACGCGAGGCGTGCGGTCCTCATGCCACCAGCCGCCCGCCGTCGATGCGCAGCACGCGCCGGCAACGGCTGGCGAGATGGTCATCGTGCGTCACCAGCACCAGCGTGGTGCCGGTGTCGTGGTTCATCGCGAACAGCAGGTCGATCACCGCCTGGCCGGTGCGGGTATCGAGGTTGCCGGTGGGTTCGTCGGCAAACAGCACCGAAGGCCGGGTCACGAACGCGCGCGCCAGCGCGACGCGCTGCTGCTCGCCGCCCGACAGCTGCCGCGGATAGTGTTGCAGGCGCTCGCCCAGCCCCACGCGCGTCAGCTCCGCTTCGGCCGGGCCACGCGCGTCGGCGTCGCCACGCAGCTCCAGCGGCAGCATCACGTTCTCCAGCGCGGTCAGCGACGGCAGCAGCTGGAAGTTCTGGAACACGAAGCCGACCTTGTCGGCGCGCACGCGGGCGCGGCCATCCTCGTCGAGCCGCGAGAGCTCGGTGCCGTCGAGTTCCACCGTGCCCGAGGACGGCACGTCAAGTCCCGCCAGCAGCGACAGCAGCGTGCTCTTGCCGGAGCCGGAGGCGCCGACCACGGCCACGCTGTCGCCGCGTGCGATCTCGAAATCGATTCCGTCGAGGATGACCAGTTCACCCGAGGCCAGGGCGACGCGTTTGCCCAGGCCCTGCACGCGCAGCACGGGTTCGCCAGTGGCGGTCGATGACGGGATGGCGGACGGCGACGAATCGGGCATGCGGGATCCTGTTGCGGGCGCGGCGCGCCTGCACGGCGCCGGCATCGACATGGGGGCGTCGAGTGTACGGGCCGGCCCGCACGGTCGTGCATGTGCCACATGGGATGGAGCGGGCCGCGCCGCGCCGTCCACGCGCGGTTGTGCGCGCCGGGCCTAAGCTGTGCGGGCCCTGCCGAATGGAACCATCCGCATGCCCCCTCGCCTGTCGCCTGCCGCCCTCATGCGTGCTCCGTGGCTGCTCGTCGCCTGGCTGCTGCTGGCCCTGTTGCCGACCCAGGCAATCGCACAGGACGCCGCGGCGACCGTTCCACCGCCGCCGACGCGCACGCTGCTGGTGATGGGCGACTCGCTGTCGGCCGGCTACGGCATGGCCGCGAACGAGGGCTGGGTGGGCCTGCTGGCGGACCGCCTGCGCGGCAGCCATCCCGGCTGGACCGTGGTCAACGCCAGCATCAGCGGCGAGACCTCCGCGGGCGGTTCCGCGCGCATCGTCGACGAGGTGGTGCGCCACCGCCCGGGCGTGGTGGTGATCGCGCTCGGTGCCAACGACGGCCTGCGCGGCCTGCCGCTGCGCGAGATGCGCCGCAACCTCGCGCGGATGATCGGTGCCGCACAGTTCGTCGGCGCCGACGTGCTGCTGGTCGGCATGCGCATGCCACCCAACCTCGGTGCCGACTACACCCGCGGCTTCGAGGCCGTGTACCGCGACCTGGCGAAGCTGTTCGACGTCGAGCTGGTGCCATTCCTGCTGGAGCCGGTGGCGATGGACCGCGGCAGTTTCCAGCCCGACAACCTGCATCCCACCGCGCGTGTGCAGCCGGCGCTGCGCGACCATGTGTGGGCGTCGCTGGCGCCGATGGTCGGGCGTGCCGAGGCGTCGATGCACGACTGAACATGGCGACAACTGCACGCATCGGATCCGCTACGCGGCACCGTGATCGCTTGAACGTCACCTGCCGCGCTCGCACACTGCATCGACACACCGCTGGAGCGTCGCGATGAACCTGTCCGCCTTTCCGCGCACCGCGGCCACCGCCCTCGCGATGTCGTTCACCCTGCTGCTCTCCGCCTGTGCCGGCACCCCCGTACGCGACGTGACCGCTGCCGACGCCCCGCGCGCATTGCCGGAAACCTCCGGCGTGTCGGTGTCGTGGAGCGACCCTGCCAATTTCTCCGACCTGCGTCGCAGCTCCAACCGCTGGGAATCGAAGCGCGGCGACTGGGTCAACGATCTCGCGTCGCACCTGCAGCAGTCCGTCACGCGGGCGCTGCCGGCCGGCGAGCGCGCGGCGATCACCATTACCGACATCCGCCGTGCCGGCGATTACGAGCCGTGGAACGGCCCGCAGATGAACGACGTCCGCATCATGCGCGACATCTACTGGCCGCAGATCACCCTGCAGCTGCGCCGCACCGATGCGACCGGACGCGAACTCGAGGGTGGCGAGCGCGTGCTGCGCGATCCGGCGTATCTCACCTCCGGCGTGCGTTCTCCGCGTGGCAACGAGGCGCTGTACTACGAGAAGCGCATGGTCGACGACTGGGTGCGCCGCGAGTTCGGGGCACGCTGAGCGCGGATGGCGGTCTACGTCGACGATGCGGTCACGCTGTGGCGCGGGCGTCGCTGGGCCCATCTGATGGCCGACACCCTCGACGAGTTGCATGCGTTCGCGGCCGAACTGGGCATTCCGCGCCATGCCTTCCAGAACCGCACCAGCGGCGCGCACTACGACGTGCCGGCGGACCTGCGCGAACGCGCACTGGCGCTGGGCGCGGTACCGATCTCGCGGCACCGCGACCGCGAACAGGTACGCGCGGTGATCGCCAATGCACGCGCGCAGGGGCGTGGCGAAGCGGATTAGCCCATCCGCGCCGCGCCTTGCGCGTGTCTGCCTTCGAGCGCGTTTTGCCGGACACACGCGGAACGTGGCCATCCCGGCCCGGCCCAAGCCGGAGCGGACGCGCGAGTTCCACCACTCATGCGAGGTTGGGCAGGATGAAGGCCGTAAGCGTTTCCCGTTCATCCGCACGCCCATCCGGTCACGTCTCTTGAACGTACGTGGCGAAACACTCGCCCCACACCTTCGCAACACGAGAGGTACCGCCATGAACCGTTTCCGCACTTCGCAAACCGCGCTCGCCCTGGCCCTGTCGGCCGGCCTCGTGTTCGCCGCTGGCACCGCGCTGGCCGACGACACACGCGCGCAGACCACGGACCGCCTGGCCAAAGCCGATTCCGACCAGCCGGTCAACGACACCTGGATCACCACCAAGGTGAAGTCGAGCCTGCTGGCCGACAGCGATGTCGCCGGCATGGACATCCGCGTGGTCACCAACAACGGCGTCGTCGGCCTGTCGGGCAATGTCGAAAGCCAGGCCCAGGCCGACCGCGCGAAGCAGATCGCGCAGGACATCGAAGGCGTATCGCGCGTCGATGATTCCGGCCTGACCGTAGGCAGCACCGATGCCAACCGCGGCAGCGACGAGAACGCGCGCGACAACACCCGCGACCGCAACTGAGTGCATCGACGCGGCGTGCCTGACGCCGCACGCGACAGAAAACGCGGCGCCTTCGGGCGTCGCGTTTTTTTGCGGCGCCTCAACCGGACGCATACAGATTGGCCGTCGCGCGCGCTGGAAGCGCATTCACGCGACCTGCCCACAGCGGTCGCTAGCGTGTGCACCGCGTCGAGCATGGCGCGGGGACTGTTCGAGGACCACGGACCACGATGCGGCGCCATCACCGCTCCTTCCTGATCGCCTGCGGGACGCTGGCGCTGCTGGCCGCCTGCGTGCGTGGCCCGCAGTCCACGCTCGATCCCGCCGGTCCCGCCGCGCATGGCATCGCGCAGACCTGGTGGCTGATGTTCTGGCTGTTCGCCGCCATCTGGCTGATGGTGATGGTGATGGTGTGCTGGGCACTGTTCCGTGGCCGCAACACGCGTGCACTGGGCAGGCCGACGCGGCTGATCGTGGCCGGTGGCCTGCTGATGCCGACTACCGTGCTGGTCGGCCTGCTGGCCTGGGGCACCGCCACCAGCAGCCGCGTCACCGGTCTTGGCGAGACGCAGCAGCATGTGATCGACGTGGTCGGCCGGCAGTGGGAATGGGAATTCCAGTACCGCGACGACGAAGGCCGCGTGCGCGCCACCAGCGACGTGGTCCTGCATCTGCCACGCGGCGAGATGGTGGAGTTCAACATCACCAGCGAGGACGTGGTCCACAGCTTCTGGATCCCGCGGCTGGGCGGCAAGATGGATGCGGTGCCCGGGCGCATCAACACGCTGCGCCTGCGCGTGGATGACGACGGCGGCCGTCCGCTGCGCGGCCAGTGCGCGGAGTTCTGCGGCCTCGAGCACACCCACATGATCTTCGCCGTGCAGGTGATGGAGCCCGACGCCTGGCGCGCATGGCGCGACGGCGGCGGCACGGCCGGGACGGCACGATGACCACCGCGCACGGCCCCGGACGCATCGACGAGGTCGAGAACCGCCGTCGGCTCGATGCGCTCGCGCAGATCTGGGGCACCGGCCGCGGCATCGTCGCCCAGCTGACCGCGGTCAACCACAGCACCGTGGCGATGCGCTTCATCGTCACCGGCCTGGCCTTCCTGCTGATCGGCGGGATGCTGTCGATGTTCATCCGCCTGCAGCTGGCGTGGTTCGGCATGGAGGTGCTGGACCCGCGACGCTACGCGCAGTTCGTGACCATGCACGGCACCACGATGATGTTCCTGTTCGCGGTGCCGATCATGGAAGGCTTCGCGATGTACCTGGTGCCGAAGATGCTCGGCGCGCGCGACCTGCCGTTCCCGCGGATGTCGGCGTTCGGCTGGTGGTGCTACCTGTTCGGCGGCCTGTTCCTGTACGCCAGCTTCCTGTTCGATGCCGCACCCGACGGCGGCTGGTTCATGTACGTGCCACTGACCGATGCAACCTACTCGCCCGGGCTGGGCGCGGACTTCTGGTTGATCGGGGTGACGTTTGCCGAGATCGCCGCGGTGACCGCCGCGGTCGAGCTCATCGTCGCGATCCTGATCACCCGTGCGCCGGGCATGGGCATCCAGCGCATGCCGCTGTTCTGCTGGGCGATCCTGGTGATGGCCTTCATGATCGCGTTCGGCTTCCCGCCACTGATCCTCGCCAGCATCCTGCTGGAGATCCAGCGCGCGTTCGATTTCGCCTTCTTCGATGTGCCGCGCGGTGGCGACCCGCTGCTGTGGCAGCACCTGTTCTGGCTGTTCGGCCATCCCGAGGTCTACATCATCTTCCTGCCGGCCTCGGGCGTGGTGTCGATGCTGGTGGCCACCTTCGCGCGGCGGCCGATGGTCGGCTACACCTGGATCGTGCTGGCCTATGTCGGCACCGGCTTCCTCAGCTTCGGGTTGTGGGTGCACCACATGTACACGGTGGGCATCCCGCTGCTGGCACTCGCCTTCTTCAGCGCGGCGAGCATGGCGGTGGCGATCCCGATGGGCATCCAGGTGTTCGCCTGGATCGCCACCCTGTGGGCGGGGCGGCCGCAGTTCCGGCTGCCGATGCTGCACCTGTTCGGGTTCTTCTTCGTGTTCGTGCTCGGCGGGCTGACCGGGGTGATGCTGGCCTTCGTGCCGTTCGACTGGCAGGCGCACGACACCCATTTCGTGGTCGCGCACCTGCACTACGTGCTGATCGGCGGGTTGATGTTCCCGATGTTCGCCGGGCTGTACTACTGGCTGCCGATGGCGAGCGGGCGGATGCCGTCGGAGAGCATCGGCCGCACCGCGTTCTGGATGGTGTTCATCGGCTTCAACCTCGCGTTCCTGCCGATGCACCTGACCGGCCTGCTCGGGCTGCCGCGCCGCGTCTACACCTACCCCGCCGACCTCAACGTCGAATGGCTCAACCTGCTGTCGACGGCGGCCGGCTTCGTGCTGGCGGTGGGCATGCTGGCGATCCTGATCGATCTCGGGCTGTCGTTCCGCCTCGGTCGCCGCGCCGCGCAGCGCAATCCGTGGGAAGCGGGCACGCTGGAGTGGGCGCTGGCATGGCCGGTACCGCACTACAACTTCGCCTCGGTGCCCGTGGTCGATGACCGCTACCCGGTGTGGTCCCGCCCCGCCCTTGCCGACGAGAGCGCACGCGCCGACGGCCTGCTCGGCGATCCACGCGATGGCCGCCGCGAGCTGCTCGGCACCGGCGTGCTCGGCGCCGAGCCCGAACAGGTCATCCGCGTCTCGCACTCGACCTGGTGGCCGCTGCTGGCGGCGCTCAACATCGCCGCGCTGCTGGCCTGCTTCATCGCCAAGGTCTACTGGGGTGCCGCACTGCTCGTGTTGCCGCTGCTGGCGATGTTCGCCGGCTGGCTGTGGACCACCGGCGACCGCCACGCCCCGGCCACCGTGGATATCGGCGATGGCCGCCTGCTGCCCACGCAGTACAGCGCGCGCAATGCGCCGGGCTGGTGGGCACTGGTGATCACCCTGCTGATAGACGGCTCGCTGTTCGCTTCGCTGGTGTTCGCCTATTTCTACCTGTGGCTGGACACGGCGGCGTGGCCACCGCCGGGCATCGCGATTGGCTGGCTCGCCCTGCCGCTCACTGCGCTTGCGTTGCTGCTGCTGCAGGGCGTGGCGACGTGGTGGGCGGGCCGCGCGCTGCGGCGTGGTGCCATCGGTGGCACTGCGATCGCGCTGCTGGCTGCGGCTGGCCTGGGCGCGGCCTTCATCGGCGTGGAAGCCTGGGCACTGGCCGGACCGGTGGGCGTCCCGCAGGCGCATGCCTATGCCTCGGTGGTGTGGACGCTGGCCGGCTTCCACATGCTGCACGTGGCGATCGCGGCACTGATGTCGGTGTTCATCGCCGCACGCGCACGCGCGGGCTACGTGACCGCCGTGCGCACGCTGGAGCCGCGGGTCGTGGTCGGGTTCTGGCGCTACACGGTCGGCATCGGACTGATCGCCTGGGTGGTGATCCACGTGTTTCCGAGGGTGATCTGATGCAGGCGCTGTCGCCGCACCGGTTGACCGGCATCGCCGCGCCGTGGGCGGTGTGGGCGCTGCATTTCGTCACCGTCTACAGCCTGCAGGGCGTGGTCTGCGCGGAGGACGTGCTGCGGTGGGAGCTTGCCGGTGCCGAAGCCGCCACGTGGATCCTGGTTGCGATCGGCACCGTCGCCGTGGCTGCCACCGTGTGGCTGGGGCTGCGTGGGCTGCGCGCTTGGCGCCACGCACGGCGCGACGTGCAGCCGGATGTCGCGACGCGCCGCGAACGCTTCTCGACGGCGGTCGTCGCCCTGTCCGGGCTGCTGGCCACCATCGCGATCACCTTCACCACGAATTCCCGTCCTCATGCTGCCGCCCTGTGCCTGATGCGCAAGACCCTCGAACAACCCAAGCCCCGCACCACCACCCACTCGGTGCGCAGCCGGGTGGCGATCGCCAAGCATCCGCTGCACCCGATGCTGGTGGTCTACCCGGTCGCCCTGCTGAGCCTGGTATTCCCGGCCGACCTGCTGTCGCTGTGGTTCGACACCGTGTTCTGGTCGCAGACCGCGTTCTGGATGAACGCCGTGGGCCTGGCGATCGGCGTGGTCGCGGGCATTGCCGGCACCGCCGACATGTTCCTGATCCGCGTGGTGCGCCGGCACGTCTCGGCATGGAACCACTTCATCGTCGCGGTGATGGTGCTGGCGATGGCCGGGCTGGGCGTCTGGCTGCGCGCGCCGGATCCCGCTGCCGCGGTATGGCCGTGGGGCCTGCTGCAGTCGGGCGTGCTGTTGCTGCTGGTAATGATCGCCGGCTGGCTCGGCGGCACGCTGAGCTTCCGCCATGGCATCGGCGTCTACGGCGAAGGCAATCCGCACGAGCACGAAGCCGACGACAAGCCGCCGGCGGAGTGAGTCCGCGGCCGTTGATCCGGATGTCTGCGCGACGGCGCGCAACCTGATGGGCGGAATGAGCGTCTGATGTTCTCCGGATCGGCGGCGTTCCTGTCGAACCAGAGCAGCGGTTTCAGCTGGAACCGGGAAAGGGGGTTTGGCTGGCACCGATCGAGCAGGTGTTCACCAGGGTGACGTGAGCGTCCTCCGCATGGGCGGCGGTTGGCTGGCACCGGGCCAGCCCGCCACGGCCACAGGGGGATGCCCAGCCGGATATCTCCGCGTCCAGCTACCACATCCGGCCGCCGACCATCCATGGCCGGCTCTGGACATCCCCCTGCGTCCGCGGCGGGCCCCGAGCTGGCGTCGCGTCTGGGCGAGGATCAACAGCGAAGGCAGCCGGGTGGTCTTGGCACGCGCCGCCGGCTGCAACCGCTCGGATTTCGGTGCCGAAGCCTGCGGACGCACGAGCCCGTCGCGTGCACCGGGGGGTGTGCGGACAGCCGGCCATGGATGGCCGGCGGCCGGCCGTGGCAGCTGGACGCGGACTCCGGCCGGGGGAGCACACCCCCCGGTGCGCGTGACGGGCAGCGCGGACACATCGAGGAGCCACCCAGGGCGCATGAACCCGCTCGTCAATCCTCGCGGTCGACTCCATGCACCGGCGGTGGCGGCAGGTCGCCGATGGTGCGTGGCTTGGCGCCGGTGATGGCGGCGATCGCCAGCAGCAACACCAGTGGCACCGCGCCCAGCGCACGGAAGAACCACGCGCCGTGGCGGTCGTTGCCCTTGCCGAGCTGGTAGAGCAGCAGGCCGAAATACAGATGGAACAGCACCGCCACCGCGACCACGGCGAGCTTCATCACCAGCCAGGCGCCCTCCGGCCGCCATGCGATCAGCACCAGCCCGAGGGTGATGGTGACGATCGCGGCGGGCGTCGCGATGCCGAAGAACAGCGTGTTGGCGACCGGGTTGAAGTACGCGGCCTCGCCATCGGCTTCCTTGCGCTGGAAGGCCACGAACAGCCGCGGCAGGAAGAACAGGCCGGTGAACCAGACCGCCATCGCCGCGATGTGGAAGAACTTGAGCCAGAAGTACATGGGGTCTCCGCAAAGCGCATGCTTGATGGGCGAACGTGCTCGTCGTGCCCTCATCCGGCCCTTCGGGCAATCCCGCATGCGGGAGAAGGGTCGGCGGAAGACAGCGAGCCGCGTCGTGCGACAGCCGGGTGACACCGCGCCATCGCGACCCTAGACGAGCACGCGCGGGCATCGCGTGTACGGGGTATCTACATGCCTGCGGCCACTGGCTTGTTACGGTGTCGCCCATGCGTCGACTCCGACCTTCGATGACCGCCATGGCCGTTGCTGCCACGGCGCCCCTGTGGCCATGGGCTGCCTTTGCCCACGACGGCCACCCGCATCCACCCACGCTGGCGCAGGCGTGGACGCTGTCGCCGATGGTGCTGGTGCCGTTCGTGCTGCTGGCGGCGCTGTATGCGCTTGGGCTGCTGCGGCTGTGGCGGCAGGCCGGCATCGGCCGCGGCGTCAGGATCGCCGACGTCGCGGGGTTCTGGGCCGGCATGCTGGCACTGGCGCTGGCGGCGATCTGGCCGCTGGACGCCTACGGCGCCTGGTCGCTGGCCGCGCACATGGCCCAGCACATGTTGCTGCTCGCGCTGGTACCGCCGCTGCTGCTGGCCGGCAAGCCGTTCGCGGTGGCCGCGTACGCGCTGCCCAGGCGCTGGTCGTCGGCATTGCACGCCGGCCTGCATGCGCCACTGACCAGGGTATCCACCTGGCTGGTACCGGCGGCCGTCGCCCACAGCGCGGTGATGTGGGCCTGGCATCTGCCCGGTGCGCTCGAGGCGGTACTGGCCAGCGAGCCGCTGCACCACCTGATGCACCTGTCGTTCCTGCTCGCCGGCATGTGGTTCTGGGCGGCGGCATGGCGACGCCTGCGCGATCCCGGCAGCGGCGCCGGTGGCGGCGTGGTCGCGCTGCTGGCGGTGATGATGCAGATGGGGTTCCTCGGCGCGCTGCTGGCGTTCTCGCAACGCGCGCTGTACCCCGTTTACGCGTTGCGCGCGCCCGAAGTCGGCCTGTCCGCGCTGGCCGACCAGCAGCTGGCCGGGATCCTGATGTGGGTGCCCAGCTGCATTCCCTATCTCGCCGGCGGCCTGTGGCTGCTGTGGCAGGGCCTGGGCCGGAACGAACGGCGCAACCGGACGCGGGAAACGGGGCCGTAAGCCGGCCGGCGTGGCGGCCGGGCGGAGCGTAGGGGAGCGTAGCGGCGCGTAGCGGCGCCGCCGGTTGGAACGGACGGGATGCGGCGGGCGGGCTTTCACCACATGATTGCCTTTCGAACCCGACCATGCGGGCTCCGCCCCGAAGGAACGACCATGCGCCTGCTCGTGCTGATCGCCGCCCTCGCCATGCCGGTAGTGGCATGGTTTTCCGTCCAGGGCGTGTTCGGCCCCGACCAGTCGGAAATCTCCTCGCGCTATCCGTTGCTGGTGCAGCCGGCCGGGTATGCGTTCTCGATCTGGAGCCTGATCTTCCTGCTCGACGTCGGCTATGCGCTGCGCCAGGCCACCGGGCCGCGCAAGCGTGACCGGCTCTTGGCACGGATCGCCCCGGCCACGGCGCTGGGCTTCGCCTGCACGGCCGTGTGGATGCCGGTGTACTCGCGGGAATGGCTGTGGCTCTGCGTGCTGCTGATCCTGGTCGCGCTGGGCACGCTGTTGTGGGCCGCATGGACGGCGCACCGCGGCAAGGCCGACCTGTGGACGCGCACCGCGCTCGGGATGCATGCCGGCTGGCTGTCGATCGCGGCGGTGCTCAACCTGGCGCAGGCACTGCTCGGCGCCGGCGTGCTTCCCGCCGACAACCAGCTGGGCTGGAGCTTCGGGCTGCTCGCGCTTGCCATACTGCTGGCATTCGCTGCCAATGCGGCGCTGCGCGGCGCCTACAGCTACGCGGCGGCGGCGGCGTGGGGTTTCCTCGGCGTCACCGTGGCACTGGCCCGCGGCAGCGAGGCGCCCGTGCTGGGCTGGACCGCACTGGCGCTGGCGATTGCGCTGCTGGTGCAGACCGCATGGCTGCGCCGGCGCCGCCGCGGACGCGGATCCGGCTTCAGCCGCTGACAGGTATCGCGTTCGCCTGCGCACACGAAAATGCCCGGCACGTGCCGGGCATCGTCGTTCCGGTCGGCCGACCTGCGTCAGTCGATGCGTTCGTGCAGCACCCGGCCATCGGTGGGGGCGATGCGCAGGTTCAACTTCTGGCCCTCGGCGTTGCGTGCCTCGGCTTTCCAGATGCCGTCGTCGAATTCGACATCGTCGATGTGCTGGTAGCCGCCGGCGGTGAGGCTGGCGCGCACCTCGTTCTCGGAGATGCGTGCAGGCGCGTTGTCGGGGAAGACGTCGCCGGTGGCGGGATCGAGATACACATCGTTCTTGTTGCCGTCGGCGCTGTCGACATCGGCGCTCCACAGGCCGTGTTCGAACTCGAGGTCGCGCACATTGCGGAAACCCTCGCCCTCGAGCGCCGCGCGCGCCTGGGCCTCGGTCATCGTGGTCTGGTGGGCGCCGTGGTGGCTGGTGTCGGCCTGCATCGCGCCGGCAGTGTCGGCGCGCTGCGCGGAGGCGGTTCCGGCCGCGGACAGTGCCAGCGCCAGCAGCGCGACGCGGACGTGGGAATGACGATGCTTCATGGCTTCGGCTCCGTATCGGGTGTGTCCGGAGTGTCCGCGCGAGCGGCGCAATCCGCGGTGAAACCCGCCAATGTCGCTGCGGCGGCCGCGCCCTGCGTTCACCGCCGTCCAGGGCAGGTGACGATCAGCCGACGTGGTCGACCAGCAACCGCAGGTCGTCGACGAATCCCGCATAGGCCAGGTCGCGCGACGCCGCATCACCCTGGCGCAGCACCCAGGCCGGATGCACGGTGGCCAGGCCACGTGCGCCCTCCAGCGCGTGCCAGCGGCCGCGCCCCTCCATCAACCGGAAGCCGCCGCCGAACACCGCCTGCGCGGCGGTCGCGCCCAGGCACACCACGACCTCCGGCTGCAGCGCGGCCAGTTCCTGCTGCAGCCACGGCCGGCAGGCACGCACATGCGAGACCTCCGGGTTGCGGTGCAGGCGGCGCTTGCCGCGCGGCTCGAAACGGAAGTGCTTGACCGCGTTGGTCAGCCACAGGCGCTCGCGTGCGATGCCGAGCTCGGCCAGTGCGCGATCGAGCAGGCGCCCGGCGGGGCCGACAAACGGGCGCCCGCTGAGGTCCTCCTCGTCGCCGGGCTGTTCGCCGACCACCACCACCCGCGCATCGTGCGGACCTTCGCCGAACACGGTGCGCGTGGCCGGTTCCCACAGCGGACAGCGGCGGCACGCGGCGGCCGCCTCGCGCAACGCGTCCAGGCCCTGCACCGTCGATGCCGGCTCGGGCGCCGGTGCGGGAATGCGTCGACGCGGCAACTCCGGCGCACGTTCCGCCATCGCCTGCACGCGCGGCCCCGCCTCGCGCAGCAGGGTCGGCAACAGCGCCGCCTCGGGCAGGCCCTTCCAGTATTTCTGCGGCATCTCCGAACGCATCATCGTCGGGTTGAGCCGCGCCGGATTGAAGATGTGCGCGTAATAGGTGCGCCACAGCGCTTCCTGCGCATCGTCGGAAGGCGCATCGCCACGCGTCGCGCCCGGGCCGTAGACGAGCGCCTCGCCCGCCCAGGCCACGCTGCGGTACGGGGTGAGGATGGCCCAGTGCATGCCGGCGAAGCGGCGGGCGAAGAACGGCGCCACCCGGTCGAGAATGCGATGTGCCGGTTCGAACCAGGCGATGTAATGGTCGTCCTGCCCCGGCACCTCGCGGAAGCGCACGAACGCCTTCATCTTGTGGCTGTCGCGGCGCACCGCCTTTTCCAGCATGCGCACGCGCTGCACATCGGGATCGCTGGCGCGTTCGAGCAGCCGAGGCTCACCGGACGCCATCCGCCACAGCAGCCGGTACAGCAGGGCGAAGCGCTGCGGATCGGTGTGGCAGGCGACCGTCGACACCAACGCGGGGAAGTCGGCATCCACCCGCGGCGGCGGCCGCGTCGCCGGCAAGGCCTGCAACGAAGGCCCTGCCACCAGCATCGCCTGCGGATCGCCGTCCCAGACCAGGTGCTCCGGAGCGAGGCCGGCGCACCATGCCTGGCGTGCCAAGGTGCGCCAGGCATCGCCATCCCAGGGCGGATCGACGACTGCCTGCACCGCCCCCGCCGTCGGCGCGGCAGAGGCGTCGCCGAACAGATCCGCGCTCACGCGAACAGGTCCGCCTGCTGCGGCGGTGGCGCCAGCTGCGCGCGCAGTCGTGCGGGATTGTCGAGCCCCCCGCGCGGCACATGGTCGGGCAGCAGCAGGAACGGCAGCGTCTTGCGCAATGGCACCCGCAGCCGCGCGAGATCGTCCACCCGCAACGCACCCTGCCGGCGCGACGCGACGATGCGGTCGACATTGCGGGTGCCGAGCCCCGGCACCCGCAGCAACAATTCGCGCGAGGCACGGTTGATGTCCACCGGAAACTGCTCCGGATGGCGCAGCGCCCAGGCGAGCTTGGGGTCGATGTCGAGGTCGAGCATGCCGCCGGCATCCGCCGGCGCGATGTCGTCGACGCCGAAGCCATAGAAACGCAGCAGCCAGTCGGCCTGGTAGAGGCGGTGTTCGCGCACCAGCGGCGGCGCCTTCGACGGCAGGCGGATCGAGGCGTCGGGGATCGGCGAGAACGCCGAGTAGTAGACGCGTCGCAGGCGGTAGTTGCCGTAGAGGTTGTCGCTGGTGTGCAGGATGCTGCGGTCGTTGGCGCCATCGGCGCCGACGATCATCTGCGTGCTCTGCCCCGCCGGTGCGAAACGTGGCGGCTTCGCGCGCCCCGCGCCACGATCACGGCGCTGCTCGCGGTTCTCCTCGATGCGCCAGCGCAGCTCGCCCATCGCCGCGCGGATACCGGGCAGCTTCTTCTCCGGAGCCAGCTCGGCAAGCCCGGCCTCGGTCGGCAGTTCGACGTTGATGCTCAGGCGGTCGGCGTAGCGCCCGGCCGCGGCCAGCAGCTCGGGTGCGGCGTCGGGAATCGTCTTGAGGTGGATGTAGCCGGCGAAGCGATGGTCCTCGCGCAGGCTGCGCGCCACCTCCACCAGCTGCTCCATCGTGTAGTCGCTGGAGCGGATGATGCCGCTGGAGAGGAACAGGCCCTCGATGTAGTTGCGCTTGTAGAAATCCAGGGTGAGCTTCACCACCTCGTCGGTGTTGAAGCGCGCGCGGCGCACGTTGCTGCTGACGCGGTTGACGCAATAGGCGCAGTCGTAGATGCAGAAATTGGTGAGCAGGATCTTCAGCAGCGAGACGCAGCGGCCGTCCGGCGTGTACGAATGGCAGATCCCCATGCCTTCGGTGCTGCCGATCCCGCCGGTGCCGAGCGAATGGCGCTTCGATGCGCCGCTCGACGCGCAGGACGCGTCGTACTTGGCCGCATCGGCCAGGATCGCAAGCTTGTCGACGGTCTCCACCACGCAAGCGTGGCGGGTCGATGTCTCAATCCGTGAGACAAGGCATTGGAGCGGTTCATCCGACTGAACAGCACCGCCTCGCAAACCGCTGATTCCATGCGGTTTTTCACGCCGCCCTACAGGGACGCCGACTACGTTGGGACACGCGCCGCGCCCGACCGTCTCCGTGGATCACGGCCAGTCCCGCGCAGCGCGACCAGATTCCCCGGCGAGCCGATGGTTGCACCATCGTGCCGATGCCTGAAACAGAGGTTGTCCCATGTCCCGCCCCGAACTCGATCGTCGCCTGACCGATCTCCGCCAACGCCTGCCGCAGATGCGCCAGCAGAATCCGCACGACAGCGATTTCTGGGCCGCGTTCTCGCACGAGACCCGCTCCCTGTCGCGCGACACGTTGTCCGCCGAGGACACCAGCTGGCTGCAGAACCGTATCGTCTCGATCCTCGCGACCCCCTGAGCGCGCGCGGCGGCATCGCCGCCCGGCGCCGCCTTGCGGCCGGTCCTGCTGGAATCCGACCGGTCGCGCCCCCACCATCCGGGGATGACCAACCCCCTCCTCGACTTCTCCGCACTGCCGCGCTTCGATGCGATCCGGCCCGATCATGTCGTGCCCGCGATCGATACCCTGCTGGCCGAGGCCGCGGCCGCGCTCACCCGTGCCACCACGGCGGCCGCCGTCAGCTGGGACGACCTCGTCGAACCCCTGCACGACGCCACCGAACGCCTCGGCCGCGCCTGGAACCAGGTCGGCCATCTCAATGCGGTGGTCAACACGCCCGCTCTACGCGAGGCCTACAACGCCGCGTTGCCGAAGGTGACGCAGTTCCACAGCGCGTTGCGACAGGACCCGGCGCTGTACCAGCGCTTCAGGGCGCTGGCCGCGGCACCCGAAGCCGCTGGCTGGAGCGTCGCGCGCCGGCGCGTCGTCGACAACGCGCTGCGCGATTTCCGCCTCGGTGGTGCCGAACTCGAACCCCACGCACGCGCGCGCTTCGCGCAGATCCAGCAGGAACTGGCGGCGCTGTCGGCGAAGTTTTCCGAGCACGTGCTCGACGCCACCGATGCGTGGTCCTGGACCACCACCGACGAGGCCGAACTCGTCGGCCTGCCCGCCGACGTGCTCGCGCAGTGCCGTGCGGATGCGCGGGACGCGGGCGAGGACGGCTGGCGCCTGAACCTGAAGATGCCGTGCTATCTGCCGGTGCAGGCCTACGCCGACAACCGTGCACTGCGCGAGCGGCTGTACCGCGCCCATGGCGTCCTCGCCTCCGACGCCGGTCCTTCCGAGCTCGACAACGGCCCGCTGATCGACCGCATCCTGGCGCTGCGTGCGGAGCAGGCCCGACTGCTCGGGCACGCCGACTACGCCGAGCTGTCGCTGACCACCCGCATGGCGCGCAGCGCCGACGAGGTGCTGGCGTTCCTGCGTGACCTCGCCGGCCGCGCGCTGCCGCATGCGCGCCGCGACCGGGTCGAACTCGAAACCTTTGCGCGCGACACGCTCGGCCTCGACGCGCTGCAGCCGTGGGATCTGGCGTGGGCATCGCAGAAGCTGCGCGAGGCGCGTTACAGCTATTCCGGGCAGGAGGTGAAGCGTTACTTCACCGGGCCGCGCGTGCTGGCCGGCCTGTTCGATGTGATCCACAGCCTGTACGGTCTGCGCGTCGAGGAGGACAGCGCTCCGGTGTGGCACGCCGACGTGCGCTTCTACCGGCTGGTGGATGGCGACGGCCGCCCGGTCGGGCAGTTCTACCTCGACCTCCATGCACGCGAGGGCAAGCGTGGCGGTGCGTGGATGGACGACTGCCGCAACCGCCGCGATCGCGCCGACGGCTCGACGCAGACCCCGATCGTGTACCTGGTCTGCAACTTCGGCCGTGGTGTCGACGGCGCGCCCGCGACCTTCAGCCACGACGAGGTCGTGACCCTGTTCCACGAGATGGGCCACGGCCTGCACCAGCTGCTGACGGAGGTCGGCGAGCTTCCAGTGGCCGGCATCAACGGCGTGGAGTGGGACGCGGTGGAACTGCCCAGCCAGTTCATGGAGAACTTCTGCTGGGAATGGCCGCGGGTGGAAGCGATGACCGCGCATGTCGACAGCGGCGCGCCACTGCCGCGCGACCTGTTCCAACGCATGCTGGCGGCGCGCAACTTCCAGAGCGGCATGCAGACCGTGCGCCAGCTGGAGTTCGCGCTGTTCGACATGGAACTGCACGTGGGCGATCCACCGGCCGACGTGCTGGCGCTGCTCGAACGCATCCGCGACGAGGTCGCGGTGAACCGGCCGCCGTCGTGGCACCGGTTCCCGCACCAGTTCGCGCATATCTTCGCTGGCGGCTATGCGGCCGGGTACTACAGCTACAAATGGGCCGAGGTACTCAGCGCCGATGCCTACGCCGCGTTCGAGGAACAACCCGATGCGGTGGCCGCAACCGGCGCGCGCTTCCGTGCCGAGATCTTGGCCCGTGGCGGCAGCCGCCCGGCGCTGGAGAACTTCCGCGCCTTCCGTGGCCGTGACCCCAGGATCGATGCCCTGCTGCGGCACGGCGGGATGGCGCCCGAGGCCTCCGCCGCAGGCGCGGGATCACCGGCCTAGGCCTCCGGCAGCAACTCACCCCGTGGCAGCCACCCCTGGGCGATCGCCATCGATCCGCCGCCCTCCAGCATCACGGATGACGGGCTGGCGGTCATGCGGTCCGTTGCAGAGCCCGGGGCAGGCAGGCCATCGCGCCGCGCGCTGGTCGCGGTGCAGCCGAAGGCCTGCTTGAACGCACGGCAGAACGCGCTCTCGCTCTCGAAGCCCAGCGTCTCGGCGATCTCGCACACCGGCATCGACGTCCCGCACACCAGCTCCCGGGCGCGCTGGCAGCGCAGGCGCGCGGCGTACTCGTTGGGTGTCTCGCCGAACACGTTGCGGTAGAGGCGGACCAGGTGGCAGGGCGAGTAGCTGGCGCTCGCCGCAAGCCGGCCAAGCGCCATGTGGTCCTCGAGGTGGCAGCGGATCAGGTGCTGCACGCGCAGCAGCCGCAGCAGGGTCTGTTGCCTGCGCAGCCGCGTGCGGCCGCTGCAGCGTTGCAGGTGCGTGTGCAGGTCCTGCTGGTGTTCGAAGATCGCGTGACGCAGGTCGGCGACGATCCCTGCAACGGTGGCCGGATCCTGCGCCTCCGCGCGCCTGCCGCTGCGTGCGAGCCGAACCAGCGGCCGCATGACCGCACGCGGGCACGCGGCCTCCCAGGGCAGCATGTCGGTCACCGGCGCGCGCGTGCCGGGATGCCATGCGGTGGCCGGCCCGGTCAGCATCAGCCACCAGCCATGGCCATGGCTGGCACAGCGCAGCGATCCTTCGAGCCATAGCTGGTAGCGGCCCCGCGACAACGGCCAGTCCGTGTCCTGGCTCCGCAGCTCCAGGCAACCCGACAGCACCACGCACAGGCTGATCCAGCCGGCAGGCACCTGCATCCGGTTGCCCCGGCCGCGGCCCCGCACCAGGTTGAGACACTCGCTGTCGAGGGTGGCCGGTGCCAGCGACTGGGATCCGTGCAGCAGATGGTGCTGGACTCGCACGCGAGCGTCCTCCCGGATCATCCGGCAGCTGTCGGCAGGTTCCGCCCGTGGCCGCGGCCCGGGCAGTGCAGGAAGTACCGCCTGCGAAAACGTTCTCCGCGATCGTTGACGGACAGCTGTTGACCGGAGATGAACGCATCCGCCGACGGCGCGGCGCGGCGCGAGCACGTTGGCTCGATCACGCACCACCGACCGCGCACGCAACCGGATGCACGCCGCCGGCATGGTTGTACGCGTGCAGGTGCAGGCGGATAGTCCGCTGCGGACCCGCCACGAGCCTCCGGAGTGCCCGATGCGCCCTGACAGTCCAGCGGAGCTGGAGACCGCCGAGCAGTTGTTGCGGCAGGGCGATGCGCAGGCGGCGCTGCGACACGCATCGGCAGCACGCGCGGACGGCACGCACGAACCGGGCTGGATGCGCTTGCGGGCGCTGGCGCTGGCCGCCAGCGGTCGTGCGGAGGAGGCGCGCGCGCTGTTCGCCGCCTACGCGCAACAGCGGCCGCAGGAGGCGGACGCTTGGGTGAACCTCGGCAATGCGTGCCTCGACTGCACGGACGGCGAGGGCGCCCTGCAGGCGTTCATGCGCGCCGGTGCCGCCGGGGCGCAGGGCGTGCCGTACCTGCTCGGGCACGGTCTGGCGCTGATGGCGCAGGGCCGGTTTGGCGACGCGCTCGCCTGGCTGCAGCGCGCGCAGTCCGAAGAGCCGGATGCCGCCGACGTCCGCCTGGCCCACGGCCAATGCCTGGCCGAGCTGGAGCGTTACGACGACCTGGCCGCCTGCGTGGCTGCGATCGATGCGGCAGGCCTGTCGTTCGAGCAACGCACGGTGCTGGCCTGGCTGCTGGCGCATGCCGGACACGAAGGTGCCGCACAGGCGCTGTTCGCCGAACTGCTGGCCGAACGGCCCGGGGCCTCGGCGCCACGGGTGCGGCTGGCGTTGCTGCTGGAACGCCTGAACCGCGTGCAGGAGGCGGAGGCGCTGCTCGCGGTAGTCGGTGAAGTGGATACCGCCATGGCATCGATGGCGGCGTTGGCGACGGCACGCATGGCGCGCCGTCGCGGAGAACCCGGCGAGGCCGTCCTCGTCCTCGCACCGGCCGCCGACCGCGAGGGCGATCCCGCGATGGCCGCGCAGTTGTGGTTCGAGCTCGCCGCATGCCACGACCGCCAGCAGCACGCCGATGCCGCGATTCAGGCGCTGGCCCGGGCCCATGCCCACGCGCGCCGCGCGCTGCGCCAGCGGCACCCGGATCTGGAACAGTCACAGGTGCTGGGCTGGCTGCGGCAGCGTCTGCACCGTCCGCTGCCGGCGCCGTACCCGCCGCGCACCGGCGATCCGCCTGACCCGGTGTTCCTCGTCGGCTTTCCGCGCTCGGGCACCACGCTGCTGGAACAGATGCTGGGACAGCACCCGGCGCTGCAGGTGCTCGACGAGCGCCCTGCACTCGAACGCGTGATCGAGGTGATGCGCCGCGCTCCAGGCTGGCGCGACGACGACCTCGATGGCGCGCTGGCACGGCTGGACGCCGGGCAACACCGCGCGCTGCGCGCCCACTACCGCGACGAGGTGGCGCGCCACCTGCCGCCGGGCGGACGGCTGGTCGACAAGTACCCGCTGTACCTGACGCGCGCGAGCTACATCCAGTGGCTGTTCCCACGCAGCGACTGGCTGCTGCTGCTGCGCCATCCCTGCGACTGCGTGCTGAGCTGCCATTTCCAGGCCTTCGGCCTCAACGGCGGTGCGCTCGCCTTCGATTCGCTCGAATCCACCGCACGCACCTACGCCGCGGTGATGGGCCACTGGGAGAAACAGCGCGTGCTCGCCGGCCCGCGCGTGCACACGCTGCGCTACGAGGATCTCGCCGCTGCACCCGGCGACACCGTGGCCGCGTTGATGGCATTCCTGTCGCTGGTGCCACAGCCCGGGCAGCATGCGTTCCACGCGTCGGTGGTCGAACGCGGACAGCGCATCCGCACGCCCAGCTACGCGCAGGTGGCCGAGCCGGTGCATGTGCGTGCGGTCGGGCGCTGGCAGCGCTACCGCGCGCATTTCAGCCCGGGCACGCTCGAGCTGCTGGCGCCCTTCGTCGAACGCTACGGCTACACGCTGGACTGAGTGCCCGGCGCCGCCGCCGGGCCTGTCTGCACGAAGCGCAGGTAGGTGGACAGGATGTACTTGTCCTGGCGTGGCGACGGCTCTCCCTGGTGCGCGTACAGCCAGTACGGCGGGAACATCAGCAGCCGCCCCGCCTTCGGCGCCACGCCGGTCTGCAGGCCGGGAAACCACGTCCGGCCGCCTTCCTCGACATCGTTGAGGTACCACAGGAACACCAGGTAGCGGTCGCAGACCTCGTTGATCGAGTCGAAATGGGTCTGGAACTTCTCCTGCCCGCCGGCGCGGTAACGCTTGAGGATCAGCGGACTGAGCAGCGGGCTGTCCGGCACCGGGATCGGAAGTCGCACGTCGGCGTTGTAGCGCTGCAGCTGGCGGCTGACCAGCTGGCGGAACCAGGCGAGGAACGGCGCGTCCGACAGCCGGCTGACATCGAGCTCGGTCCACGCGCTGTCATCCAGGCCGGGGCGCACGCCGCGCCCGTTGACCTGCTGGAAGCGGGCCAGCGCATCGAAGGAGTCGATGAGCTTGCGGCACATCGCCGGTTCCAGCCCGTCGTCGTAGACGCGGATGTAGTGCGCGAGTTCCGCATCGCACGTCCCCGCCACGGCGGTGGCCGCGGCGGGGAGCGATGCGGCCCCGTACTCAGAAACGGGCTGTCCAGCGCATCCAGTAGAACCGGCCGATGGCATCGTAGGTCCGCATGTCGGTGGAGGCATTGAAGCCAGAATAGATCAGCGGCGGCTGCCTGTCGGTGAGGTTGCGGATGCCGACCTGGATCGAGCTGTTGTTGAGCTCGGCGAAGCGGTAACCGATCTGCAGGTCGGTCTGGGTGAACGACGGCACCCGCCGCCTCGCCACGTAGCCCGGGTCGGTGACATCGGCGACATCCGGCGCCTCGTAGACGTGGTGCACGTAGCGCGTGGTGAGGCTGGCGCTGAAGTCGCCCAGCGTCCAGCTGATGTCGTTGAGCGCGCGCCAGCGGGCCATGTTGCCGAAGCCGGACGACGCGTTGTCGACGAACGTGCCGGCCAGGCCGACGCTACCGGGAATGCCCGGGAACGCACCGACGTTGCTGCTGGGATCGCCCGACAACAGCTGCACCTCGTACTCGGCCAGGTAGGTGGTGTCGAGGTTCCAGCGGAAGCTGCCCCAGTCGGTTTCCGGGAACAGGTAGCGCAGTCCCAGGTCGACGCCGGACGTCTCCAGGCTGCCGAAGTTGCCGATGAGGTTGGTCATCTGCGCCACGTCGCCGGCATCGTCGCGGATGAAGGTGTCGCAGAAGCGCCCGAAGTTGAAACACTGGTTGAGCATCACGTTCTCGGGCAGGTTGACGATGAACTCGTCCAGCTTCACCCGCCAGAAATCCGCCGTGAGCGAGAAGCCCTCGAACCAGCCCGGGCTGTACACGAACCCGTAGGTGAGCACGTCGCCCTGCTCCGGCAGCAGGTTCGGGTTGGCGACCTGGAACGAGGTGACCTGGTTGTTGCTCTGCCGGAACGAGCCATCGGTCGGCACCCCGGCGCACGCACGCGGATCGGCGGTGGCCTGGCCGGTGTAGCCGTTGCACGGGTCGGTGTACGTGTTGGCGCTGGGTACGGTCGGTGCGAACAGGTCACCGATGGTCGGCGCACGGAAGGCGTCGGCGAACGTCGCGCGCACCAGCAGGTCGGCGAACGGCTTCCACTCCAGGCCGATCTTGGAGTTGGTGGTGTCGCCGAAGTTGGAGTAGTCGGAGTACCGCGTGCCGAGCGAGACGCTCAGCCGTTCGGCGAACGGCACGTCTTCCAGCAACGGGATCAGCGCTTCGGCGTAGAGCTCGCTGACGTCGAACTTGCCGTTGATGTCGCCGAACGTACAGGCCTCCTGGGTGATCAGGCACACCGTTTCGCCCGGCGGGATGATGGTCAGGAAGTCGCTGCTGGAACTCGCCGCCTCCCTGCGGTGTTCGACACCCACCGCCAGCGACACGACGCCGGCGGGGATCTCGAACAGGTCGCCGGTGACGTTGGCATTGAACACCTCGAGGTCGTTCTCGTTGGTGTTGTGGATGGTCGGGTTGATGAGCTCCAGCGCCGCGAGCTGCGCCTGTCCCGCCGGGGTGGTCGGATCCGGCGGCGGGCCCATGAAGTTCACCGGCAGGCAGCCGGCGATCGCGGTGGCGGGGTTGCCCGGCGTGCGCACGCAGATCGGGTTGCCGGTGGCGGGGTCGATCATCGACGGGCCCAGCGCATCGGTCAGGCCCGGGCTGTACAGGTAGCCGCGCACCGTCGACGACTGCGGCGTGCGGCCGTAGCCATAGGAGGCGTCCCAACTCCAGCTGCTGCCGCCGAAGTTGCCGCGAAGCCCGCCGGTGATCTGGTAGGTCTCGGTCTCGAAGCGCGTCGTGCGGGTGGGGATGAAGTCGCGCAGGCGCAGGCGGGCGTCGGCGATGTCGACGCCGAAGGGGTTGTAGAGGCTGTCGCCGCTGATCGGCACGTTGTCCACCGCCGCACGGCCGTCGAACGGCAGCGGCGCGATGAAGAACGAGGATTCGGTGCGCAGCCAGGAGCCGAGCAGGAACGCCTCGATGTTGTCGCTGACCTGGTAGTTGCCGCTCAGGAACAGCGCGGTGCGTTCCTGCGGGGTCAGGTTGAGGTTGCCGTCGGCCTGGAAGTTGTAGGTGTCGTTGACCGGATCGAAACAGCGGAAGTCGGTGGGCGCGGTGCCGGGGCGGCCGTCGATGCGGGTCAGCACGACGTTGGCGCCGGCCCCGCAGTTCGGATCGGCGAGGTTGACTCCGGTCGCCGAGGCGCGCGGCACCACATAGCGGCCGGTGAGGATGCGGCTGGTGCCGCCGATGCCGTGCTCGCCGGCGTACAGCTGGTAGGGCTGGCTGGAATACGCGCGGTCGGCGGCGCTGACCTGGTCTTCCTTGTCGTAGCTGGCGCCGAGCATCAACCGCGCGCGGTCGCTGACCATGCCGAACACGCCGTCGAACCGCTGCGTGTCGGCGTCGCCGCGCGACGAGTTGCCGTAGAAGACGCTGGCTTCCAGGCCCTCGAAATCCTTGCGCAGGATGAAGTTCACCACGCCGCCGATGGCATCCGAACCGTAGATGGCCGAGGCGCCGTCCTTGAGCACCTCCACGCGTTCGATCAACGCCATCGGGATGGAGTTGATGTCGACCGCGCCATTGGCATTGGTGACGGTGCCGATCCAGCGCCGCCCGTCGACCAGCACCAGCGAGCGGTTCACGCCGAGGCCGCGCAGGTCGACCGTGGCCGCGCCCGCACCGCCGCCGTTGTTGACCTGCGGATTGGTGGCGGCGCCGGAGATCGCCGGCGTGCGCTGCAGGAAGTCGCCGACGGTGACCGCACCGGACGACTCGATCGACTGCCGGTCGATGGTGAACACAGGGCTCGAGGTCTCCATGTCCGCACGGCGGATGCGCGTGCCGGTGACCTCGATGCGATCAAGGGTAGTGGGCTGGTTGGACTGCCCGCTGGCCTGGGCGAAAACGGCACCGGGCGCGACGACGGCGACGACGGCGGAGATCGGCAGCAGTGCGCGCCGGATGGCTTGATGGAGGGGCTTGATGGTCACGGACGCACTCTTCACGGGAAGGGTGCGGAGAAATTACGAAACGTTAACGGCCCCACGTATGCGGATAGCGCCCGAAATGATGTGCCGCGATGAACATTCCAGCGACCGCCCGCGTCCGATGCCCGGGTGCCGCGCCCGGGGACTGAACAGGTATTGACGTCGACGCGCCTAGAATCCGGTCGTTGCCACGCGTCCGTCCGTCGCCCCGCCAACCCAACGAGGAAGCCCCGCCATGACCATGTCCCGCCTTGCCCTCGCCGTCCTTGCCCTGCTGCCGCTCGCCCTTGCCGCGCAGACCCGGACACAACCGTTGCCACAGGACGGGCACGCGCCGGCTCCGGCCAGTGCACAGGGCTCGCAGACGGGCATCACCACCTTCGGCAACCCCGGCGAACAGCAGGTGATCGTGCGTTCCTACGAGCCCGACGCGGTGCTGCGCAACCAGTACCGCATCGTCTTCGATGCCCTCGACACCAATGGCGACGAGTACCTGGACCGCGCTGAAGCCGCCGCCCATCCGACCCTGGCGGCCGAATTCGGCGGCGTCGACACCGATACCGACGGGCGCCTCAGCAAAGAGGAACTGCGTGGCTGGATCCAGTGACCCGGCGGGAGGGTGACCGGGCGGCGGCGCGACGCGCACGCCGTCTGCACGCTGCCTAGCGCTCGTCCTCGACCTCGCGCACATGCGCGGGCAGGTAATGGCCGAGGCGTTCGAAGAACCGGCTGTAGAACTCCGCATCCTGCACCGTACTGCTGGCCACCCGCACCAGCGAGTCCTCGGTGCTGCCGATCGGCAGCGACACCGAGCCCAGCGCGCTCACGCCGAGGCTTGCCGAGTTGGCACTGCGGCGCAACGCGTAGCGGTCCTGCAATGCGCTGACGAACACCAGCGCGTGGCCGTCCTGCGGCACGCACGACACCCGTACCGCGAGTTGCAGGTGCGAATCGGACTCGGGCTGGAAATTCTTGCTCGCCTCCACCGACGCCGCCTCCGCGCGTCCCACCGCGTAGCCCTGCCCGAGCAATGCGCGGCGCGCGGCCTCGCAGGCCACGTCGGGTCGGGTGGCGAAGGTGCGCGAGTACATGTCGTCGAACGCAAAGGTCTCGCCGAGCAGCGCGGGCCGCGCCTTGCCGGCCTGGCCACCGCCACAGGCGGCGAGCAACGAAGCGACGAGACAGGCGAACAGGACGACGCGGGGCAGGGAAGCGGGCATGGGCAGGTGATCCGGAACGACCGCATAGCTTAGGGCGGTGCATGCCCGCCCGTTGGTGAATGGCTGGATGCGGCACCGCCAACCGGCTGCACGTCGCCTGCACGTCGCGCTGCACGACAGTGGCGGCATCGACCCCTGCGGAGAATCCACATGAGCGACAAGCACACGCCCCGCCAGCCCGACGCCAACCGCGATCCGATCTCCGGCGCCGCCGGCGCACATCCCGGCGGCGTGGCCGCAGGCGGCACCCTGGGCGCCGTGGCCGGCGCCGCGGTGGGCAGCCTGTTCGGCCCGATCGGCACCCTGGTCGGCGGTGCGATCGGCACCCTGGGTGGCGCCGCCGGCGGCAAGGCCGTCGCAGAACGCGTGGACCCGACCGTGGAAGTGGAGTACTGGCGCGACAGTGCGCCCGCCCGCGACTACTACCGCGCCGATGCCGACTACGAGCGTGACTACGCGCCCGCCTACCGCTACGGCACCGAGTCGCGCAACGCCGACATCCGCGCGTTCGACGAGGCGGAGCCGGAACTGCGCGACCGCTGGGAAACCGCGCGCGGCGCCTCGATGCTGTCGTGGAACGACGCCCGGCCCGCGGTCGCCGACGCCTGGCAGCGCACCGACCAGACCTGGCGCACCTACGAGGATCTCGACGCCCATTACGGCGAGACCTACAACCGTGCCGATTACTACAGCGGCGAACACGATTACGACGACTACCGCCCGGCGTACCGGTACGGCACGCGTGCGCGCGCCAGGGACCGCGACGCACGCTGGGACGAGGCCACCGAAGCACGGCTCGAACGCGACTGGGAACATGAGCGCGGCGGCTCGCGCCTGTCCTGGCAGCAGGCCAGGCACGCGGTGCGCGATGCCTGGCATCGCGTCGAACGCGCCCTGCCCGGCGACGCCGACCGCGACGGGCGCTGATCGTTCGACCGCCGCGTCGAGGATGACCGTGGCCCGGACAGGACCGCGCCGCACCCGCGACAACGGCTGCGAGCCGCCGGCGCCGATCAGCCGGTGATGGCGGCCTCGCGCAGGCGCCGGGCGTCGCGGCGTGCCCACGCGTACAGCAGCAACCCGGCCACCGCGGTGGCGGCGCCGACGTAGCCGGTCGAGGTCCAGCCCCAGCCGGCATTGATCGCCAGTCCGCCGAGCCACGGGCCCAGTGCGTTGGCGGTATTGAACGCGGAATGGTTGGAAGCCGCGGCCAGCGTCTGCGCGCCGCCGGCCACGTCCATCAGGTGTGCCTGCAGCACCGTTGCCAATGCGCCCATGCTGCCCACGGCGACCACCGCCAGCAGGATCGACCACGCCGAACGCGTCGCCAGCGGGAACAGCAGCAGCACCACCAGCGACCACACCAGCACGATGCCGGCGGCGCGGAAGCGGTAGCGGTCGGAGAGCCAGCCGCCGACCAGGTTGCCGACGATGGCGCCGATGCCGAACGCGACCAGCCCCAGCGGCACGTGGCGCGGCGCAATGCCCGTCACCTCGATCATCGTCGGTGCGAGGTAGCTGAAGACGCAGAACATGCCGGCGAAGCCGATCGCGCCGATCGCCAGCGCCAGCCACACCTGCGAGCGGTTGAAGTCGCGCAGTTCGCGGCGGATGTCGTGCCGGGGTTCGTGCGGATCGGGCGGCAGCAGCCAGGCCACCAGCACCATGGTCAGCACCGCGAGTACAGCCACCAGCGCGAACGCCCAGCGCCAGTCGGCCACCTGCGCCAGCCATGCCGCCAGCGGATTGCCGACCAGCAGCGCCACCGACAGGCCCAGCATCACCCGCGCCATCGCCGTGCCGCGGCGCCCGGGCGGGCTGATCGACGCCGCCACCAGCGCCGCCACGCCGAAATAGGCGCCGTGCGGCAGGCCGGCCAGGAAGCGCATCGCGATCAACGACAGGTAACCGGGCGCCAGCGCACTGGCGAGGTTGCCGAGCACGTACAGCGCCATCGTCGCCAGCAGTAGCGCGCGTCGCGACAGACGCGCACCGAGCACGGCCAGCAGCGGTGCGCCGACCACCACGCCCAGCGCATAGGCGCTGATCGAATGGCCGAGCTGCGGTTCGCTGACGCCGAGGTCGGCGACCATGTCCGGCATCATCCCCATCGGCGCGAACTCGCTGGTGCCGATGGCGAAGCCGCCGATGGCAAGCGCGAACAGCACCCAGCCCTGCTGGCGCGGGCTGAGCGGGTGATGATGGAGGACGGGCGGCGGGGTCATCGGTTCTGCGTCGGGAAGCCGCATATTGTGCGACGCAGCATCCGGCCTGCCTACCCGCGCGCCGCTTCGCGGCAGTCGGGGTTCAGGCCACCGAAGCCATCGCCGGCCCGCCGAGTCAGCCGGGTCAGCCGGTCACGGGATCCGCGCCCGCCGCCTGCCCGACCAGTGCCCGATGCGCGTCCTGCAGCAGCGAACGCAGCAGCGCGATGTCCGGCGGCTTGGTCATGTGGTGGTCGAAGCCGGCGGCTTCGGTGCCGGCACGGTCGCGCGCCTGTCCCCAGCCGGTGATCGCGATCAGGCGCATGCCCGCCCCACCCGGCACCGCGCGCAGCCGTTGCGCCACCTCCAGCCCGCTCAGTTCCGGCATGCCGAGGTCGAGCAGCGCGACGTGCGGCATGTGCATCTGCGCCATCGTGAGTGCGGCGTGGCCGTCGTGGACGACGATGGTCTCGGCACCGAATGCGCTCAGCCACTCGCCCATGCTTTCGGCGGCATCGCGGTTGTCATCGGCCACCAGCACGCGCAGTCCGCCGAACGGCTTGGCCGCGTTGTCCTCGACCCGCGACGGCGTTTCGCCACCCGGCGTCTGCAACGGCAGCCGCACCACGAATTCGGCGCCCTGCCCGGCGCCGTCGCTGCGCGCGCTCACGTTGCCGCCGTGCATCTGCACCAGGCTGCGCACCAGGGCCAGGCCGATGCCCAGGCCGCGGGTATCGGCGCTGCGCTGGCGGTCGACCTGGGTGAACAGGTCGAAGATGCTCTGCAGGTGCTCGCGCGCGATGCCCATGCCCTCGTCGCACACGGAGACCACCGCCTCGCCGCCCTCGGCCTTCGCCGTCACCCGGATGGTGGTGTCCTCGCGGCTGTAGCGCGCGGCGTTGTTGAGCAGGTTGACGAACACCTGCCCCAGCCGCACGGGATCGGCACGCAGCCACAACGGATCCGCCGGCAGGTCGACCTGCAGCGTTTGGCGGTTCTGGTCCAGCGTCGGCTGCACGCTCTCGGCGGCATTGCGCAGCACCGAGCCCAGCGGAATGTCCACCGCGCGCAGTTCGATGCGGCCGCGGGTGATCCGCGACACCTCGGTGAGGTCGTCGACGAGATGGGTGAGCTGGTCCACCTGCCGCATCAGGATGTCCAGCATGCGGGCGCCGGTTTCCGGATCCTGGTTGAGCTTGAGCACGTACAGCGAGGTGCGGATCGGCGCCAGCGGATTGCGCAGTTCATGGGCCAGGGTGGCGAGGAACTCGTCCTTGCGCTGGTCGGCCTCGCGCAACGCCTGCTGCTGGCGACGACGCGCGGTGATGTCGGTGAACAGCAGGGCCACCAGGCGCTCAGCCGGATCGCCGATGCGGAAGGCATAGACCTCGAACCAGCGGTCCATAGCGTCCGAGCCCGCTTCGAAGCGCTCCGGTTCACCGGTGACCGCGATGCGGCCGTAGATCTCGAACCAGTGCGGCTCGAGGTCGGGCAGCATCTCGCGCGCGGTGTGTCCCACCGGGTCGACCAGCCCGGTGTGGCGCGAGAACGCCGGGTTGACCTCGAGGAAGCGGTAGTCGCGCGGCTGCGTCCTGTCGTCGAACAGCATCTGCACGATGCAGAAGCCCTCCTCGATCGAGTCGAACAGCGCGCGGTACTTGTCCTCCGAGCGGCGCCGGTCGTCGATGTCGATGACCGAGCCGGCAAAGCCGGCGAAGCTGCCGTCGGCGGCATGCCGCGGGTTGGCCGCATCCAGCATCCAGCGGTAGCGCCCATCCCGGCAGCGCACCCGGTAGTCGATCGTGAACGGCTTCACCAGGCGCTGGGCACGGGCGAGCCGGGTACGCGCGATGGGCAGGTCGTCGGGATGCAGGGCGTCGAGCCATCCGAAGCCGAGCGACTCCGCTTCGCTCTGCCCGGTCATCTCGTGCCAGCCGCGCGACATGAAGGTGCAGTGGCCGTCGGCATCGGTCACCCACAGGATTGCCGGCGCGGTATCGGCGAGCCTGCGGAATTCGAGGGGTTCGTTGGGGCTCATACCGGGTCCGTGGGGCCGAAGGCACCTGGGCCGCGAACGCTGCGCGTTGGCATGTCCAGGCATTGGCAGGACGGCCAATGTAGCCGACCCCGTGTGGAGCGGCGAGCACGCCGCCGGTGCGCTTTCCTCGCGCGAGGGCGCCGGCGAACCGCTGCTGGCGGCGCGCAGGCGACGCCGGTGGACGGCACCTGCGCTATACATCCCCTGCTCCCGCTTCGAGGAATTGCATGCGCACCCACCGCCTGATGCCGTCGAGCCTGCTGGTGCTGGCCCTGGCGTCCACCACACTGCACGCCGCCGAACCGGTGGCGACGGTGCGGATCGCCTTCGACCGCGCGCACGTCACCGATGTGCAGGCGACCGGCCACGCGGACCTGCAGGGCGCGCGTGCGGTCACCGCCGATGATCCGGTGCGGATCGCCTCGATCTCCAAGCTGGTGGTCGCGCTGGGGGTGATGCGCCTGGTCGAGACGGGTGCGCTGGATCTCGACGCCGACGTGTCCGCATTGCTGGGCTGGCGCCTGCGCCACCCGGTGTATCCGGACGTGCCGATCACCCTGCGCCTACTGCTGTCGCACCAGGCCGGGCTGACCGACGACGCCGGCTACTGGCAGGTGCCGCTGGATGGCGCGCTGCGCGAGCTGCTGGCCGATCCGCGCGCCTGGGATGCCGCGCATGCGCCAGGGCAGTACTTCCGCTACGCCAACCTCAACTTCCCGATCGTCGCCTCGGTGATGGAACGCGCCACCGGCGAGCGCTTCGACCTGTTGATGCAGCGGCTGCTGTTCGCGCCGCTGGGGCTGTCGGCCTGCTACGGCTGGGCCAGCTGCGACGACGCCCGCGTGTCGCGCGCGGTGATCCTCTACGACAGCGACCGCGAGTCCGGTACCGACGACATGCGTGCGGGCCGTCCTGCATGTGCGGTGCGCCCGGCCAGCGATGGCAGCTGCGACCTCGCGCACTGGCAGGCGGGTCGCAACGGCGCGTTGTTCTCGCCGCAGGGCGGACTGCGCATTTCAGCGCGCGAGCTCGCCACCATCGGGCGCCTGCTGCTGGGCGATGGCGAGGTCGACGGCGTGCGCCTGCTGTCGCCGGCATCGGTGGCGACGCTGCTGGCACCCGCATGGACGCGCGCCGGCGACAACGGCGTCACCGCGGAAGAGGACGCCAGCGGGCAGTCGCGCGAGGGCTTCTTCTGCCGCTACGGCCTGGCGGCGCAGACCCTCGCGACCGCCATGCCCGGCTGCCGCGACGATCCCTTCGGCGATGGCCGCGAGCGCGTCGGCCACGCGGGCTCCGCATACGGCCTGCTGTCCGGGCTGTGGCTGGACCGCGCCGACGGCACCGGCGTGGTGTACTTCGCCACCGGCATGCACGACGCCGCGCCGGGCACGCGCTCCGCGTTCACCGCGATCGAAGAGCGTCTTGCCGCCGGCGGGATTCCCGCCGCCACCACCGGCAGCGAATAGCCGTAGCCCGGAGGACAAGCGCAGCGCATCCGCGAGGCGCCTGCCCGTAGCAACCGATCCGCGTTTACAGGATCGGCGTGCCACCGGTGACCGCGTAGCGCCCACCCGTCATGTAGCTCGCCTCGTCGGAGGCCAGCAACACGAAGATCGGCGCCACTTCCGCCGGCTGGCCCGGACGCTTCAACGGCACCTGGTTGCCGAACTCCTTCACTGAATCCGGCGGCAGCGTGGCCGGGATCAGCGGCGTCCAGATCGGGCCCGGTGCCACCGAGTTCACCCGGATGCCCTGGTCGGCCAGCATCTGCGCCAGGCCCGCGGTGAAGTTGGCGATCGCGCCCTTGGTCGCGGCGTACGGCAACAGCCCCGGGTTGGGCTTGTCGGAGTTGATCGAGGTGGTGTTGATGATCGACGCGCCCGACTTCATGTGCGGCACCGCGGCCTTGCACAGGTGGAACATCGCGGTGATGTTGACCTGGAAGGTGTAGTCCCACTCCTCGTCGGGGATGTCGTCCAGCGACTCGCGCGACATCTGGAAGGCGGCGTTGTTGACCAGCACGTCGATGCGGCCGAATTCATCGACCGCCTGCTGCACGATCGCGCGGCAGTGCGCGGGATCGGCGAGTTCGCCGGGCACCAGCACGCAGCGGCGACCGGCCTCCTCGACCCAGCGCTTGGTTTCCGCGGCGTCCTCGTCCTCGCTGAGATAGCTCACCAGCACGTCGGCACCTTCGCGTGCAAACGCGATCGCGACGGCACGGCCGATGCCGCTGTCGCCACCGGTGATCACCGCGACCTTGCCCTCGAGCCGGCCGCTGCCGCGATAGCTGGTCTCGCCATGGTCGGCCGGCGGATCGAGCTTCTTCTCGACGCCGGGGACTTCCTGCTGCTGTGCGGGCTGGTTCATGTCGCCTCCGGAGGTCTGGGGGCGCCCACGCTAGGCCCGGCGCCGTCCAGATGCCGTGAGCCATCCACCCCGTGCATGCCCTCGAACGGGCAACCGATGGCGAACGGTCCCATCCGGTCCTCGCGGAACGCCTGCGAACGTTCGTAGGTGCGGCGACGCAGACGCATGATCTGCCCCAGCGGACGGTGCGCTTCCACGCCGAGCCACGGACTGAAGGCCATGCCGTCGTCGACCACCGCACTGCGCGCCTCGCTCCACGCGGTCTGAGCGGGTACACGCACGGTGGCGATGGTGCGGTACGGGCTGAGGCCGGTGTCCCATTCCGCACTGGCGTCCTCGAGCGGCATCTCGTCGATCGAGGTGCACAGCTGCGCACGCAGCTCCCACACCGCCTCGTCGCGGGCGAAGTGGTCGATGAGCGCGGTGCGCAGGGCGTCGTCATCGGCAAGATCGAGCCGCTGGTCCGCCAGCGCCTGCATCGTCGGCGTCATCGGCACCAGTTGCAGTTTCGCGATGTGGTCGCCGAAGCGGTGCGGCACCTGGGTGAAATACGCCTCGCCCAGCGGATGCACCGGCGGCTGGCCACCCATCGCCTTGAGCGCACTGCTTTCGCCGCCCAGCGCTTCCAGCGCGCGCTCCGTGCCGCGGGCAATCGCCGAGACCAGCTCCTTGGTGCGCGGCACGCGGTCGGTGGTCTTCGCCAGCAGCCGCAACCCCTGCAGGAAGGCGTGCCCGTCGGGCGCGTTGAAGCGCGGCGCGTTGACCAGCAGGAAATCCTGGCTGCGCAGGTGTTGCGCGCCGTCGAGGCGCTCGCCAGGCACGTCGCACAGGCGCAGCGCGATGCCACGCGGCGTCGATACGCGGTCCGGCAGCAGGTCGCCCGGCGTGGTCGACAACCGCAACATCGCGCGGTACTTGGCCGGCTGCCCGAACACGCCCTGCGCAAGCTCGGGTGGCAACGCCGGCACCTCGACTTCCGCGGCCAACAACGCATGGCTCTTGGCATGCACGGCGCGCAACGCACGACCCTCGTGCTCCCAGGTCGTGCGGACGATCTCCATCAGCACATGGCCAAGCTCGAGCTCGAGTTCCGCTTCGCCTTCGCGCGGTTCGGCCATGCGGTCGTCATAGCGCGCGTAGTGAATCGCGTCGGATGCGGTCATCGGGCAGCTCCATCGGGACCAGGGCAGCAGACAGTGCTGCGCGGCCGGTCGCGGGATCGTGCACGTCGCCGATGTCGCCCCACACCGGAGCCCGGGCTTCTGGCGCGATGGCGCGCACGACTCTCCGTAAGGAACGGGCGCCACGAGGTGGCGCCCGTTCGGGGACTGCTGGACGTCAGCTCAGAACGCGTATTCCGCCGTCAGTCCAAGCAGCGCGGTGGAGCGCTTGGGACCCTCGAAGGTCACGCCGCTGACCGGATCGCGCAGGTCGCCGGACTTGGCGCGGAAGTAGTCGTAGTGCAGGCCGACGCTGAAGTTCTCGGTGGCGTTCCAGCCCGTGCCCACGCCGGCGTACCAGCTGTTGCGGCCATCGCGGCCGCCACTCTCGAGGCCGAGGTCCTGGCCGACCGAGTTGTAGTAGGTCGCGCTGTTGTCGGAGGCACGGAAATAGCCGCCGCGCGCACCGACGTACCACGCCGGGGTGACGTGCCAGCGCGCGTTGCCGCCGACATGCCAGCCGCGCAACGCGTTCTCGTCATCACGCTGGTCGACGCTGTCGTCGCGGAACGCATTGCGTACTTCGAGGTTGCCCAGGTCGGTGTAACCGCCTTCGATACCGAGGCCAAAGGCCGGCGCCAGCTTCCAGCGATACCCGGCGGCGAGGCCGTAACCGGTGCGGCGGCCTTCGCGGCTTTCGAAGACATTGAAGTCGCCGGTGCCGAAGCGATCGGCGGTGCCGCCATCGGTACGGCCGACGTTGCCAGCCACGAACCAGTTGCCTTCGCCCACGGCAAGATCCGGGCGATAGGTATCGCCACCGGACTGGGCGAACGCAGCGGGGCTCAAGGCGATGGCCGCAAGCGCGACCGGGAGCATGGATTTCTTCATCGGGGGACTCTCCTGTTCTTTGGCATTGACCCGCGACTGCGCGGGTGAGCGGTGGCCTGATGGCGAAGCCGCGGCGGCAGTTAAGGGATGCCCGACTGAAGCGCATCACAACGTTGACGCCGTGCTGACGCGTCGTTAACGCGCGGGTTCAAGGCCTGTTCAAGGCGATGACACCGGCGTGTGCATGCACGGGCCCTGCGCCGTGATCGCCGACACATGTCGCGGCCAGGACGCGACCGTTTACGATGCGCGCCTCCCCGCGACTCCCATTGCCATGTCCCGATACGACGGACCGTTGCTCACCCGCGAAACCGCGACCGCACTGCTGTCCGCACGCGCTGCAGGCACGTGGACGGGCTCGCTGGATCTGGGACGCAGCGAAGACACCGTGACGCTCGGCGATGAAGACTGGCTCTGGCGGAGCCAGCCGCAGCCGTATCCGGGCGTGCTCAAGGACCGCACCATCTACATCCGCGACGGCACCGACTGGATGCCGGCCGCGCGTTACGCGCGCTCGCTGATCAAGCTGGTGCCGACACCGTGGGGCGTGCCGACGTTCGAGATCGACGGCATCAAGATGCTGCCGACCGCGCGCGAATCGCCGCTCGACGATGCGCGCCGCAAGGTCGCGCTGGTGGCGCCCCGCGGTAAGGTGATCCTCGATACCTGCGGCGGTCTCGGCTATTTCGCCGCCTGTTGCCTGGCCGCGGGCGTCGCGCGCATCCATTCGTTCGAGAAGAACGAGGACGTGCTGTGGCTGCGCAGCCTCAATCCGTGGTCGCCCGATCCCGATGCGGCCGACACGGGCGGTCGCCTGCAGCTGCAGCATGCCGATATCACCGCGGCGATCACCGCGCTGCCGGCGGCATCGATGGATGCGGCGCTGCACGATCCACCGCGCTTCGGCATCGCCGGCGAACTCTACGCCCAGGCGTTCTACGACCAGCTGGCACGGGTGCTGCGCCCGCGCGGCAGCCTGTTCCACTACACCGGCAGTCCCAACCGCCTGACCAGTGGCCGCGATGTGCCGCGCGAAGTGGTGCGCCGGCTGGAGAAGGCGGGCTTCCGCGCCCGGCCCGAACTCGACGGCGTGTTCGCCACGCGCCGCTGAGCTCGCGTTCCGGGCGCGCGCACGGCCGGCCTCAGTCGCGCTGGAACACCACCCGTTCCGGCATGTGCAGGGCGAAACCCTGGCCGTAATCGACGCCGAGTTCGTCGAGCACGCCGCGGGCGCCATCGTTGTCCACCCATTCGGCGACGACCTTCAGCCCGCGCTGGTGGCCGATCTGCACGATCGCGCTGACGATGGTGCGACTCATGGCGTCGGTATCGACTTCGCGGATGAAGCTGCCGTCGATCTTGATCACGTCGACCGGCAGGTTCTTGAGGTAGCCGAACGAGGACATGCCCGAACCGAAGTCGTCGAGCGCGATGCGGCAGCCGGCCGCACGCAGGCGCTCGATCACCCGGGTGACCTTGAGCAGGCTGCGCACGGCGACGGTCTCGGTGATCTCGAAGCAGATCCGCTGCGCCGGCACCTGGTGGCGGGCGATGCACTCGAGGATGAAATCGGCGAGGTCCTCGTCGTCGATGCTCGCGCCGGAAAGATTGATGGCGCAGGTCTGCAGACCGGCCGCGGCGGGGTGCAGCCGGGCGAAGTTGGACAGCACCGTCCCGATGACCCAGCGGTCCACCGCCGGCATCAGGCCATAGCGTTCGGCCGCGGGCAGGAACGCGCCCGGCATCACCACCGTGCCCGCCTCGTCGCGCAGGCGCAGCAGCAGTTCGATATACGGACCATCCAGCACGGCCGTGGTCAGCGGCACCACCTCCTGGTAGTCGAGCAACAGGCGGCCCTGTTCGAGCGCGCCGCGCATGCGGTTGGCCCATTCCATTTCGCCATGCCGGCGGGTGGTGTCGTCGTCCTCGCGGTACAGGTGCACGCGGTTGCGGCCGTTCTCCTTGGCCAGGTAGCAGGCGCTGTCGGCCCAGGCCATCACGTCCTGCAGCGTCGCGCCGGCGCGGTCGGACATCACCACGCCGATGCTGGCGCTGACCGAATGCGTGCGGCCCTCCCAGACGAAGCGCACGCTGTCGATGCAGCGGCGCAGCCGCTCCGCCAGCGCCAGCGCTTCCTCCTCGTTGACCGCGTAGGCCAGCAGGCCGAACTCGTCGCCGCCCAGGCGCGCGAACAGGTCGCCTTCGCGCAGGTTCTGGCTGATCGCCAGCACCATTTCCACCAGCATCTGGTCGCCGGCGCGGTGCCCGGACAGGTCGTTGATCAGCTTGAACTGGTCAACATCGAAGTACAGCAGTGCGAACGGCGGCGTCTCGGGGTGCGCGCGGTGCGTGGCCAGCGCCAGCGTGAGCCGGCGTTCGAATTCGCGGCGGTTGCACAGCTCGGTGAGCGCGTCGTGCGAGGCCTGGTAGCGCAGCCGCGCATTGAGTTCGCGCTGCTCGCTGATGTCGGTTGCGGTCAACAGCATGTGCGGCTGGCCGTCGACCACGACCGGCGCCAGCGACACCCGCGCCCAGAAGGTGCCTTCGCTGGTGGTGATCTCCATCTCGCGCTCGTCCCAGCCGGCCTCGCGCCCGCTGGCATCGGCCACCTCCATGCGCGGTCCGGGGTCCTTGTAAAGCGCATCCAGGCGGGTGCCGACCACCTCGCCAAGGCGCCTGCGCGCGAACTGGTTGGCGTAGGTGATGGTGCCGTCGCTGCCGGCCAGCAACACCAGTGCCGGCAACAGCTCGTTGAGGGTGCGGAAGCGCGCCTCGCTCTCGATGAAACGCGCGCTCATCCGCTGGCCCAGCGCCAATGCCCGCCGGTGGGTACCGGCGATCGACCACAACAGCAGCGCCGCAAGCACGCTGACCAGCGTGCCGAACAGCAGGATCGACCGCGAACGATCGCTGTCGAGTCGCGGCGCCAGCGGCTGCAGCCGCAACTCCCAGCGACGGTCGCCGAACTCCAGCAGGCGGGTCAACGTCGGCGTCGGTCCGCCGGCTGCCGGCTGCGTCCGGCTGGTGAACACACGATCGTCGCCGACGGCGTCGAGGTCGCGCAGGTCGACGTGCATGTATTCGAGGATCCGCCCCTGCAGCGCGGTACGCACCAGCGGCTCCAGCCGCAGACTGATCGCCAGGGCACCGAGTTCGCGGGCGCGGCGCTCTTCCACGCTGTCGGGCACCTGCCCGCGCGAGTACACCGGCAGGCGCAGGGTGATGCCGCGGCCGGCATCATCGGCGTCACTGAACTGGGCGAGGTGGAACGGTGCCGACATCGACGGGTGGTCCGCGTCGCGCGCTTTTTCCAGCGCGGCGAGGTTGTCGGGCTGGGTGGTGACGTCGAGCCACAGCAGCGCTTCGTTGCCTTCCAGCGGCGACAGCAGTTCGTACCGGTAGAACGGCGCGCTGTCGGGCACGCCGGGGTAGCGTCGCGCGAACGCGGTGACGATGTACCCGGGCAGGTCGTCCACCGCGCGCAGGTTGTCGTGGTAGCGGGTGAAGGTCGGCTGGTCGATGTCGCCGGCCGACAGGAACACGGTCTGCATCGCCCGCAACGCCACTGCGGCATCGTCGAGCCCGTCGCGCAACCGTGCCTGCGCGGCATCAGCCAGGGAGTTGTAGAGCATGTCCGCACGCGCGCCGGCATCACGCATCTCGCGCCGTGCCAGCTCGGCGGTCAGCGCAAGCCCCACCACCAGCACCAGCAGCGCCCACACCAGCGGCGGCAGGGCCTGGAACACTCCGCGGCCGGCAACACGCTCTCCAGGTGGCTGGGCTGGAACGGAAACGGCCTGTCTGTCCTTGTTGCGCATGGCTGGCGTCGATCGGCGTCAGGCCGACCCGTGGCTCCTGCGACCCGTGGCCGGCGGTGACCCTGGCGGTATCGGGTTGAACAGGATTTTCTTGACCATCGGCAGGGTTCCATTCCGGCAGCGAGCGACCCGCACGTCCGCCGCGAGGCCCGCAGTCATCCTAGCCCGGAGCCGCGTACGCGGCGCAAGACGCAAGGCCGGCGATGACGAAACCGTGCAATCGAACATCGACGTCGACGGCGTTGCGTGGCTGAACAGCGCGCGCCATGTCGACGCGTCATCGCGGTGTTGAGCGCCGATTAAACGCATGGCCGGGAAGTCACATCGGGATCACCGGACGCATGTCCATTCTGCGCACCCGTCCAGACAAATGGAGACAGAAATGGGACTTTTCCGATTGATCGCGGCCAGTGCGGTGGGCGTGGTTGCCTATCGCGCATGGCAGCGCCGCCAGGGCACCGGCAACACGATGTTCTCCAGGAGCCACTCCAGCAGCGCCGACGACGGTGGACGCACGCAACCACATGGCGATCCGCTCGATGACATGGAAGGCTCGACCTACGGCAAGTCCGGTTCCTCTTCGATGGGGAACGGCGGCCAGTCCGGTCGCGGCGCAGGTGGCGCCGGCGGCAGCGGCAGCGCCGGCTCGTCCGCGGGCGGCATGGGTGGCTCCAGTTCTTCGGGCACGTCCGGCATGGGCGGCTCGGGCTCGGGCAGCTCGGGCAGCCAGGGCGGTTCCAGCGGCAGCGGTGGCGGGTCCACGACGGGCAGCCACGGTAGCGGCGCCACGGGCGGCGCCGGCGGCTCCAGCGGCTCGGGTTATTCGGGCAGCGCGGGTTCGGGCAGCAGCAGCGGTTCGAGCGGAAGCAGCGGCTCGGGCAGCAGCACCACGGGCTCCGGCTCGGGCAGCAGCTCGGCTTCGGGCAGCACCGGTTCGGGCAGCGGCTCGGGCAGCAGCGGCTCCAGCGGTTCGGGCAGCACGGGCTCCGGCTCGGGCGGTAGCTCCGGCTCGGGCAGCAGCGGTTCGGGCAGCACGGGCTCGGGTAGCACGGGCTCTGGCAGCGGCACGTCCGGTTCGGGCAGCAGCGGCTCCGGCAGCAGGATGTAGGTTCCACACCCGCCCGGCGCATTGCCGGGCGGGCGTTGGTTGGCCAGTAGCCCGCTATCCGTCAGCCACCATAGCTCCAGGTCTGCGCCTGACCGCCATGGTCGCGCACCCGCCACATCGAACGTGACAGTTCTCCCTTGGAGCGGCTGCGGCTCAGCAGTCGTCCACCAAGGCGCGCAGTGCTGGTCGCCTCGACCACCGCCCTGCGTCCACCCGGCATGATCTCGATCCGGGTGATCTCATAGCCGAAGTCGATGCCCACCAGACCACCGGTCTGGTTGTTGATCACGCGCATCAGCGCGATCGCGTCTTCCATCTGCTGGCATGCCGCGCGACGGTCCATCGTCTGGCGATGCGCGGTGCCGTCCACGTGCTCGACATTGCGCAACTCGAAATCGGCCGCCATCGGCTTGCAGATGGCCTCACTGTCGAACGCGATCAACGCTTCCAGCTGTTGGCGGTAATGCGCACGTACGTCGGCTTCCGAGATGCGCCGGCCGTTCTCGTGCGCCACCAGCGCCACCACGGCAAGCAGCAATGCGACAAGCAAGTTCCTGACCATTCCTTTTCCCCCTTGGTGTCCATGCGATGGCTGCCAATGCAGCCCTGCAGCCGGACATCCCCATGCCGGTTGCAGGCGGCCATCGTAGTCGCTGTGCTTCATTTTTCGAATCACCGGCGGCCGATGGATCGACGCAGCCAATCACTGCGCGGGGCTGCGCATGTGCCCGCATGAAGCCATGCGCGCGCCGGTCGCTGTTTTCCACGCCGCATGCGCGGAGGTTCGCATCGCCTTGATCCCCTGCAGGCGGAGACTGGCTCCCGGTTGTCGTCCTGGCAGCCGGCCACAGGAGAGAACCCCCCATGTTCAGCCACAACAAGCGACTGCAATACACGGTCCGCGTGAGCGATCCGAATCCCGCGCTGGCCAACCTGCTGCTGGAACAGTTCGGCGGCCCGCAGGGCGAACTCGCCGCTGCGATGCGTTACTTCACCCAGGCCCTGGCCGACGAGGATGCAGGCCGTCGCGACATGCTGTTCGACATCGCCACCGAAGAGCTCAGCCACCTCGAGGTGATCGGCTCGCTGGTCGCGATGCTCAACAAGGGCGCCAAGGGCCGCCTGGCCGAGGCGGTCGAGACCGAGGCCGAACTGTTCCGTTCGCTGCAGGGCAACGGCTGCAGTTCGCATGTCACCCAGGTGCTGTACGGCGGTGGTCCGGCGCTGATCAACTCCGGTGGTCAACTGTGGAACGCCGGCTACATCGACAGCATCGGCGAGCCCACGGCCGACCTGCGCTCCAACATCGCTGCCGAGGCGCGCGCGAAGATCGTCTACGAGCGGCTGATCAACGTCACCGCCGATCCCGGCGTCAAGGACGCGCTGACCTTCCTGATGACGCGCGAGATGGCGCACCAGAAGTCGTTCGAGAAGGCGCTGTACTCGATCGAGCCGAACTTCCCGCCGGGCAAGCTGGCCGGCATGCCCGAGTTCGAGGAGATGTACGTCAACACGTCGCAGGGTGAGGGCGACATGCGCGGCCCGTGGAACAGCGACGAGAACTTCCGCTTCGTCTCCGACCCCGAGCAGTACACTGCGGTCGACGGCGGCGACGGCAGCGCGTCGGTGGCGCTGGATGGCATCGAGGCGAAGACGCTGGCGGCAATGGCCATGCGCGGTACTTCCGCACCGGACGGGAACCCGTTGACCGGCATCGAGCTGGGCAAGGCCGAAGGCACCATGGCGATGACCGCACCGGTGAAGCAGGACGCTCCTGTCCAGGGTGACGACACCGATCGCCTGGGCTGATGCATCACGTCCCCGGTCGTCTCACGACCGGGGACGCATACGCATGGAATGCGCCCGCGTGACCGCTGCAATCCATCATGATCGCGCGTCGCCCCGGCATCCGTGATCAGGCGAAGCGCGCCTGGATCTCTTCCAGCCGCTGCCCCCGCGTCTCCACGCCGCTGCGGCCGAGCATGAGCGCCGAGGCCGCCATCGGCAGCGCCAGCAGCGCGGCCGACAGCGCGAAGTGGTCGAAGAACCCGAGTACGCCCAGGCCCGCGCCGAGGATGCCGCCGAATTTGGAACTGGCGGCGATCACGCCCGAGCCGGTGCCGCGCAGCCGCAGTGGATAGATCTCCGCGGCATAGGGAATCAGCATCGCGATCACGCCGCTCACGCTGATCAGCAAGGCGGCGATGGTGGCGGTTGTCAGTGACGCCGAACGCACGCCCAGCGCATCGAGCGCGGCGAACGCCATCAGCGTCGCCGCCGTCAGGCCCAGGAACAGCACCAGCGACCTGAAGCTGCTCCAGCGGTAATACAGCCAGATCACCAGTGCGATCCCCGGTAGCGCGTAGAACGCCGAGCGCGCAAGCAATGCGCTGGCCGCCGCCGCATCGACGCCGAGTGCGGTGAGGTTGGTCGGCAGCCACAGCAGGAAGCCGAAGTTCACCAGGCCCCAGGCGGTGCCCGCCACCAGCAGGCTCCACGAGATGGCCGCGTGGCGGCCGCGGACGAGATCGCGGGTGCCCAGCACCGGATGGCTTTCATCGATGACCGGTGGCGGCGGGTGCGCATCGTCGTCGCGCTCGACGCGGCCACCCGGGCCGGCGAAACGCGCCAGCAACGCGCGCGCCTGCGCATGCATGCCCATGCTCGACAGGAAGCGTGGCGATTCCGGAATGAAGCGGTTGAGCACGATGATCAGCGCGCCGGTAGGCAGGCCCAGCAGCCACAGCACCCGCCAGCTGAACATCGGTTCCAGCACCGCTGCCGCGCCGGCGGCCAGCAGGTAGCCACCGGACGTACCCAGGCCACCCAGCGCCACCAGCAGCCAGCCGCGGTGATGCGCCGGCACGGTTTCCGCCATCAGGGTGAAGGTGATCGGCAGCAGGCCACCTGCCGACGCGCCCATCAGGAAACACATCGCGAGGTTCCAGCCGAACGACGGCATCGCGCCGCAGATCGCCGTGCCGATGAACATCAGCGCCGACAGCAGGATGGCCGAGCGTCGTCCGAAGCGGTCGGCCACGCGCCCCCACACCACCGAGCCGACGGTGGTGCCGGTGAGCGCGAACAGCGCCAGCACGCTGGCGCCCGAACTGTCCATGCCGTACTCGGCGCGCATGCCCGGCATCACGAAGCCCAGCGTCGCCGGCTTCATCACGTCGATCGCCAGGGTGACCACCAGCACCGTCACCAGCGTCCAGTGCGCGCGATTGAGCGGCACCCCATCGGCCACGTGGAAGTTGAGCGGCGCGCTCATGCCCGGCTGCATGCCGGTCGGCGCGCGCGGCAGCATGCCCCAGGCCGACAGCGCCAGGCCGATCGGAATGATGGTCATGCCGACCCACATCTCCGTGGTCATCGCCATGCCGACCATCTGCCAGTGGGTGTGCTGGCCCATCATGAACATCGGCCCGTGCGACAGCACACCCGCCGTGATCAGCGCGCATCCCATCCAGAACGCGATGGGATGGTGGAACGAAAATCCTGCTCGACTCATGGCGCCTCCCCGGAGAGCGCGCATGGTAGCGCCGGCGACGACGGGCGATCGCCGGTGATTTGCGATGGCGCCCGCCGGACGGCAGGTGCGTATGTCGAAGGTGGGCGTTGCCGTCGATCCGCGGGGCGCGGGCACATCCACCGGACGGCACGCGCCATGCAAGGGTTCCGTGGTCGAATGACCGGGGACCCGTCCATGCGAACGCTCTTCCACCTGTGCACGGCGGCGCTCGCGCTTGCGGCTGGCACGGTGCACGCACATGGCGGCGGCCTCGATCGCCACGGCTGCCATCACGACCGCAAGAACGGCGGCTACCACTGCCATCGCGCGTCCGCCGCGGCCCCGCCCGCCCGCCCGTCGCCACAGCGACTGGCACCGGCCCGCATCGACTCCAGCCCGGTGCCTGCGTCGCGGGGTGCATTCCGCAACTGTGCCGAAGCGCGCGCCGCGGGTGCAGCCCCGGTTCGCCGCGGCGACCCCGGTTACGCTCCCCACCTCGATCGCGACGACGACGGCATCGGCTGCGAGCCGTATCGCGGGCGCTGAAGCAGCGCACCGGTTTCGCGGATCACGACGAAAAAAACGCAGGACCCGAAGGCCCTGCGTGCATGTCCGCGCTGGTCAGCCAGTGATCAGCGCTTCGCAGACTGCAGCGAGCGCGCCGTTTCCAGATGGCTGGCGATGGCGGTGCGGGTGGTCTGCAGGTGGCGGGTCACCCCGGCGTCGGTGGCATTCGGGATCAGCTCGTTGTCGAGCTTCGCCAGCGCCTCCTCGTGGCCCTTCACCATCGCCGCGAGCCAGGGGGTCACGTACTCCTCGCCCTGCAGCTGCGACAGGCGCTGGCGCTCGGCCTCGTGCTTTTCGCGCATCACGCGCAGGTCGGCGTCCTCGGCCATCCCGGAGCCGCCGGCCATCGCGTCGGTCGCGGTGGTGCCGGTGGTACCGGCGCCGGCCGGCCCGGTGGTCGAGCCCGCGGCGGCACCGGTGGTCCCGCTGGTGCCCATGCCCGTGCCCGTGCCCGTGCCCGTCATGGCGTCATGGCCGGCCATGCCGGTGCCGGCGCCGCTGCTGCCGAGCAGGCGCTGCGTGGCATCGAGGTTGCGGGTGTGCTCGTCGCGCAGGGTCTCGGCGTAGGCGCGCACATCGCCTTCGACGTTCTTCGCCAGCGCATCTTCGGCCGCGGCGATTTCGTGGCGATCGACTTCCTGCACGGCCGCGAGCGCCTTGTGGTCACCCTGGGCGCCCCGCTGCCCGGCCGTCGCGGACGTGGCTGCGGCCATGGTGGAGGCATCGGCGCCGGTATCCATCGGCGTGGTGGCCGCGGCGGTGTCGCCTGCGGTCATGCCGGCGCCGACGGTTTCGTCGCCGGTTTCGTCGTTGTTGTTGCCACCGCAAGCGACAAGGCCAAGCGCAAGCGAGGCGGCAAGCAGGGTGGTTGCGGATTTCATGGCGATAGCCTGGGGGAGGTGGAGTCGCGAACCTACGCCCGGCCATGGAATAGCGCAGTGAACGCCAAAGACAGCGCGTTCGTGAAGGACTCGCGAAGAAAGAGCAGGCTCCAGCAAGCGACCCCCGCGCCATGTCCTTGGCAATCAACGTCCCACGTCATCCCCGCGAAGGCGGGGATCCAGGGACTTTGTTACCAACCACGACCGCAACGTCCCCCGTGCTTCTGCCGCCGAGGATCACGCCCACATCCGTGCCGAGGTGCGCAGTCCCACCAGCGGGCCCGCCCGATGGATACCGAACCTCGTGCTCGAGACCCTGCAAGTCATCGAGCTTCTCCGGGTCGGCGTGGTCGCCTATGCCCGATGCGGTGCCCGCGGCAGCGACGCTCCGGTTGGCTGAAGCGGCTTCCCGACAGCCAGGCGTGCAACCCTCGAATGAAGAAGGCGGCCAATGGCCGCCTTCTTCCCTTGCGCGAATCCGGCGAATCAAACCCCCAACGGATTCGGCTTCCCGCTGTCGATCCTGTACAGCTTGATCGCCCGCGCCACGTCCTTCGCCGTCATCTTGCCGTCCTTGGCCAGCGCATCGATCGCCGCATGCGCGATATGGAAGCGGTCGACCTCGAAGTGGCGGCGCAGGTTGGCGCGGGTATCGGAACGGCCGAAGCCGTCGGTGCCGAGGACGGTGTAGGTCATCGGCACAAAGGCGCGGACCTGGTCGGCCACGGCGCGCACGTAGTCGGTCGCGGCAATCGCCGGGCCCTGGCGGCCTTCCAGCAGGCTGGTGATGTAGGGCTTCTTCTGCCCGCCTTCCGGATGGAAGCGGTTGTGGCGCTCGACGTCGTAGCCGTCGCGGCTGAGTTCGGTGAAGCTCGGGCAGGACCAGATGTCGGCGGTGACGCCGAAGTCCTTGTCCAGCAGCGCAGCCGCTTCGATGGCCTCGCGCAGGATGGTGCCGGCGCCCAGCAGCTGCACGCGCAGCTCGTTCTTCTTCGGCTTGCCGGCATCCTTGAGCAGGTACATGCCCTTGATGATTCCGGCCTCGGCGCCCTCGGGCATGTCCGGGTGGCCGTAGTTCTCGTTCATCAGGGTCATGTAGTAGTACTCGTCCACCTGCTCTTCCAGCATGCGCTTCATGCCGTGCTGCAGGATGACCGCCACTTCGTAGCCGAAGGTGGGGTCGTAGCTGCGGCAGTTGGGGATCGCGCCGGCCAGCAGCAGGGCGTGGCCGTCCTGGTGCTGCAGGCCCTCGCCGTTGAGGGTGGTGCGGCCGGCGGTGGCGCCGAGCAGGAAGCCGCGCGCGCGCATGTCGGCCGCCTGCCAGGCAGCGTCGCCGATGCGCTGGAAGCCGAACATCGAGTAGTAGATGTAGAACGGCAGCAGCTGCAGGTCGTTGGTGCTGTAGCTCGTGGCCGCGGCCATCCAGCTGGCGAACGCACCGGCCTCGGTGATGCCTTCCTCCAGCACCTGGCCGGCCGCGTCCTCGCGGTAGTACATCAGCTGGTCGCGGTCGACCGGCTTGTACATCTGGCCCTGCGGCGAATAGATGCCGAGCTGGCGGAACAGGCCTTCCATGCCGAACGTGCGCGCCTCGTCGGCGACGATCGGCACCACCCGCGGCGACACTTCCTTGTCGCGCAGGATGATGCCCAGCGCCTGCACGAAGGCCATCGTGGTGGAGATCGAACGTTCGCCGGTGGACTTCAGCAGGCGGTCGAACACCTCCAGCTTCGGCGCGGTGAGCGCCTGGCTGGCCTTGCGGCGGCGCTGCGGGATGTAGCCGCCGAGTGCCTTGCGGCGCTCGCGCATGTACTGCACTTCCTCCGAGTCCTCGCCCGGGTGGAAGAACGGCACCGCGCCGTCCTTGAGCATCTCGTCGGTGACCGGGATCTTGAAGCGGTCGCGGAACGCACGCACGGCGTCGTCGTCGAGCTTCTTGGTCTGGTGGGTGGGGTTGAGCGCCTCGCCGGCGGTGCCCATGCCGTAGCCCTTGACCGTCTTGGCCAGGATCACCGTGGGCTGGCCCTTGGTGTCCATCGCGTTCTGGTAGGCCGCGTACACCTTGTGCGGGTCGTGGCCGCCGCGGTTGAGGCGCCAGATGTCCTCGTCGCTCAGGCTGGCGACCAGGTTGGAGGTCTCCGGGTACTTGCCGAAGAAGTTCTCGCGCGTGTACGCGCCGCCGAAGGCCTTGCAGTTCTGGTACTCGCCGTCGACGGTTTCCATCATCAGGCGCTTGAGCATGCCGTCGCGGTCGTTGGCCAGCAGCGGATCCCAGTAGCTGCCCCAGATCAGCTTGACCACGTTCCAGCCGGCACCGCGGAAGTTGCCTTCCAGCTCCTGGATGATCTTGCCGTTGCCACGCACCGGGCCATCAAGGCGCTGCAGGTTGCAGTTGACGACGAACACCAGGTTGTCGAGGCCCTCGCGGCCGGCGATCGAGATCGCGCCCAGGCTCTCCGGCTCGTCGGTCTCGCCGTCACCGAGGAAGCACCACACCTTGCGGTCGGTCTTCGGCATCAGGCCGCGCGCCTCGAGGTACTTCCAGTTGCGCGCCTGGTAGATGGCGGCGATCGGGCCCAGGCCCATCGACACCGTCGGCAGCTGCCAGTAATCGGGCATCAGCCACGGATGCGGGTAGGAGCTGATGCCGAGGCCGTCGACCTCCATGCGGAAGTGGTCGAGCTGCGACTCGTTGATGCGCCCTTCCAGGAACGAGCGGGCATAGACGCCGGGCGAGCTGTGGCCCTGCACGCCGATCAGGTCGCCGGGGTGGTCGCCCTCAGGGCCGCGCCAGAAGTGGTTGAAGCCGACGTCGTACAGCGTGGCGCCGCTGGCGAAGCTGGCGATATGGCCGCCGAGGTCGCCCGGGCGGCGGTTGGAGCGCACCACCATCGCCATCGCGTTCCAGCGGATGATCGAGCGGATCCGCCATTCGAGGTCGGAATCGCCCGGCATCTTCGGCTCGAGGTGCGCGGGGATGGTGTTGATGTATTCGGTGGTCGGCGCGAACGGCATGTGGGCGCCAGCGCGACGGGTCAGCTCGACCATGTTCTCGAGCAGGTGGTGGGCGCGCTCCGGGCCGTCGGCATCGATCACCGCCTTGATCGACTCGACCCACTCGCGGGTCTCGGTGGGATCGGTGTCGTGTTCCAGAAGCTCGTTCAACCAGTTCATCGCTAGCTCCGCTCGCGGCCGTGCGGCCGCTGGGTCATCGGGAAAGAGACCCCGGATTCTAACAGGGGCGTCACCCTTCCACCGGTCCGGTGGAAGCGGTTACCACCGCGGCAACCGTGATTTTTTTCCATGCGTGGCGGTACGTTAGCGCGCCGGCGGCGCCGCCGGCACGGCGCACCTGTGACGACATTCTTCACGCGATTTTCACGCAATCCGGCGATGATCCCGCGGTTGCCCAGCCGGCCCACGGACGCGCTGCTGCGCGACCACTCCTTGGGGGGAGGACCATCGGTACCGACGCCCATCCGCCGCGCCCAGTCCCGAGTCCATGTTCGCCTCCCCAAACCCCACCACCTGGTCGAAGCTGCAGTTGCCGGGCCTCGTGCTCGCGATCGCGGCCATTGTTATCGCGCCGTTCCTGCTGACCCAGGCGGCGGCGCTGGCCAGCCGCGACGCACAGCGCCTGGTCGCCCACAGCCTGCAGGTGGAGGCGCGGCTGAGCTCGCTCGCCGCCGACGTGCGCAACCTGGAATCCAGCGCGCTGGGCCACGCCTACGGTGTGCAGGCCCAACTGCTGACCGAGCGCATGGACCTGAGCCGTCCGCGCATCGCACCGCAGCTCGCAGAGCTCGAGGAGCTGACCCGCGACAACCCCGTGCAGCAGCGCCTGCTGGGGCAGTTCCACTCGATGCTGGACCTGCGCCTGAGCGAAGTGGAGCGGATGATGAACGCCCAGCGGCGGCCCACCACCGACGAGGTGGCGACCCTGCTCACGCGCTACCCGATCCACCACCTGATCGAGGACATCAACACCGAGGAGCATCGCCTGCTGCAGGAGCGCCAGGCAACTGCCGCCACCGCGATGCGCCGTGCCGATGCGCTGGGCTGGTTCGCGCTGGCCGCACAGCTGGTGCTGCTGGGCACGCTGGCCTGGTTCGCCCTGCGCCAGGGCCAGCAGCGCCTCGAGGCCGAGCGCGACGCCGTGCTGGCCAGCGGCCGCGCCACCGTGGTCCTCGACACCGTGCGCGAGCCGATCGCGCTGGTCGATGCCGATACCCGGGTGCTGATGTACAACGCGGCGTTCGCCGAGCTCTACGGCGTGGACGTGGAGGATGCGCGCGGGCAGCCACTGGTCGAGTTCGGCGGCGGCGCCTGGAACGATCCGCAGGTGCTGCGCCGCCTCACCGACGTGCTCACCCGCGGCCGTGAGCTGTGGGATTTCGAAGTCACCCAGCGCACCGCCGACGAGGTGGAACGGGTGATGCTGCTGTCGGCGCGGCGCATGGTGCTGCCCGATTCCGACGACATGGCGGTGCTGCTGACCGCCAGCGACATCAGCGCGCAGAAGATCCACGAGCGGCAGATCCGCGAGCTCAACCGCCAGCTGGAAGGCAAGGTGGAGCAGGTGTCCGACGTCAACCGCGAGCTGGAGGCGTTCAGCTATTCGGTCTCGCACGACCTGCGCGCGCCGCTGCGCCACATCGCCGGCTTCGCCGACAAGCTCGGCCGCCATATCGGCGACCAGGCCGATGACAAGAGCAGCCACTATCTGGAAGTGATCTCGGGCTCGGCGCGGCGCATGTCGGCGCTGATCGACGACCTGCTGGTCTATTCGCGCCTGGGCCGCAGCGCGCTGCGGCTGCAGATGGTGGACGTGCAGTCGATGGTCACCGACACCCGCGCGATGCTCGATTCCAATGCGCATGCCGAGAACCCGGACCACGGGATCGTCTGGGACGTCGGCCACCTGCCGGTGGTGATCGCCGACGAGAACATGTTGCGCCAGGTCTGGCTGAACGTGCTCGGGAACGCGGTCAAGTACAGTGCGAACTCGGAGCCGGCCCGGATCAGGGTCAGCTACGAGCAGACCGACGACGGCGGCCACCTGTTCCATGTCACCGACAACGGTGCCGGCTTCGACATGCAGTACGCGAACAAACTCTTCGGCGTGTTCCAGCGTCTGCACGCGCCGAGCGAGTTCAGCGGCACCGGCATCGGCTTGGCCAGTGTGCGCCGCGTGCTGTCGCGCCATGGCGGCCGCATCTGGGCCGAATCCGAGCCCGGCAAGGGCGCCTCGTTCCACTTCACCCTCCCCGCGACCGGCGAAATCGCCACCCAGCCCGAGAAGACGCAATGACCGAGATCCGCACGATCCTCCTCGCCGAGGACAGCCCGCACGATGCCGAGATGGCGATCGATGCGCTGCGCGAGGCCCATCTGGTGAACCCCATCGTCCACGTCGAGGACGGCGTGGAGACGCTGGACTACCTGTTGCGTCGTGGCAAGTACGCCGACCGCACCGACCCCGATCCGGCGGTGCTGCTGCTCGACATCAAGATGCCGCGCATGGACGGGCTGGAAGTGCTCAAGCAGCTGCGCGAAGAGGAATCGCTCAAGCGCCTGCCGGTGGTGATCCTGTCGTCGTCGCGCGAGGAAAGCGACCTGGCGCGCAGCTGGGACCTCGGCGTGAACGCCTACGTGGTCAAGCCGGTCGACGTCGACCAGTTCTTCGAGGCCGTGCGCACGCTGGGCAAGTTCTGGGCCGTGTTCAACGAAGCGCCCGAGAACGACTGACCATGTCCGACGGCGCGGGGCCCTGGCGCATCCTCCTCGTCGACGATTCGCGCGACGACGCCGAGCTGACCGAGATCGCCCTGCGCGACGCCGGGCTGGCGTTCACCTGCCGCCGCGCCGACACCGCCGACACGGTGCGCGCGGCACTGGCCGGGTTCGCGCCGCAACTGGTGATCTCCGACCTCAACCTGCCGGGATTCTCCGGCGAGGAAGCGCTGGCACTGGCGCGTGCGCATGATCCGGCGCTGCCGTTCGTCTACCTGACCGGTTCGCTGTTCCTGGGCGAGCCGCCGCCGGAGCCGGTCGAAGGCCTGCTGCTGAAGGACGACCTCGCCCCGCTGCCGGGCCTGGTCCGGCAGCTGCTCAAGGCCTGATCCACCGCGCCGGGTATCGCGCCTGACGGCCGGATCGCGCGTGCGATGCGCGGGCGCGCGCGTATGATCGGCCCCCGGTTTCCGCGAGCCTCCCCGCATGCCCACCGCACAGCTGTCGGTCTATTTCTTCCTGCAGGCGGCGGTGATCCTGCTCACCTGCCGCCTCGTCGGGGCGCTGGGGCGGCGGTTCGGGCAGCCGCAGGTGGTCGGCGAGATGATCGCCGGCGTCACCCTCGGCCCATCGCTGCTGGGCTGGCTGATGCCGGAGACGCAGGCCGCGCTGTTCCCGCGCGAGACCCTGGGCACGCTGTATGTGTTCGCCCAGTTCGGCGTCGGCTTCTACATGTTCCTGGTCGGTACCGAGTTCAGTACCGAACACTTCCGCAACCGCTTCCGCGGTGCGCTGCTGGTGTCGCTGGCCGGCATCATCGCGCCGTTCGCGCTGGCGTTGCTGCTGACACCGTGGCTGCTCGGCGTGCCCGGCCTGTTCGCCGCTGATATCGCCTGGCGCGAGGCGGCGCTGTTCCTCGGCGCGGCGATCGCGATCACCGCGTTTCCGATGCTGGCGCGGATCATCCACGAGCGCGGCATGGCCGGCACCCCGCTGGGCACGCTGGCGCTGACCGCGGGTGCGGTGGACGACGCCGCGGCGTGGTGCTTCCTCGCCATCGTGCTGGCGAGCTTCGGCGGCAGCTGGGACAGCGCCTGGTGGGCGATCGGCGGCGGCGTGGCCTATGCGGTGTTCATGCTAACGGTGGGCCGGCGCGGGTTGCGGATGCTGGCCGAGCGCGTCAGGCCCGACCAGCCGTTGTCGTCGACGGTGCTGGCGATCGTGCTGGTGCTGTTCTGCCTGAGCGCCTGGGCGATGGACGCGATCGGCATCCACGCGGTGTTCGGCGGTTTCCTGCTCGGCGCCTGCATGCCGCGTGGCGCGCTCACCGCGCGCCTGCGCGAGATGCTGCAGCCGTTCGTGGTGGTGTTCTTCCTGCCGATGTTCTTCACCTACTCCGGGCTCAACACCCAGCTCGGGATGATGCTGGACCCGGACATCCTGCTGGCCGCGATCGCGATCCTGGTGGCGTCGTTTGCCGGCAAGGGCCTGGCGTGCTGGGCCGCCGCGCGCGCCTCCGGCGAAAGCCCGCGCGATGCGCAGGCGATCGGTGCGCTGATGAACGCACGCGGGCTGATGGAGCTGATCCTGATCAACATCGGCCTGCAGGCCGGGGTGATCCAGCCGGGGCTGTTCTCGATCCTGGTGCTGATGGCGATCCTCAGCACCCTGATGGCGACGCCGCTGTTCAACTGGATCATGCGCCGGCACGCGGCGCGTGACGCGGTACTGGCGGCGGGAACGCAGTAGCGGATTCACCCCTGCGGTAGCGGGCCCGGACCCGACTTCAACCACCAGGCAGGTCCTGCGGGTGCCCGCGCGGTAGCGGTCAATGCCGCCGCAGAAAAGGGGCTTCAATCCAGGAGGCCCGCCAAACTTCCCTCTCCCGCCGGCGGGAGAGTGTGCAAGGCCGGAAAAGCCTTTGATTTCCCCTCTCCCGCCTGCGGGAGAGGGGGTAACCACGGGCCGCCGTGGGCCTGGGCCCGACTTCAATCAGCCGTCAGCCCTGTTCCTGCCCGCGCTGGGCCTTGCGGATCTGCGCGTCGACCGCCGCGATCGCGGTCATGTTGATCACCCGCCGCGGCGTGGCCGTGGAGGTCATCACGTGCACCGGCGCCGACAGGCCCATCAGGATCGGCCCGAGCGCGGCGCCATCGGTCATCACCCGGATCATGTTGTAGGTGATGTTGGCGGCGTCCAGGTTCGGCAGCACGAACAGGTTGGGCCGCCCCGACAGCGTGGAGTTCGGGAAGATGCGCCGGCGCAGGGTCTCGTCCCATGCCGCGTCGCCCATCATCTCGCCGTCCACTTCGAGCTTCGGCGCGCGGCGGGCGAGGATTTCGCGCACCTCGCGCATCTTGCGTGCGCTGGCGTTGTCGTGGCTGCCGAAGTTCGAATGCGACAGCAGCGCCACCTTGGGCTCGATGCCGAACAGCTTCAGCCGGTAGGAGGCCTGCAGCGTGCTCTCCGCCAGCTGTTCGGCGGTCGGGTCGAGCTGCACATGGGTGTCGAGGAAGAACCAGATGCCGCGCTCGTTGACCACGCCGGTCATCGCCGAGGTGCTCTGCACGCCGGGCTCGAGCGGGAACACGCTGCGGATGTAGCCGAGCTTCTTGTGGAAGCGGCCGACGATGCCGCACAGCATCGCGTCGGCCTCGCCGCGCCTGACCATCAGCGCCGCGATCAGCGACGGCCGCGAGCGCAGCAGGCTCTTGGCCGAATCGGGGGTCACGCCCCGGCGTTCGACGATCGCGTGGTACTGCTGCCAGTACTCGTTGAAGCGCGGATCGTCGTTGATGTTGGTGATCTCGAAATCGCGCCCGGCCTGCATGCGCAGGCCCAGCCGGCGGATGCGGTTGTCGATCACCTCCGGGCGGCCGATCAGGATCGGGAACGCCAGGCGGTCGTCGATAACCGTCTGCACCGCACGCAGGATCTGCTCTTCCTCGCCCTCGGCGTAGACCACGCGCTGCAGGTCGGACCGCGCGCGGTCGTAGATCGGCTTCATCGCCAGGCCGGTGCGGTAGAGGAACTGCTTGAGCTTCTCGCGGTACACGTCCATGTCGTGGATCGGCCGCAGCGCGATGCCGGAATCCATCGCCGCCTGCGCCACCGCCGGTGCCAGGTGGGTCAGCAGGCGCTGGTCGAACGGGCGCGGAATGATGTATTCCGGGCCGAAGCTCGGGATCTCCTCGCCGTACGCGCTGCCGAGGTCGCTGGCCTCTTCCTTCGCCAGCTGCGCGATGGCGCGCACGCAGGCGAGCTTCATCGCTTCGTTGATGCCGGTGGCACCGACATCGAGCGCGCCGCGGAAGATGTACGGGAAGCAGACCGCGTTGTTGACCTGGTTCGGGTAGTCCGAACGCCCGGTGGCGATGATCGCGTCGGGACGCGCGCGCTGGGCATCGGCCGGCATGATCTCGGGATACGGGTTGGCCAACGCCAGGATCACCGGCTTCGGCGCCATCGTGGCGACCATCTCCGGCTTGAGGATGCCGCCGGCCGACAGCCCCAGGAACAGGTCGGCACCATCGACGATCTCGGCCAGGCTGCGCTTGTCCGTGTCGCGCGCGTAGCGCGCCTTGGCCTCGTCGAGATCGGTGCGCCCGCTGTGGATCACGCCCTCGCGGTCGAACGCGAGGATGTTGTCCGGGCGCGCGCCCAGCGCCACCAGCATGTCCAGGCAGGCGATGCCGGCGGCCCCGGCACCGGTGGTGGCGATGCGCACGTCCTCGATCTTCTTGCCGGCGATCTCCAGCGCATTGACCACCGCCGCGCCGACGATGATCGCGGTGCCGTGCTGGTCGTCGTGGAACACCGGGATCTTCAGCCGCTCGCGCAGCTTGCGCTCGACCACGAAGCACTCGGGCGCCTTGATGTCCTCGAGGTTGATGCCGCCGAACGTGGGTTCGAGCGAGGCGATGATGTCGACCAGCCTGTCGGGATCACGCTCGTCGATCTCGATGTCGAACACGTCGATGCCGGCGAACTTCTGGAACAGCACGCCCTTGCCTTCCATCACCGGCTTGCCGGCGAGCGGGCCGATGTCGCCAAGGCCCAGCACCGCGGTGCCGTTGGAGATCACCGCCACCAGGTTGCCGCGCGCGGTGTAGTCGCTGGCAGTGGTGGGATCGGCGACGATCGCTTCGCAGGCATAGGCCACGCCCGGCGAATACGCCAGCGCCAGGTCGCGCTGGGTGAGCATGGGCTTGGTGGCACTGACCTTGATCTTTCCCGCCGGCGCCTGGCGGTGGTAGTCGAGGGCGGCCTGCTTGAAATCGTCGTTGGACATCGGGAGCGGTCTGCCGGAATACGCGAAGGGGCTCCGGATTCTAACCCCCGCGCCCGGACCGGGCCTGCGGCCGCCTACCCCGGCGCCGGGGCGATCGGCCCCTTGCCGGTGGGCCCGTCGACGGCGCCCAGGCGGATGCGGTTGGCGAACAGCGAGAACGCCAGCATCCCCGCCAGCCCGTTGGCGCGCGCCACCCACGGCGGCAGCCAGTGCGGCGGGAGCAGCGTGCCATCGTCGAACAGCGGCTCGAAGCGGATCACGTCCTCCAGCGTCATCTTGCCGGCGAACAGCAGCCGGCACAGGCGCAGCCGGCCGGCGGCCAGCGCACGGCGGAAGAACGTGTGCACGTCGATCAGCCCGCGCAGGTACACGGTGTCCTTGGTGAAGGCGTAGCCGCCTTCCACCGGCACCCCGCGGAACACGCGCTGCGCGGAGGCGAAGCTCTCGGCCGCGGTCTGGCCCGCATCGAGGAAGTAACGGTAGACCTCGATGAAATCGGCGCCGTCCAGCGCCAGCGCCACCGCTTCGATGCGCAGGCCGATGCGCTTGAGGCGCTCGATGTCGATGTTGCCGGTGATCTGCTCGGCCATCGTGGCCAGCCCTTCCTGCACCGCGGTGATGCGCGGCGACGACAGCGCGAGGCTGCCCAGCACCGGCTGCTCGCGGCCGTTGAGCGCGGTGAGCGAATGCACCAGCGCCTCGTGCTGCAGCAGCTGGTGGCGGTCGTAGTCGGTATAGGCCGCGCCGCTGCGCAGGCGGATGCGGTAGGCGCCCGCGGCGGCCTTGGCGATCAGTTCGGGATCGAGTTCGACCGCCACCACGCGACCGGCGAAGAACTGGTCCAGTTCGCCCTGCAGCCACAGCTGCAGCGCGGTGGCGGAGATCTCCACCTGCTCATGCGGGGCGATCAGCTCGGTATCGAACTCGTCGGCGATGCCGATGAAATGGCGCGCGGCATCGCGCGCGGTCACCTCGCCACCGGGCAGCGCGTCGCCGGGGCCGCCGTAGAGCGCAAGCGAGTGCGCGCCCACGGCCGGCGTGCCGAGCGATTCCACCAGCTCGGCGGCGATCGACCACTGCCGCGCGGACTCGACCAGGTAGATCCCCAGCGGATGCGCGGCGTCGGCTTCGGCGGCGATCGCATCGAACTCGTGTCGCGCCTGGCTGAAGTCATGCGGCGGATAGACCACCCGCGGCAGCGCCAGGCGCCCGGCCATCACCTCGTCAAGGAAGCGCCGCTGCACGCTGGCGGGCCAGCTGGCCAGCGCCAGCACGCGTACCCCCCGCGCGGCCGCGACCATGCGCCGGTCGAGCGCGGCGTGGTGGGCGACGGGGTCGGTCATCGGAGCGGTTCCGCGGGTGGCAGGCGCCCCACGCTAGCCGATCGCGTGCGCCGCTCCAATGCGGAAATCGCGACCGGCGCACCCAGCGGCGGATGCTCGAGCCCGGACAGGCACACAGCGCATCCGGGGTTCAGGCCCGAGGCAATGCGACCGGCGTGGCAGGCACCAACATCCCCGGCTGCGGCCACTGCCCTGTTCGCGGTACGGGCCTGCAGCGGTCGCGGTCGCCCTCACCCGCCCCTTCGGCTTACCCGCTCTCGGGAGCGGGCCTGGCGAAGTCCCTCAGCGACGCCGCTTCGACCCCGAGGTCGGCTGCGGATTGCGCCGACGCTCTTCCAGCTGGCGCGCAGCCGCGGCGTGTTCGTCGCTCAGCTTGAGGAAGTTGGCGAAACGCGCCGGGTCGAGGGTGCCGGCCTGCACCGCGGCACGCACCGCGCAGCCCGGTTCGTTGCAGTGGCCGCAGTCGCGGAAGCGGCACTGCTCGGCCAGCGCTTCGATGTCGGTGAAGTTCTCGGCGATGACTTCCTCGCCGGTGGGCTTGAGCTCGCGCATGCCCGGGGTGTCGATCAGGCAGGCGCCCGACGGCAGCGGAATCAGTGCGCGATGGGTGGTGGTGTGGCGCCCGCGGTCGTCGGATGCACGCACCTCGCCGGTGCGCATCCGTTCGCGCCCGAGCAGGGTGTTGGTGAGCGTGGATTTGCCGGCGCCGGAGCTTCCCACCAGCACCGCGGTCACGCCCTCGCCCAGCCACGGTGCCAGTGCAGAGGCGCTGGCGGCATCGCGTGCGTTGACCGCGATCACCGGCACGTCCGCACCCACCACGTCGGCCAGCGCTTCACGTGCGGCGTCGACCTCGGCGCTGCCGTGGTCGGCCTTGGTCAGCACGATCAGCGGTTCCGCACCGCCGCCGCGCACCAGCAGCAGGTAGCGCTCGATGCGGCGCGGATTGAAATCGCCATCGAGCCCGCACACCACCAGCACGCGGTCGATGTTGGCGGCGATCACCTGTTGGCGGTAATGCTCGCCGGCGGCGCCGCGCTTGATCACCGTGCGTCGCGGCAGCAGCACGACCACGCGACCGTCCTCGACCAGCACCCAGTCGCCGACCGCGGCGCGCTGCTCCGGCGGGCAGCGCGGCAGCTGCCACTCGGGCAGCGATTCCACGCCGACAGCCTCGTCAGGCGCCTGTGCAACCAGATATCCGGTGCGGTGCTGCTCGACCACGCGCGCCGGCGCGGCCCGCGGATGCGCGTGCATCGCCTCGCGCCATGGTCCATCGGGCACGGCGCCGGCATGCGGCCAGCCGATCGCGCGCAGCGCGTCGTGGGCGGGGGTGGTGATGGCGGAGGCGGTCACGCGCAGGGTGGCAGGCAGGTCATGCGCGCAGTCTATGCGTCGGACGGCCGCATGGCTGCACGGCTGTCGTGCGGCACAACGCGCGAGGGGTTTCCGCTAGGCTTGCCGCTGCGGTCCCGCCCACACTCGCGCCCACACCGATGCCCACGATCAAGACCCGCGAACGCCTGTCCGAAGTGCGCTACGAGATCCGCGGCGAGCTCGCCCGCCGCGCCCGCGAGCTGGAAGCGCAGGGCCGCACCCTGATCAAGCTCAACATCGGCAACCCCGGCGCGTTCGGGTTCCGCGCGCCTGCGCACCTGCAGCGCGCGATCGCCGACCACATCCACGACACCGATCCCTACACCCACCAGCAGGGCCTGCCGGCCGCGCGCGAGGCGATCGCCGCCTTCCACCGCGCGCGTGGCGTGCACGGGGCGACGCCGGAGCGGGTGTTCGTGGGCAACGGCGTCAGCGAGCTGATCGACATCTCGCTGCGCGCCCTGCTCGATCCCGGCGACGAGGTGCTGCTGCCCTCGCCCGACTACCCGCTGTGGTCGGCGGCGACGATCCTCAACGACGGCCGCCCCGTCTATTACCGCTGCCGGGCCGATGCAGGCTTCCTGCCCGATCCCGACGAGATCGAGGCGCTGGTGTCGCCGCGTACCCGCGCCATCGTGCTGATCAACCCCAACAACCCCACCGGCGCGGTCTACCCGCGTGCGCTGCTGGAGCGCATCGTCGCGATCGCGGCGAAGCACCGCCTGCTGCTGATGTCCGACGAGATCTACGACGGCATCCTCTACGACGGCGCGGTGTTCGAACCGCTGGCGCCGCTGGCCGGCGACGTGCCCTGCCTGTCGTTCGGCGGGCTGTCCAAGGTGCATCGCGCCTGCGGCTGGCGCGTGGGCTGGGCGGTGCTGTCGGGCGATCCGCTGGCCAGCGGCGACTACCACCACGCGATGGACCTGCTCGGCGCGCTGCGCCTGTGCGCCAACGTGCCGGGACAGTTCGCGATCGAGGCGGCGCTGCACGGCACCGACACCATCGGCGCGCTGTGCGCACCCGGCGGGCGCCTGTACGAGGCGCGCCGTGCGGTGATCGAGAGCTGCGCGGCGAGTGCGCACCTGTCGCTACATGCACCGGCGGGCGCGCTGTACGCATTCCCCGCCGTGCATGGCCCGGCGGCGATCGGATTCGACGACCACGCGTTCGCGCTGGAACTGCTGGAGACCGAGGACGTGCTGGTGGTGCCCGGGTCCAGCTTCAACCTCGCCGAACGCAACCGCTTCCGCGTCACGCTGCTGCCGGAACCGGCGCAGGTGCGCGAGGTGTTCGGCCGCATTGACCGCGTGCTCGAACGCCGCGCCGTGGCGGTGCGCGACGACATCGACTGCGCGGCGGTCGCCTGATGGCCGGCACCGGCATCGCGATGCTGTCGCTGGGCGACAGCTACACGATCGGCGAAGGTGTCGCCGAACACGAACGCTGGCCGCAGCAACTGGCGGCGGCGCTGCGCGACGAAGGCATCCCGGTGGCGCCGCCGCGCATCGTCGCGCAGACCGGCTGGAGCACCGACGAACTCGACGCCGCGATCGATGCCGCCGGCATCACCGGCAGCTATGGCCTGGTGACGCTGCTGATCGGCGTCAACAACCAGTACCGCGGTCGCGACGTGGACGACTACCGCGCGCAGTTCGACGGCCTGCTGCAGCGTGCGATCGGCTTCGCCGGCGGTCGCGCCGACCGCGTGCTGGCGCTGTCGATCCCGGACTGGGGGGTGACGCCGTTCGCCGCCGCCTCCGGCCGCGACACCCGGCATATCGCCCGCGACATCGACGCCTACAACGCCACCGCCGGCCAGTGCTGCAAGGCACGCGACGTGGCCTGGGTGGACGTCACCTTCGCCACCCGCAACCCGGAGGCATCGCGGATGCTGGTGGCCGACGGCCTGCATCCGTCGCCGGCGATGTACGCGCAATGGACCGCGCTGGCTCTGCCCGAGGCACGCCGGCTGTTGACCGCATGACCCCGGCGTTGCCGGCCAAGGATTCCCACGCATGACCCACACCGCCGGCGCCATCGCCGCCGACCACGGACGCCCGCTCGAACCGGCGCGCGCGCGCAGCATTGCCCGCGCATTCGCGCCTGCGCATCCGTTGGGCAACCGCCATGACTACTACTACACGCTGATCAAGCTGCGCAGCGACCCGCTGTATCCCGGCGTGCTGGCCGCGTTGCGCGGCACCACGGCGCCGGTGCTGGATCTCGGCTGCGGGCTCGGCCTGCTCGCGCATGCGCTGCGCCAGGACGGACAATCGATGCCGTATCACGGCGTGGACATCGACGCCGACAAGATCGGCCGCGGCCGTCGCGTGGCGACGAGCAGCGGGCTGGAAGACGTGCACTTCGACGTCGTCGACCTGGCGCGCACCACGCCCGCGCATGCCGGCAGCGTGGCGATCCTCGACGTGCTGCAGTACCTGCAGCAGCCGGCGCAGCAGGCGCTGCTGTCGACCGTCGGCGCGATGCTGACGCCCGGCGCACGCCTGGTGATCCGCACCGGCCTGTCGGAGGAAAGCCGGCGCAGCCGCACCACCCGCATCGCCGACCGCCTTGCCAGCCTGGTCGGCTGGATGCAGGAGCGCGCACGCTGCTATCCGACCCGCGACGGACTGGAGGAGATGCTCGCCAATGCCGGGATGCGCGCAACCTTCGCGCCGCTGTACGGCAACACCCCGTTCAACAACTGGCTGGTGGTGGCGGAGCGCTAGGGCGTCGACCCCTCTCCCGCTTGCGGGAGAGGGTGCCCCCGCAGGGGCGGGTGAGGGCGCATTTGCTCCGGAACGATCAACCCTTCAACCGCGCCGCCACCGACGCACGCAGCGCGTCGAGATCGGCGGCGAATGCCTTGATGCCGTCGCGCAGCTTCTCGCTGGCCATCGCATCGGCCTCGAGGTCGGCGGCGAACCGCCCCGCGTCGATCGGCGTGCGCGGTTCGTCATCGGGTGCTTCGGGAACCAGCACGCGCGGCAGGTCGCCGTAGTCGGTGTCGAGCTTCTCCAGCAGCTCCGGCGAGATCGTCAGGCGGTCGCAGCCGGCGAGCGCCTCCACCTGCGCGGTGGAGCGGAACGATGCGCCCATGACCACGGTCCGCGATCCGCGGCGCTTGAACTCGGCATAGACGTCGCGCACGAAGCGCACGCCGGGATCCTCGTCGATGCTGGCCGGCGTATCGCCGCGGGCCACGTGCCAGTCGAGGATGCGGCCCACGAAGGGCGAGATCAGGAACGCACCGGCCTCGGCGCAGGCGATCGCCTGGCTGTGGTTGAAGATCAGCGTGAGGTTGCAGTCGATGCCCTCGCGCTGCAGCTGTTCGGCGGCGCGGATGCCTTCCCAGGTGGCGGCGATCTTGATCAGCACGCGGTCGCGCTTCACGCCCGCCGCCTCGAACAGGGCGATGAACGCGCGCGCCTTGGCGACGGTGGCGTCGGTGTCGTACGACAGGTCGGCATCGACCTCGGTCGAGACGCGCCCCGGCACCAGCCCGCTCAGGTGCACGCCGACGCCGATGGTGAGCCGGTCGACCACGCTGCGCGCGGTTTCAGCCGGATCGCCACCCTGCGTGCGCGCGGCTTCGAGCTCGCGCTCCACCAGCTCCGCGTACACCGGCAGGTCCAGCGCCTTGCGCACCAGGGTCGGGTTGGTGGTGCAGTCCACCGGCCTCAGCCGTTCGATCGCGCCCGCATCGCCGGTATCGGCCACCACGACGGTCATGTCGCGCAGCTGCGCGAGTTTGGACGGGCTGGCGGTGGCGGATGCGGACATGGCGGGGCTCCGGCGGAATGGGGTCGCCACCATAGCCGGTGGGTCGTCAGGGCGGAACATGCAGCCTGCGCTGGCGCGTGAATGGCGCGCATCGCGGCGGTGCCGCGTGTCGGCATCGCGCCCACGCGGGCGGAACTGTTGCAGACTGGCCACGCGCACCGCACGGCCGTGTCGCTGCTGCGGATGCCAGGCCCGGCCCGAACGGCCACGGCCACCCTTCCCGGCAGTCCCGTTGTCCACGACAAGGAGCCCGTGATGAGCATGCCCACGTTGCCGCAGGCGCTGTACAAGGCCAACCTCGATCTCTGGTTGCGCATCGGCGAATTGCTGGAAGACAACCGCACGCAGTGGACCGCCCTGCTGGCCCGCGAGCTCGATGACGGCGCCGCCGGTGCCAACGTGGATCTCGAGGCCCTGCGCGCGGGTGACTGGCAATCGCTGGCGGCGCTTCCGGCGCAGGCGCTGCAGCGGCTGGCGTCGCACGGCCTCGGGGATCTGCAGGCCACGGCGCAGACCGCGCTGGGCGGGCAGATGAACTTCGCCACCGGGTTCCAGGCCGCGCTGGCCGACTGGCAGCAGGCCACTGCCGCCGCGCTGGGGGATGCGGGTGCCGGTGCGGGCGACCTGCAGTCGATCATCGAACAGGCGCTGCAGGCTTTCGGTGCCGGTACCGGTGCGCCGGGTGCGGCCTCGCGATCGGATGCAGCGGCCGACACTGCCGACACTGCGGCAGACGCCGCAGGCACGGGTCCGGCACGCAAGGCTGCTGCACGGCCGCGCAAGAAAGCCGTGGCGAAGAAGGCTCCTGCCACCGCAACCGCCACCAAGGGCGCAGCGCGCCGTGCGTCCGGCAACAACGACAGCGGCAAGCAGGCGGCGCGCAAGGTGGCCAAGCGCGCGGCGCCGCGCAAGGCGGAAAAAACGCCGGCAAAGCGCGGCCGCACCCGCTGACGACCTTGCCGCGGCCGCGACACCGGCGGTGCCAGCCTGCATGCCCCCACATCGAGGATGCAGCCATGAACAAGGACACGCACGAGCCCGCCCCGGAGTCGCCGGAACAGACCCGCGACCGCAACGATGCGGTCGCCTCGCGCGGCGGGCCGCCATTGCGCGACCCGCGCTCGCAGGCGGCGCTGGACAACGTCGGCCTCGACGACCAGGCCAACCTGCTCGATCCCGAGCTCGACGACCAGATTGGCGACGACGGCCCCGGCCCGTCCTTCATGGACGACGTGCGCAGCGACGTGGGACGTGGCAACAACAGCGAGCCGCGCTGAGCGGGCCGCCGGCCTTGCCCCTCACCCCGGCCCCTCTCCCGTGGGAAAGAGAGGGGTTCAAGTACCGCGGACCGGGACCACACGTCCCGGACCCAGGCACCTGTCGTCGTCACTCCCGCGGAAGGCGGGAGTCCATGGACGTCGGTTGTCGAAACCTCGCACCGCCGGCTCCGGCAGGGTTCCCGGAGCGCTGGGCGACTTCAGTGCTCGTCGGCGATAGCGACGGGCAGCGACGGTTGCTGACGTTCCATTGCGGCCGCGCACGGTGCCGCCGACGCCCCCATCAGCGCCTCCGGCAGCACGCTGCCGTAGCCCAGCGCATCCAGCCGCCGCAGCAGCAGGGCGATGGTCTCCGCGCTGCGGCCGTGCGGCGCGCCCTCGTGCAGCAGCACGATCGCGCCGGGGGCGAGGTCGCGTTCGATGCGCGCCACCACGGTGGCGGGGTCGGCGCGTACCGCGTCGTAACCGCGTGCATTCCACGCCACCCGCGTCAGCCCGCCATCGCGCAATGGCGCCGCCACGAAGGGATTGGTCATCCCCACCACCGAACGGAACCAGCGCGGGGGCTGCCCGATCAGCGTGGTCAGCGTGGCCTGCGCGCGCAGCACCTCGTCGCGCATGCGGCGCGGACCCAGCGCCCAGAACCAGGCCTGCAGATGCGTGTGGCTGTGGTTGCCGACGCCGTGGCCGCGACGGACGATCTCCGCGACCAGCTGCGGCCGCGCCTGCGCGCGCGCACCGACCAGGAAAAACGTCGCCTTCGCCTGGTGGCGATCGAGCAGGTCGAGGATGGGCAGGGTGTCGTCGGACGGGCCGTCGTCGATGGTCAGCCACACCCGGCGCGTGTCGATCGGCAGTCGCGACAGCACCGGCGCATACACCTGCGAGCGCGCACGGAACACCGGCACCAGCACCAACGCATGCGAGAGCAGCAACGCCGGCAGCCCTGCGCGCCAGCCCCACGCCAGCCAGATCGCGATCACCGCCAGCTGCGATGCGCCCACCCACCATATCCACGCATGCGGGTGGCGCGGCACGCGCAGCAGGTCCTCGCCGGCAGCCGGCGTCGGGTCATGTTGCGGGGGCCGCTGTGTTTCCCGGGCGCTCATGCCCGGATGATGCCACGCGGGTAAAATGCCCAGTTCTTCCGCAACGCCGAGCCGATGCCATGTCCCTGTCCCCCGCTGTGCGCGAGCGCATCGAATCCCTGCTGCAGTCCAACCAGGTGGTGCTGTTCATGAAGGGCCAGCCGTCGATGCCGCAGTGCGGCTTCTCGGCCAAGGCGGCCGGCATCCTCGATGACCTCGGTGTCGAATACGCCCACGTCAACGTGCTGGCCGACCCGGAAATCCGCGACGGCATCAAGGCCTACGGCAACTGGCCGACGATCCCGCAGCTCTACATCGGCGGCGAGCTGGTCGGTGGCAGCGACATCATCGAGGAGATGGCCAACTCCGGCGATCTCAATACCGCGCTCGGCATTGCCGCGCCCGACCGCACGCCGCCGTCCAACGTCACCGTGACCGCCGAGGCGGCGAAGATGCTGCGCGAGGCACTCGACGGTGCCGGCACCAACACCGCGCTCGCGCTGGCGATCGACGGCCGCTTCCAGCCGCGCTTCCAGATCGCCCAGGCCAGCGACAGCGCGATCGCGGTGGAAAGCGCGGGCATCCGCATCCAGTTCGACGCCGCCAGCGCGCGCCGCGCCGATGGCATCACCATCGACTGGGTGGACGACGTGCGCGGCAAGGGCCTGGTGGTGGAGAACCCGAACGCGCCGAAGCCGGTGCTGCCGCTGGTGTCCGCCGAAGCCGATGCGCAGGTGCGCACCGGCACGCTGACGCTGGTCGACGTGCGTCCTGCCGACGAGCGCGCGCAGGCGTCGGTGAACGTGGCCTTCGAGACCCTCGACGGCGGCAACCGTGAACGCCTGGAAGGCCTGCCCAAGGACACCGCGATCGCGTTCCTGTGCCATACCGGCGTGCGCAGCCGCCAGGCCGCCGAGCAGTTCCACGCGCTGGGCTTTACCCGCGTCTACAACGTCGAAGGCGGCATCGACGCGTGGTCGCAGACCGTCGACGCCACGGTGCCGCGCTACTGAGTTCGCGCAACGCCGCGCAGCATAGGTACACACAGGGGCGGTCGCGAAAGCGGCTGCCCTTTTTGATGGGTCGGAGAAGTCCTTTCTCCAGCGACCGCGTGACGATGCGCAGCTGCGGCACTTGTGCGGCCGCATTGCTCCGTTGTGATGCGCGCTACCCGTCGCGCGCCCCGGCGGGTGTGCTCCCCCGGCCGAAGTCCGCATCCAGCTACCACGGCCGGCCGCCGGCCATCCATGGCCGGCTGGGAGCACACCCGCCGGGGCACGCGACGGGCTCTGGCATGCGCCGGCTTCGGCACGAGGATCAACAGCGGCTGCACTTGAACCTGTCACCGCCCGGCGCCCGTTCGGCGCCCTTGACCTCGGTCCAGACGCGACGACAGGTCGGGGCCCGCCGCGGCCACAGGGGGATGTCCAGAGCCGGCCATGGATGGCCGGCGGCCGGATGTGGGAGCAGGACGCGGAGATATCCGGCTGGGCATCCCCCTGTGGCCGCGGCGGGCTGCCGCGAACTTCAACTGGACGTCTTCGATCCGGCCGCGGACTTCAGAACCCGCCGCCCGCATCCAGCCACGCCTGCTCGTCGGCGGTATTGATGCGTCCGAGCGCGGCGTTGCGGTGCGGGAAACGGCCGAAACGCTCGATGACGTCGAGGTGGGCCAGCGCGTAGCGGTCGTATTCCGCATTGCCGAGCGTGCGGAACAGGCGCACCGCCTCGTGCTGGTCGGCCAGCACTTCCGAGTGTTCGAACGGCAGGTACACGAACGCGCGCAGCTCCGTATCCACCTGCACGTCCATGCCGCGCGCGACCGCACAGCGCGCGTAGTGCAGCGCCAGGCCGTCGGTGGCGAATGCGTGGCCACTGCCGCGGAACGCATTGCGCGGGATCTGGTCGAGCAGGATCAGCAGCCCGGCCAGACCCTCCGGCGTGTCCTGCCAGTGCTCGTACTCGCGACGCGCGGCCGCGTGGTGGGCATCCAGAAAGCGCAGGCACTCGCGGTCGAACGCTTCACCGCCGTTGAACCACTTGCCCGGGCCTGCCTCGCGCCAGAACGCCGCCACCTCGTTCCCGGCGCTCATCGCGCGTTTCCGTCGCGCGCCGGGTGGTGCGCCCAGTCGCTGGTGCTGCCGTCGGCGGCCACCAGCTCCACGGTGAATGCCTGGCGGCGCCCGTCGGGCATCTCCATCCCGGGCGATCCTGCGGGCATGCCCGGCAGCACCAGCCCCCGCGCCTGCGGACGCTCCTGCAACAGGCGGTGGATGTCGGCGACCGGCACATGGCCTTCGATGAGGTAGCCATCGATGTGCGCGGTATGGCACGACCCCTTTCCGTAGGGCACGCCAAGCTGATGCTTGATCGGCCCCATGTCGTCGGTATCGACCACTTCAACCGGCACGCCTGCACCGCGCATGTGCTCGACCCACACCACGCAGCAGCCGCAGGAGGGACTCTTGTGGACGGTCATCGTCGGCCACGCGAACGCGGCGGCGGCCGGATCCGCAACCTCGACGCTGACCGGACCCGCTGCCGGCGGCCCAGCCTGTGGAGCGGGGGCTGCGGTCGCGGCGGTCGCGGCGGCCGGCAGGGTGGCGTCTTGCGCACACGCGGACAGCGAAACCGCGGCGAGCGCGACGGCAAGGGTCAGGGCGTTGTGATGCATGGGCAGGCTCCGTGAGGGCGCTATTCGTCGAACCGCAGGTGGCGCACCGACTTGCCATGACGGCGGATCAGCCGCAGCGCCTCGATGCCGACCTGGATGTGGTTTTCCACGTACTCGGCACTGACCTTGGCATCGCTGGCTTCGGTCTTCACCCCTTCCGGCACCATCGGCTGGTCCGACACCAGCAGCAATGCGCCACACGGGATGCGGTTGGCGAAGCCGGCGGCGAAGATCGTCGCGGTCTCCATGTCGATCGCCATGCAGCGCAGCCGACGCAGGTAGGCCTTGAACTCGTCGTCGTGCTCCCACACCCGGCGGTTGGTGGTGAACACGGTGCCGGTCCAGTAATCGTGGCCGAGGTCGCGGATCGTGGTCGACACCGCGCGCTGCAGCGCGAACGCCGGCAGCGCCGGCACTTCCGGCGGCAGGTAGTCGTTGCTGGTGCCGTCACCGCGGATCGCCGCGATCGGCAGCACCAGGTCGCCCAGCTGGTTCTTGCGCTTGAGCCCGCCGCACTTGCCGAGGAACAGCACCGCCTTGGGCGCGATCGCCGACAGCAGGTCCATCATCGTCGCCGCGTTGGGGCTGCCCATGCCGAAGTTGATCATGGTGATGCCGTCGGCCGTGGCGCTGGGCATCGGGCGATCGGCACCGACGATCTCCGCACCGGTCAGGCGGGCGAAATGGGCGAGGTAGCCGCCGAAGTTGGTGAGCAGGATGTGCTCGCCGAAGCCGTCCAGCGGCACGCCGGTGTAGCGCGGCAGCCAGTTGTCGACGATCTGGGACTTGTTCTTCATGCGTTCTCCTTTTTGCGCCCCATTCTAGGTGCTGCCGGCGTGGAGCCCATGACCAACGTCAGGTTGGCAGCCTCCACCGCAGCGGCTAGCGTTGGCGATTCGACGTCCCGGGGAACCACCGATGCTCAAACCACTGTCCGCGGCGCTGGCCGCGGTGCTCGCGATCGCGCCTGCCATGGCACAGGACGCGCCCCAGGGCGTGGCCCGCTTCGCCCACGATCCCTACACCAGCACCTATGCGCCGATCGCCAGCGCGCCGGTGCTGATCCGTGGCGCGACGGTGCTCACCGGCACCGGAGAACGCCTCGACGGCGCCGACGTGCTGCTGGTCGACGGCCGCATCGAGGCGGTGGGCCCGGGCCTCGAAGCGCCGCAGGGCGCGACCGTGGTCGACGGCACCGGCAAGTGGGTCACCCCCGGGCTGGTCGACGTGCACTCGCACCTGGGCGTCTACCCCAGCCCGGGCGTGCGCGCGCACAGCGACGGCAACGAGATGACCAACCCCAACACCGCCGCGGTGTGGGCCGAGCATTCAGTGTGGCCGCAGGACCCGGGCTTCGCCGCGGCGCTGGCCGGCGGCGTCACCTCGCTGCAGATCCTGCCCGGCTCGGCCAACCTGTTCGGGGGCCGCGGGGTGACGCTGAAGAACGTTGCCGCCACCACCGTGCAGGCGATGAAGTTCCCCGGTGCGCCGCACGGGCTGAAGATGGCCTGCGGCGAGAACCCCAAGCGCGTCTATGGCCAGAAGGGCGGCCCGGCCACGCGCATGGGCAATATCGCCGGCTTCCGCGCCGCGTTCGCCGAGGCTGCCGAGTACCGCACCCGCAACACCCCGAACGAGGACGCGCCGCGCCGTCGTGGTCGCAACAGCGGCAGTGGCAGCGAGAACGGCAACGGCAACGGGGCCGGCAAGCGCGACCTGCGCTTGGACACGCTGGCCGGCGCGCTCAATGGCGACATCCTCGTCCACATCCACTGCTACCGCGCCGACGAGATGGCCAACATGATGCAGCTGGCGGACGAGTTCGGCTTCCGCATCGCCGCCTTCCACCACGGCGTGGAGGCCTACAAGCTCGCCGACGACCTCGCCCGCGAAGGCATCTGCGGCGCGCTGTGGGCGGACTGGTGGGGCTTCAAGATGGAAGCCTTCGACGGCATCCAGGAGAACGTGGCACTGGTCGACCGCCCCGCCAACGGCTGCGCGATCGTGCATTCCGATTCCAGCGAGGGCATCCAGCGCCTCAACCAGGAAACCGCCAAGGTGATGGCCAGCGCGCGCCGCGCCGGCATCGACATCGCGCCCGAACGCGCGATCACCTGGGTCACCGCCAACCCCGCGCGCTCGATGGGCATCCTGCATGAAACCGGCACCCTGGAGCCCGGCAAGATGGCCGACGTGGTGGTGTGGAACCGCGACCCGTTCTCGAGCTACGCGCTGGCCGAGCACGTCTACATCGACGGCGCGCGCGTCTACGACCGCGAGGACCGCGGCCGGCAACCGGTGTCCGATTTCATGCTGGGCCAGTCGGCCGGAGGTACCCGATGAGCCGCCGCCTCCCGGTCCTGCTCGCCACCGCGCTTGCCGCGGCCCTCGCGCTGCCGGTTGCCGCGCAGGACGTGCTGATCCGCAACGCCACCGTGCACACCGCAACCGCCAGCGGCACCCTGCAGAGCGCTGACGTGCTGGTGCGCGGCGGGCGCATCGTCGAGGTCGGCAGCGGCCTTGCCGCCGGTGGCGTGCCGGTGGTGGAGGCGGCCGGCAGGCCGCTGACGCCGGCGCTGTTCGGCGGCATCAACGGCCTCGGCATCGAGGAGGTGTCCGGCGAGGACAGCACCAGCGACGGGCGCCTCGCGCTCGGAGACGGCGCCAAGGACATGGTGGTGCGGCCGGAGTTCGACGTGACCCTGGCCTACAACCCGGATTCGATCCTGCGCCCGGTCGCCACCGCCGAAGGCATCGGCTTCACCCTGCTGGCGGCCGGTGCGACGGCCGGCGGTTCGATCATCGCCGGCCAGGGTGCGCCGATGCGGCTGGACGGCAGCATCGACCCCGCCGGCCCACGCCTGCTGTTCCTGCAGCTGGGCGCGCGCGGGGCGGAACTCACCGGCACCTCGCGCGCGGCGCAGTGGATGCTGCTCGACCAGATCATTGACGAGGCGCGCGGCCGCATCCCGGTCGGCTCGCACGTGTCGCTGCTGACGCCGGCCGGCCGCGGCGCGCTCACCCGCTACCTCGACGGCAACGGCCGCGTGCTGGTGGCGGTTGACCGCGCCGCCGACATCCGCCAGCTGCTGCGCTGGGCGCAGCGCCACAACCTGCGCATCGCCATCGCCGGTGGCAGCGAAGCCTGGCGCGTGGCAGGCGAACTCGCCGCGGCCAACGTGCCGGTGTTCGTCGATCCGCTCGACAACCTGCCGGCCGGCTTCGACCAGCTGCACGCCTCGCTGGAGAACGCCGCCCGCCTGCACGCCGCCGGCGTAAAGGTGTCGTTCGCGCAGGCCAGCGACGCCGCCCACAACGCGCGCAAGCTGCGCCAGCTGGCCGGCAACGCGGTCGCCAACGGCATGCCCTGGGATGCAGCGCTCGCAGGCCTCACCCGCGTGCCCGCGGAAACCCTGGGCGTGGACGGCGTCGGCACGATTGCAGTTGGCCAGCGCGCCGACCTGGTGCTGTGGAGCGGCGACCCGCTCGATGTCATCCACACCGCCGAGCAGACCTGGTTCGACGGCCGCGCCATCCCCATGCGCTCGCGCCAGACCGAACTGCGCGACCGTTACCTGCGCGAGGCATCGCCGCGCGAGCAGGGCGGACTGCCGCGGGCCTACAGCCGCTGAGGTACTGCAGGCGGCTATCACCCCGCACCGGGTGATAGCCGCCGTCGCTGCATGATCCGTGGCGCCAACACCAGGCCGTCGGTAGCGTGCACGGCCGCTTTGACCGGTGCCTGCGTCGCACGGACCATCGGGCCACCCCCGACCCGGGGGGTCTGTATGGGTCAAGCCGGAGTCACTGTCATGGCTGAAGACCGGACACTGCGCACCTCGAGAACGTTGCCGTATTCCCCTGCACAGATATACGGCGCCTTTGCGTCGCCCGACCTGCTGTCCCGATGGTGGGGCCCGGACGGGTTCACGAATACCTTCGAGGTGTTCGAGTTCACTGCAGGCGGCCGCTGGAAGTTCGTCATGCACGGCCCCGACGGCAATGACCACGTCAATGAAAGCGTCTTCGTGGCCCTGGTGCCCGACGCCAGGATCGTCATCCGCCATGACTGCGCTCCGCACTTCACGCTGACGGTCGAACTCGCACCGGTCGGTGATGGGACGCTCCTGACCTGGGCGCAGGTCTTCGAGGATGCGCGGACAGCGCAGGCGGTGAAACAACGCGCCGGACCGGCGAACGAGCAGAACCTGGATCGGCTGACCGAAGTGCTCGGCCGGGATCGTGGCGCCACCTGATTCGATGCCGACGTCCCAGGGGCGAGGTCCATACTCCGGGGTGGCATCGCTTTGGCGGGCAGCAACCCACGCAGGTCGGATCACGGAGGGGGCAGGAATGTCCGGGAACAAGACGCAGTCCACCCACGCCAGCGTGGAAGAGCACATCGCCTCGCGGGCCAGTGCGCAGCAGCGCGCCGACTGCCAGGAGCTGCTGGCGCTGCTTGGCGCAGCCACCCGGGCCCCTCCCCGCATGTGGGGACCGAGCATCGTCGGCTTCGGCTCCTACCGCTACACCTATGAGAGCGGCCGCAGCGGTGAGGCGCCTCTTGCCGCCTTTGCCATCCGGGGCCGCGAACTCGTGCTGTACCTCGATTGCGAGGGCGACCCGCAGCAGGCGCTGCTGTCCAGACTCGGCAGGCACCGGATGGGAAAATCCTGCCTGTATTTCAAACAGTTGGCCGACCTGGACACATCGGTGCTCCGGCAACTGGTCGATGACTCCATCGCCCAGGTGAAGCGCCGTCATGGACCACAGGATGGAGCCTAGCGGTCCGTCGGGCCGCTGATGTCTTGCGCTACGCACGACGCTTACGGCGCGGCGCTTCCACCTTGCGCGCGAGCGGTGGCGCTTATTTCGCCACTGACCGGGCTCCACGACGCCTCCTGAGCGTCCTGCGGGGCCATGCATGGCGCTTTTTTCGCCACCGCTCGCATGTCCAGTGCGGTCGCTTGCGCTTTTTCCGCCAAGCCCTGGGCATCGTGCGCATCCGGAGCGTCGCCCGGCGCCATCGATGGCGAAAACAGCACCTCTTGTGGCCTTCCGGACGGCGAATGTACAAGCTCTGTACAGCTTAATGTTTTATCAACATCTAACGGCCCCGGCCCTAGCGTCTACGCCGTCGCCATCGCGGCGTCGTCCCCCTGACTGCTGGACTGGAGCTCCCCATGCACGCTTCCTGGTTGCTTGTTCCCCTTTCCGCCCTGCTGGCCACCTCCGCCCACGCCGCCGGCCCGGAGGCCGGGCGCTACTCGCTTTCGCTGGTGGGTGGTGTGGATGCGCCGCTCAGCGGCGATGTCCACGATGGCGCCGTCGCCCAGGTGCCCGACCTCGGGCCGCTCAACCCCGCACTCGCCGGCGTTGCCGCGGAGTTGCGCATCGGCGCTCGCGGGCATGACCGCATCTACGATCAGGCCACCACGATCGGCCTCGAATTCGGCTACGGCCTGAGCGACAGCGCCGAAGTGTTCGGCTCCGTTCGCAAGACGATGGCCGAGGAAGGCAGCGTGCAGGTGGGCGGAGCGTATGTGCCGGCGCTGGACACCGAGCTGCCGGTATACGGCACCTTCGGCGACTACGAGGCCCTGTCGGCCGAACTCGGCTACCGCCATTACTTCGGCACCGTCGGCTTCGCGCGACCGTTCGTGGGGGCGCGCATCGGTGCGACCCGCACCAACGGGATCCGCGCCACCTTCGAGATCCCGGATGCCGGCATCACCATCGCCGGGGCACCGTTCTACGAGACGGGCTGGTCGGCGATCGGCGGAGTCGACCTCGGCGTGGTCATGCCGGTCTCGGACACCTTCAGCGTCACGCTGGCCAGTGGCGTGCGCTATGTCGGTGACCTCAAGGACGACGACAGCGCGATCGGCGGCCTCGGCCTCGCCTCGATCAACGACACCGGCAGCCGGCTGTCGGTGCCGGTGACGCTGTCGGCGCGCTGGGACTTCTGACCTTGGAACCCGTCCCGCACACGCGGGGCGGGTGTTCTTGCATATGCCCGGAACGACGCAGGACGGTTCCGTCGTGTGCGGGGTGGCCCGCTGTGATGCATTATCGGGCATCCGCATCCCGGGGACGGAAGCATGCGACGGCTCCTCTATGTACTCGTCCTGCTCGGCTTGCCGCTGCCGGGACACGCTGACTCTCCGTTGATCACAACGTGGGTGGAGCTGCGCGTGTACTCGTGCGTGCCTGCAACGTTCGAAGCATCTCCGTTCGATGACATCGACTACGTCGGCGGTCGCTCGCACCGCACGGCCGTCGTCACCGGGGACGTCACGGACGCCGGCCTGCTGCCGTACGCGAGTCTGCGGGCACACTATCCGGAAGAGGAAGTACAGCGCATCGCCGACGAGGTCACCGCAACGCTTCCACGCGTCAGCAGCCGGTTGAGTGTGACGCTGCGCCAATGGGACGCGGAGTTCTGCAAGGCAGCGCAAGACCGGATCATCCGCTTCGACTCGGATCACCACTGCGACATCCTGACCGCGGGAGGCGCTTGCCTGTCGCCGCTGCCCAGGGTGCAACCTGCACGCATGCGGCCACAACCCTGACCGCGGTCAGGGTCCGCTGTGCTCGACCGCGCGCCGGAGGGCGTGCCGCACAGTCGGTTTCCGGGATGACGTTGGCGTTGATCGGCATGCCCGCACAGCCGGGCGTGAGCCAGCGATATCGTGAGTAACGAACCCGACAGGTTGCAATGCGCCGACGCAGTATCCTGTCGCCCCTGGTCGCTGCCAGTGCACCTCCACATGCGCCCGCTGCTCCTCCGCCTGTTCCTCTGCATCACGCTGCTGCTCAACGGCATCGGCTCGGGCATGGCGTCGGTGCATGTGCAGCTGGGCGCACTCGCCGGCGACGCGGTGGCCGAAGCAATGGCATCGGCCGCGGATCCTGATTGCCCACATGCGGGCGGAGCCGTGCCCTCTCCGGCTCCAGCCCTCCATCCAGCTGCGCCCGGGCCCGGGGACACCGACTGCCTGAAGCTGTGCATGGACCTCAGCCTGCAACCGGCGCAGGCGCTGGCGACACCACCCGGCCTGCTTCCAGCGGCGCAGCCGCCGGATGCACCCGCGCTGCGGGCGACGGCCGGCGTGGCATCCGCCGCGGGCCCGCCGCCGCTGAGACCGCCGATCCGCGCATGACGTCACGGTCGCCTGCCGACCATCCCCGCCCTGCGTGCATCCGCGCAGGTGCGCTGACCGATGTCATGACGGCACGCATGCGTGCCTGGAGTTTCCGATGAACCACGACCCTTCCCGTCCCCGCGGGTGGCAGGCGCCGCTGTCGCGTCGCCGCTTCGTGCAGGGCCTGGCCCTTGGCGGCCTCGCGCTCGGCACCGCCGGCGTTCGCCTGCCTGCGCACGCCGCTACCGACGCACGCAGTGGACCGCAGGTGTTGCGCGGCAATGCCTTCGACCTGTCGATCGGCAGCACGCCGGTCAACTTCACCGGCCGCACGCGCCCGGCGATCACCGTCAACGGCAGCCTGCCGGCGCCACTCCTGCGCTGGCGCCAGGGTGAGACCGTGACCCTGCGCGTGGCCAACCGCCTGCCCGATGCGGTGACCTCGATCCACTGGCACGGGATCATCCTGCCGGCCAACATGGATGGCGTGCCGGGACTGAGCTTCGATGGCATCGCGCCGGGCGAGGCGTATCTCTACCGCTTCACCCTCGGGCAATCGGGCAGTTACTGGTACCACAGCCATTCGCTGTTCCAGGAACAGGCCGGCCTGTACGGCGCGATCATCATCGACCCCGCCGAGCCGCTGCCCTACCACTGGGACCGCGAGCATGTGGTGCTGCTGTCGGACTGGACCGACCTCGACCCCGGTCGGCTGTTCCAGCGGCTGAAGAAGGAATCCGAGTACGACAACCGCTACAAGCCCACCGTTGGCGACTTCGTCCGCGACGTGCGCGAGCACGGCTGGTCGCAGACGGTCGCCGACCGCCGCGCTTGGGCGCGGATGCGGATGACGCCGACCGACATCTCCGACGTCAACGCGCACACCTACACCTACCTGATGAACGGCACGACGCCGGCATCGAACTGGACCGGCCTGTTCCGCTCCGGCGAGAAGGTGCTGCTGCGCTTCATCAATGCCGGCGCGATGACCTATTTCGACGTGCGCATCCCGGGGTTGAAGATGACCGTGGTGGCCGCGGATGGCCTGCCGGTGCACCCGGTGACGGTGGACGAGTTCCGCATCGCCGCGGCGGAGACGTTCGACGTGATCGTCGAACCGTCGGGCCAGGATGCGTACACGATCTTCGCCCAGGACATGGGCCGCACCGGTTTCGCGCGCGGCACGCTGGCGGTGCGCCCGGGGCTGGAAGCGCCGTTGCCGGCGATCGATCCGCGACCGCGCCTGACGATGGCCGACATGGGGCATGGCGACCACGCGATGCATGGGGCGTCGTCCGCCATGCCATCCACGCCATCGGCGCAGGGCGTGCACGCCGATGGGCACGCCGTCGATGCGCATGCGGGCGCGCACGCGGCGCAGGATATGCAGGCAGGCCATGGCGCACCTGAGACGCCTGGCATGCACGCGCATCGCGATGCACAGCCCGTCCACGACATGCATACGGGCCACGGCAGCGATGGCATGCAGGCGCACCCGGCCAGCGAGTCCCGCAATCCGCTGGTCGACATGCAGACGATGACGCCGACGCCACGCCTCGACGATCCCGGCATCGGCCTGCGCGACAACGGCCGTCGCGTGCTGGCCTATGCCGATCTCGCCAGCATCGCCGGCGACCAGGACGGCCGCGATCCCGGTCGCGAGGTGGAACTGCACCTCACCGGCCACATGGGCAGGTTCTCGTGGTCGTTCGACGGCATCCCGTTCGCCAGCGCGCAGCCGTTGCAGCTCAACTACGGCGAGCGCGTGCGCATCGTGCTGGTCAACGACACCATGATGACCCACCCCATCCATCTGCATGGCGTGTGGAGCGACCTCGAGGACGCGAATGGCGACTTCATGGTGCGCAAGCACACGGTGGACATGCCGCCGGGCACGCGCCGCAGCTACCGCGTGCGTGCCGATGCCGCCGGCCGCTGGGCCTTCCATTGCCATCTGCTGTATCACATGGAGGCCGGCATGATGCGCGAGGTCCACATCGGGGAGGCCGCATGAGCGCGCACCGGCTGTTCGGCATCGCCCTCGGCGCGCTTGCGATGGTGGCGGATGCACAGGCTCGGCATCCAACAGGCCAGACCCACGACACCGCGACTGTCTGCACGGCGGAACACGCAGCGATGGGCCATTCCACGCGCCCGGTGCCGGCGGATGCTCCGAGGCAGGGTGGAGAAGCCACGCACCGCGGACATCGCGCGCACGGTGGACTTGGCAGGCACCACGCACACGATGGGCACGCGCGGGCTACGCATGGCACGCAACAAGGCGCGCAAGGTGGGCACCATGGCGGCCACCACGACGAGCACCGCCGGCACGTCGGACATGCCGCACATGGTGGGCATAACGGGCACGGCACGCACACGGACGCTCACGGGCCGAACGCCGTCACCCCCGCGAAGGCGGGAGTCCATGGACCGTCCCGTCCCCGTGGCCCGACGTCCATGGATCCCCGCCTTCGCGGGGATGACGTGCAGGGGCAGGACATGCAGGGACCGGCGCGCGAGGGTGAGCATCGCGGACACACCGGGCATGGAGAAGCCGCACACGCACAACACGGTGAGCACGGCGCGCATGGCGGAGACTCCACGCACGGCCAACACGGCGCGCATGGCGGACATTCCGCGCACGGCGAACACGGCACTGTCGGACATCCGGCGCATGACGAGTACGGAACGCATGCCGGACGTGACGGGCACACCCCGGTCCCGCCGCTGACCGATGCCGACCGCGCGGCCGCGTTTCCGCCGCTCGCGCCGCACGCGATGACGCACGCATCGCAGGTCGCGTGGCAGATCGAGGTCGACCGCCTCGAGGTGTGGGACACGGATCAGGGCACGGGTGAGCTGTGGGAAGTCGAGGCCTGGGTCGGTGGCGACCTGCAGCGGTTGTGGCTGAGAAGCGAGGGCAGCCGCAGTGATGGCCGTACCGACAACGCCGACATCGAACTGCTGTTCGGCCGCAGCGTGACGCCGTGGTGGGAGGTGCTGGCCGGCGTGCGCCAGGACACCCGACCGGCGTCGCGCAGCTGGGCGGCGATCGGGGTCGAGGGCACCGCGCCGGGCATGATCGAGCTGACCGCGATGGCGTATGCGGGCAGCGGCGGCCAGGTGCAGCTGAAAGCCGAGGCCGCGTACGACGTGCGCTTCAGCAACCGGCTGATCCTGCGGCCGTCGCTGGAGGCCACCGCCGCGCTCGACGACGAACCCGACCAGGGCATCGGCAGCGGCCTCAACGGCATCGAGGCCGGCTGGCGCCTGCGCTACGAGATCAGCCCGCGGTTCGCCCCGTACGTCGGCGTGGTGCACGAGCGGCTGTTCGGCGGCACCGCCGCGCATGCGCGCGCGGCAGGCGACGCCGCGCGGGACACGCGGGTGGTCGCCGGCTTGCGCGGCTGGTGGTGACGAGTCGCGACCGGCGCGCGGAGGGACGCAGCGGAAACGCCGTGCCCGCGCCCACCGTTCCACGACGATCCCCGCCCTGCTCACGCGTGCTGGCACGGCCCAGCTCTAGGCTGCATCCATGCCCGACGCCGTGAACACCAGCAGCCACCATGTCGTCATCGTCGGCGGTGGCTTCGCCGGCCTGTGGGCCACGCGCGGCCTGGCATCGGCGCCGGTGCGCATCACCCTGGTCGATCGCGGCAACCACCACCTGTTCCAGCCGCTGCTCTACCAGGTGGCGACGGCCGGCCTGTCGGCGCCCGACATCGCCGCACCGCTGCGCCATATCCTGCGCACGCAGCGCAATGTCGAGGTGCGGATGGCCACCGTCACCGGCATCGACCGCAACACGCGCTGCATCGCGCTCGCCGATGGCAGCACGCTGGCCTACGACACGCTGCTGCTGGCCAGTGGTGCCACCCATGCCTATTTCGGCAACGACCAGTGGGCGGCACACGCGCCCGGGCTGAAGACGCTCGAGGACGCGCTGATGCTGCGCCGCCGCCTGCTGCTGGCGTTCGAGCGGGCCGAGGCGGAACCGGATCCGGAGCGTCGCGCGGCGTGGCTCAGCTTCGCCATCGTCGGCGGCGGGCCGACCGGCGTGGAGCTGGCAGGCACGCTGGCGGAAATCGCGCGCCACACCCTGCGCGAGGAGTTCCGCAACATCGACCCGGCCAGCGCGCGGGTACGGCTGGTGGAAGCAGGCCCGCGGGTGCTGTCGGGGTTTCCGGAAGCGCTGTCGGCGAAGGCACGCCTGCAGCTGCAACGGCTCGGCGTCGAAGTGATGACGGGCATTCCCGTCACCCACATCGACGCCGCGGGCTTCCATCTCGGCGCGCGCGTGGTGCCGGCACGCACGGTGGTGTGGGCGGCCGGCGTGGCGGCCTCGCCGCTGGGCGGCATGCTCGACGTGGAGCTCGATCGCGCCGGCCGCGTACCCGTCACTGCCGACCTGTCGGTACCCGGCCACCCGGAGATCTTCGTTGCCGGCGACCTCGCCAGCGTGCAGCAGGACGGCCGCCCGGTGCCCGGCGTGGCGCCAGCGGCCAAGCAGATGGGCCGGCACGTGGCACGGGTGGTGCGCTCGCGCCTGGCCGGACGCGGCGCGGTCCCGGCGTTCCGCTACCGCGATCTCGGCAACCTCGCCACCATCGGCCGGCGTGCGGCGGTGGCCGACCTCGGTCGCCTGCACCTGTCGGGCGCGCCAGCGTGGTGGTTCTGGCTGTGGGCGCACGTGTTCTTCCTGATCGGCTTCCGCAACCGCCTGTCGGTGCTGCTCAACTGGACCTGGGCGTACTGGACCTACCAGCGCGCCGCACGGATCATCCTCGACCCGCCGGGCGCGGGATCCGATGAAGGTTGAAGGCGCCATCCGCTTGTCGCCAAGAGCGCGGCCGCTGACTACGATTGCAACGCAGTCGCGCGCATTCCTGCGCCCGCTGTAACGGGAACGCGCAGCGCATGCTCGACATCCAGCTTTCCAACGTCCTGATCGCGCTTGCGGTCACCACCGCCGCGGGCCTCGCCACCGGCATCGGCGGCCTGCTGGTGTTCACCACCAGGGCACCGAACGCACGCCTGCTGGCGTTCGGGCTGGCGTTTGCCGGCGGCGCGATGGTGTTCGTCTCGCTGTCGGAAATCCTCAACAAGTCGATCCTGTCGTTCTCGCGCGCGTACGGCGACGACCTCGGCTTCACCTGCGCGATCCTCGCCTTCCTCGCCGGCCTGCTGATCATCATGGCCATCGATCACCTGGTGCCGAACCCGCACGAGAGCCTGGAAGCCGACGATCCCTTCTTCCGCGAGCACAACCGCGAGTACATCAAGCGCGTCGGGCTGCTGACCGCGATCGCAATCACCGCGCACAACTTTCCGGAAGGCCTGGCCACGTTCTTCGCCACCGTCGGCGATCCCGCCGTGGGCCTGCCGCTGGCGCTGGCGATCGCGATCCACAACATCCCCGAGGGCATCGCGATCGCGGTGCCGGTGTACTACACCACCAACAACAAGTCGCTGGCCTTCCTCGCCTCGCTGCTGTCGGGCATGGCCGAACCGGTGGGCGCGATCATCGGCTATGCGCTGCTCGCCCCGGTGATGTCGGAGGCGGTGTTCGGCGGCGTGTTCGGGGTGATCGCCGGGATCATGGTGTTCCTCGCGCTCGATGAACTGCTGCCGGCGGCCAAGCGCTACGCCAAGGGCCACGAGACCGTCTACGGCCTGGTGGCGGGCATGTCCGCGCTGGCGCTGAGCCTGGTGCTGTTCAAATGGGGCACGTCGCCGTAAGCGGCGCGCCGGGACCACACGCAAAAGGCCCGGATCACTCCGGGCCTTTTGCTGTCGCCGATGGCGCGGCTCAGGCCGCGAACAGCGCCTTCATCTTCTTCAGCGCATTGGCCTCGACCTGGCGGATGCGCTCGGCCGACACGCCGTACTCGTCGGCCAGCTCCTGCAGGGTGATCTTGGCGTCCGCGTCCAGCCAGCGGCGCTTGATGATGTCGCGCGAGCGCGCATCCAGCCCGGCCAGGCCTTCGCGCAGCAGGGCCAGCTGGTTGTCCTCGCTGTCGGCACGCTCGTAGGCCTGCGCGGGATCGGCATCGTGCGCCTTCAGGTACCCGGCCGGCGCCGGCGGCGCGCGGTCGTCATCCTCGTCGGCACTGGCATCGAAGCCGATGTCACGGCCGGACAGCCGCGACTCCATCTCCAGCACCTCGCGCTCGGAGACGTTGAGGTCCTTCGCCACCGCGGTGACTTCCGCCGCGTTCAGCCAGCCCAGGCGCTTCTTGCTCTTGCGCAGGTTGAAGAACAGCTTGCGCTGCGCCTTGGTCGTGGCGACCTTGACGATGCGCCAGTTCTTGAGGATGTACTCGTGCATCTCGGCACGGATCCAGTGCACCGCGAACGACACCAGGCGCACGCCCACGGCGGGATCGAAGCGCTTCACCGCCTTCATCAGGCCGATGTTGCCTTCCTGGATGAGGTCGCCCAGCGGCAGTCCGTAGCCGTTGTAGCCACGCGCCACATGCACCACGAAGCGCAGGTGCGAGTGCACCAGGTCGCGGGCGGCGTCGAGATCATCGTGCTCGCGGAAACGGCGCGCCAGCGCCTGCTCGTCCTCGACCGACAGCACCGGGATCTGGTGCACGGCGTTGACGTAGGCGTCCAGCGAACCGAGTGCGCTGGGAACGGGAAGATTGTTGGCAACCAAGGCGTTGGAAGTCATCGTCTGGCTCATGGACCTCATGTTAGCAGTCGAACTATTGGACTGCCGGGTACAGAAAAAGTTCCTCTGTTGCGCCCGTGGAACGGCAGCATCGGATCAACAGGGGGTGTTACCTGAGCCATGATCCTACCCGCCCCGGCCTCAACAGCACGTGGACAGCAAACCCCACCGGCGGCGCCGGTGCAGGCGGCGGTCAGATACCGCCGGGCTCAAGGGCGGACCGCGGTGGCAGGCGCCAGTCGATCTCCCCCAGCCCACGCCGGCGCAGGTAGTCGTTGGTGGCGGAGAAGTGCCCGCAGCCGTTGAAGCCGCGATGCGCCGACAGCGGCGACGGGTGGGTGCTGCGCAGCACCTTGTGCCTGCGCGGGTCGATCACCCGCCCCTTGGCCTGGGCATAGCTGCCCCACAGCAGGAACACCAGCCCGTCGCGTTCGTGGTTCAGCATTTCCACTACGTGGTCGGTGAAGCCTTCCCAGCCCCGTCCCTGGTGTGCGCCGGCCTTGCCGTGCTCGACGGTCAGCACCGCGTTGAGCAGCAGGACCCCACGCTGGGCCCAGGGCAGCAGGTAGCCGTGGTCGGGCCGCGGCAGGCCGAGGTCGCGCTCGATTTCCTTGAACATGTTGAGCAGCGACGGCGGTACCGGGACGCCCGGGGGCACCGAGAACGCCAGCCCGTGCGACTGGCCGGGGCCGTGATACGGGTCCTGGCCGAGGACGACCACCTTCACCGCATCGAAGGGCGTCGCATTGAAGGCGGCGAAGATCCGCGGGCCCGGCGGATAGATCGCCGCGCCTGCCGCAGTGCGTTCGCGCAGGAAGGCCGACAGCGCCCGCATCTCCTCGCGCAGCAGGTAATCACCGATCCGGGCCTTCCACGACGGTTCCAGACGGATGCGGGCGTCCGCCTCCCCGTCGGGCGTGCCGCCGTTGTCCGTCGGTGTCGGGTCCGTCATCGGATTCAGCCGGCGGCCGGCGCAGGCGCCCCGGTCGCGTCCTGCGTCGCGACGCCCAGCCGCGCCAGGCGCAACTGGAACAGCGCCTTGGTGACCAGCAGGCGTTCCTCGATGGGCTTGAGCACCAGGTCGTTGGCGCCATCGCGCAGCAGCGCCATCTGGTTGACCCGGTTGTCGTCGCCGGTCATCACCAGCACCGGCAGCCGGCGCTTGCCGTAGCCGAGTTCGCCACGCACGGCCTGCAGCAGGTCGCGACCGCTCAGCTCGCCCTTGAGGTAGACGTCGGTCAGCAGCAGGTCGGCACCGGGTGCGTCGGCGCCATCGCGTCGCTCGCGCAGCCATTCGATGGCTTCCTCGGCGCTGATCATGTGGATCACTTCCATGCCATGCGACTGCAGCATGCGGCGGGTGGCGAGCGCGACGGTGCGGCTGTCCTCCACATACAGCACGCGTGCGCCGGGGATCGCCTGCGGCATCACATAGCCGCGCACGAAGGTTGCCAGCGCCTGGTGGCCTTCGCCCTTGTCGAAGTAGTCGGTGACGTCCTCGGTGAAGCGGCGGCGCTCCAGGTGCGCCTGCGCTTCCGCCGAGACCACGATCACCGGCACGTATTTCTGTCCCGCGGTTTCGCGCACCGCGCGCGCCAGCTGCTGGCCATCGCCGTCGGGCAGCACCAGCGAGGTGGTGACGAGATCCACCGGCGCGGCGGCCAGCGCCTCGCGCGCCTCGGCGAGGCCGGCGCAGGCGACCACGTCGACGTTGGGCACCTCCTGCCGCAGCACGTCGCCGATCAGGCGACGCACCAGCTTTGAACCGTCGACCACCATGATCCGCGGCGATTCGCTCACCAGGTGGCGCAGGTCGGGCGCGGCGGGGTGGCTCATCTCAGGCCTCCGTGGGTCGGGTCTGTCGCAGATAGTGGCCGGTCACGACACCGGCACCGAGCCAGCCCAGCAGCGCGGCGCCGGCCACGACCGCGAGCGATTGCGGGAGGCCGAAGCCGTGCAGGGCGAAGCCGCTGCCGTAGCCCGCGACCAGTTCCGCCAGCGGTGCCTGCAGCGCCAGCCCGGCCAGTGCCAACAGGCCAAGCGCGAGTGCGCCGGCGGCGAGTCCGTACCACGCACCCTGGTAGAGGAACGGCCGGCGGATGAAGCCATCGGTGGCGCCCAGCAACTGCAGCACGGCGATTTCCTCGCGCCGCGACTGGATGTCCAGGCGCACGGTATTGCCCACCACCAGCAGCGCGCCGATGCCCAGCAGCGCCGCCAGCACCCAGGCCACGCGCGCGGCGAAGCGCATCCACGCATCCAGCCGCTGCCGCCAGGCGGCGTCGTGCACGACCAGCTCGGCTTCGGGCAACGCGCCCAGCGCCGCGGCGAGCGTTGCATTGTCCATCGCAGGCACCACCACCAGCACCGCCGGAAGCGGATTGGCGTCCAGACCGCCGAGACCGTCGATGGCGTCGCCAAGGCCGCCGCGGGTGCGCAGTTCCTCCAGGCCCTGCTCGGGCGTGCGCAACTCCACTGTCGCCACGTCGGCGCGCGCGGCGATGTCGCGCTCCAGCGCCTGCAGGCGTTCGGCACTAGTGTCCATGGCGAGGAACACGCTGATTTCCTGCGACTGCTGCACGCTGCCCGACAGCCGCGCCACGTTGCCCAGCACCAGCAGCAGGCCCAGCGGCAACGCCAGCGCCACCGCCATCACGCCGATGGTGAGCGCAGTGGCCCACGGACGGCGCAGCAGGCGCCCGAGGCCCGAGACCACGCTGTAGGCGTGGTGGTCGATCCAGGTGCCGAAGCCCGACTGCGACTTCGCGGGCTTCGCGGCCGGTTCACTCATCGGCGAGTTCCTCGGGCCTGATGTCGTCCACCAGCCGCCCCTGGTCGAGCACCAGCACGCGCTTGCGCATGCGCCGCACCAGCGCGAGATCGTGGCTTGCCACCAGCACGCTGGTGCCGCGTGCGGGTAGGGTTTCGAACAGGGTCATGATCTCCGCCGACAGGGTGGGATCGAGATTGCCGGTGGGCTCGTCGGCCACCAGCAGCCGGGGCTCGCCGACGATCGCGCGGGCGATGCCGACGCGCTGCTGCTCGCCGGCCGACAACTGCGTCGGCAGTGCGCGTTCGCGTTCGCCCAGGCCCAGGCGCTCGAGCGCGCTGCGCACGCGGCGGGCGATGTCCGCCCGGCGCAGGCCGCGCAGGATCAACGGCAACGCCACGTTCTCGGCGACGGTGCGGTCCGCCAGCAAGCGATGGTCCTGGAACACCACGCCGACATCGCGCCGGTGCAGCGCGACCTTGCGGCCGTGCACCCGCAGCAGGTTGCGCTCGGCGAACAGCACCGCGCCGCGGCTGGGCCGTTCCGACAGGTGCACGAGTTTCAGCAGCGTGCTCTTGCCGGCGCCCGAATGGCCGGTGACGAACAGCATTTCGCCTTCGCCGACGTCGAAGCTGACATCGGCCAGCGCGACATGGCCGCCGGAATACTGCTTGCTGACGTTGTCGAATCGAAGGACGCCCATGGCGGTCGATTATGCCCGCAACGCCTGTGCACGTCCGTCGTGCGCACCACCGTCAATAGCCGCAAACGACGACGGCCCGGACATGCCGGGCCGTCGTGATCCGCCGTGTCGCTCAGCGGGCGTCGGTGGAACCGCCAACCAGACGCTTCAGGCCGCGTCCGATGCGCGACAGCAGTGACGGCGACGGCTGGGTGGACGCAGGTGCCGGGCGCGCAGCGGCAGGAGCCGCCGCGCTGTCCCGCGGGGCACGTGGCGTTGCGGACGACGCCGCGCTCTCGCGTGGTGCCCGCGGCGCGCGTGTCGCGCCACCTTCCGTACCACCCTGGCGCGGCGGTCGCGGACCGCGCGCTGCAGCGGTGCCGGCCTCGCCGGTCGCCGGTGCCGCCGCCTGCGCGGAAGCGCCTGCGGCATCCCCGTCCTTGCGCGGGCCACGGCGGCGGCGACGCTTGCGCGCCGGTGCCGCGGCATCACCCGCATTGGCCGGTGCGCCCTCGGCCGTGACGACCGCAGCAGCTGCGCCACCATTGGTGACGGCTGCAGGTGCCGCGTCCGGCGACGCCGCGACATGGGCGTCGTCGCTGCTGCGCGGACCACGACGCTCGCCCGACCCGGCTGCGCCCGACGAACCACGCCCACCGTTGCTGCGGCGGCCGGCGCCTGCGCCACCCGTTCCGCCCTTGCGCGGCCCGCCGCGGCGGGCATCGTCGGCGGCGCGCTGCTCGCGCGCCTCGCGGAAGATCTCGCCGATGCTCTCGCCCTCTTCCGCCTGCAACTCGACGCCTTCGCGCGGCTTGCGCGGCAGCGCGGTCAGCAGCTCGGCGGTGACCGGCTCCAGCGGCAGCTTCTGCTCGATGAAGGCCTCGATGTCGGGCAGCGACATCGCATAGCGCTCGCAGGCGAAGCTGATCGCGTCACCTTCGGCCCCCAGGCGTGCGGTGCGGCCGATGCGGTGGACGTAGTCCTCGGCATCGAACGGCAGGTCGTAGTTGTAGACGTGGCTGACGCCGTCGATATGCAGGCCACGCGCGGCGACGTCGGTGGCCACCAGGATCTCGAGCTGGCCGGCCTGGAACTTCTTCAGCAGCGACTCGCGCTTCTTCTGCGGCACGTCGCCCGACAGCACGCCGACGCGGTAGCCGGCCTTTTCCAGCGAACGCGCCACCCGCTCGACGAATGCCTTGGTGTTGACGAACACCATCGTGCGCGCGCCTTCGCTGCGCGACAGCAGGCCCAGCAGCAGCGGGATCTTCTCCTCGTCCGAGGGGTAGTACACCTTCTGGCGCACCTTCGCCGCGGTGATGAACTCGCTCTCGACGACGATCTTCTCGGGCTCATTCATGTGCTCGTAGGCGAGCTCGAGCACGCGGTGCGACAGCGTCGCCGAGAACAGCAGCGTCTGCCGCTCGGTGCGGATCGGCATGCGCCGCAGCAGGAAGCGGATGTCCTTGATGAAGCCGAGGTCGAACATGCGGTCGGCCTCGTCGAGCACGCACATCTCGCAGGCATGCAGGGACACGACCTTGTGCTGCTTGACGTAGTCGATCAGGCGGCCGGGCGTGGCGATGATGACGTCGGCGCCGTCCTGGAGCTGCTGGCGCTGCTTGTCATAGTCGACGCCGCCGTAGACCAGGGCGAACTTCAGCCCGAGGTCGAGCTTCATCGCATCCTTGTGGATCTGGATGGCGAGCTCGCGGGTCGGCGCCAGGATCAGCGCGCGCGGATCCTCGGGCTTGCGGTCGGCCAGCGCCGGGCGCTTGAGCAGGCGGTCGATCACCGCGACCAGGAAGGCGAGGGTCTTGCCGGTGCCCGTCTGCGCCTGGCCAGCCACGTCGCGTCCATTGAGCGCGAGCGGCAGGGTCAATGCCTGGATCGGGGTGCAGCGGAGGAATCCGGCGGCTTCGAGGCCGGCCAGCAACTGCGGATGCAGGTCGAATTCCGAAAAGGTGATGTCGGTAAGAGGCTTGTCGCTCATGCGTTGGGAGTGCTCGATGTGGCTGGGCTCGCCGCTTGCGTGCGGCGGGGATGCGCTTGCGCGGGGGAGACCCGCGTCGCAGACTGCCGGCCGGAGGAAGGGCGCCGCTGTGGGCCCTGGACGGTCGGGCCTCGATCAGGCCTTGACAGCCGGCCTTGGTTTTTGGCCGGAAGCACCCAAGTCTAGCATCCATGCGGGTTGCGCGGCCGTGCGCCCTGCCCCGATCCTTTCAGGAGAATCCAGTGAGCGACAAGGTCATCCACGCCGGCGATGCCGATTTCGAAACCACCGTGCTGCAGTCCGACGAACCCGTGCTCGTCGATTTCTGGGCGCCGTGGTGCGGCCCGTGCCGGATTATCGCGCCGGCCCTCGACGAGCTGGCCGAGAGCTACGCCGGCCGCGCCAAGGTGGTGAAGGTCGACATCGACCAGCACCAGGCAACCGCGCTGAAGTACCACGTGCGCTCGATCCCGATGCTGCTGCTGTTCAAGGGCGGCCAGGTGCAGGCCACCCAGATCGGCGCGGTGGGCAAGGCCCAGCTCGCGCAGATGATCGACAAGGCACTCTGATCCACCCATGGCGCCCCGCCGGGCGCCTTCGATGCGGCCAGCAAGGTCGCTTGCCGCGCGACCGTGGCGGTGCTAGTTTTGACCGATCCGGCGTGGAGTACCGCGCCGCACCCTTCTGAAGGTTCCCCTTCCATCCCTCGCCCGCATCCCAGCGGGCGCTCGCAGCAGCGAGGAATTCGCACTTGTCCGAGAACACCCCCGACGCCGGCCAGCCCGGCGACTCCGGCGACACCGCCGAAAAGCGCGTGCGCAAGCCGCGTGCCCCACGTGCACCCCGCGCCGCCAAGGCCGACGGCGACACTCCCGTGCAGCAGGCGCTGCCGGTGGATGCGCCGGCCCCATCTGCGCCCTCGGCGCCGAGCGCTCCGGCATCCACGCCGTCCGAACCTTCCGCGCCCACGCACAACGCCCAGCCCGGCAATGGCGGCAATGGCGGCGGCGGGCGTGACCAGGACGGCCAGGACAACCGCGGGCAAGGCCAGCAGCAGGGCCAGGGCCAGGACCAGAATCAGGGTCAGAACCAGGGCCAGGGTCAGGGCCAGGGCAACAATCGTCGCGACCGTTTCCGCAACCGCCGTGACCGCCAGCGTGGCGACCGCTTCCGCGACGACGGCCTGCCGCAGGAAAGCGGCAACGAGCAGCAGCAGGCGCACCGCATGCCGCCGCCGAACATCCCGGAAGGCTTCCCGCAGTACTCGCTGGGCGACCTCAAGCGGATGCCGGCGCACAAGCTGCTCGACATCGCCGAACAGCTCAACATCCACGAAGGTGTCGCCCGCGCCCGCAAGCAGGACGTCATCTTCGCCCTGCTCAAGGTGCTCACCCGCACCAGCGAGGGCGTGCAGGCCGACGGCGTGCTGGAAATCCTGCCCGACGGCTTCGGCTTCCTGCGCGGCGCCGAGGCGAGCTATCTCGCCGGCCCGGACGACACGTACATTTCGCCCAGCCAGATCCGCCGCTTCAACCTGCGCACCGGCGACCACCTGAGTGGCCGCATCCGCTGGCCCAAGGACGGCGAGCGCTACTTCGCGCTCAACGTGGTCGACACCATCAACGGCGAGCCGCCGGAAGCCAGCAAGGGCAAGGTGCTGTTCGAGAACCTGACCCCGCTGTTCCCGCGCAAGCGCTTCAGGCTCGAGCGCGGCGACGGCTCCACCGAGGACATCACCGGCCGCATCCTCGACCTGATGGCCCCGCAGGGCAAGGGCCAGCGCGCCCTGATCGTCTCGCCGCCCAAGGCGGGCAAGACGATGATGATGCAGCAGATCGCCACGGCCATCACCACCAACCATCCCGAAGTGCACATGATCGTGCTGCTGGTGGACGAGCGTCCGGAAGAAGTGACCGAGATGCAGCGCACCGTGCGCGGCGAGGTCGTTTCCTCGACGTTCGACGAGCCGGCCGCGCGCCACGTGCAGGTCGCCGAAATGGTGATCGAGCGCGCCAAGCGCCTGGTCGAGCACAAGCGTGACGTGGTGATCCTGCTCGACTCGATCACCCGCCTGGCGCGTGCCTACAACAACGTCGTGCCGTCGTCGGGCAAGGTGCTCACCGGTGGCGTGGACGCGAACGCGCTGCATCGTCCGAAGCGCTTCTTCGGCGCCGCGCGCAACGTCGAGGAAGGCGGTTCGCTGACGATCATCGCCACCGCGCTGGTCGATACCGGCAGCGCGATGGACAAGGTGATCTACGAGGAGTTCAAGGGCACCGGCAACTCCGAGATCCACCTGGATCGCCGCATCACCGAGAAGCGCGTGTACCCGGCGATCAACGTCAACCAGTCGGGCACCCGCCGCGAGGACTACCTGATCGAGCCGGAGCTGCTGCAGAAGATCTGGATCCTGCGCAAGCTGCTGCACCCGATGGACGAGATCGCGGCGATGGAGTTCCTGCTCGACAAGATGAAGACCACCAAGTCCAACGACGAGTTCTTCTCTTCGATGAAGCGCTGATCCGGCAACGGATGCAGCAACGAAAAGCCCCGCGTCCGCGGGGCTTTTTCGTATCCGGCGAAGACCGGTCTCGCGCCGGTTACCCGGCGTCCGCTTCGCGCACCACAAACGGCGACTGCGCGGCGACGGCCTGGCCCGAAGGGCGCTCGGCTGCCAGACATTCCGGCTGGTCGACCCAGGAACGGCGCGCCGCCTCCAGCATCTCGCGGGCAGCTCGCGTGCCGCTGCGTCCCACGGTCAACTCCAGCGGCATGCTGACCGGGGTGCTGACCGGCTGGCCGTCCACCTCCTCGGGAAGCAGGCGCATACCACCCACCCATTCGCGCGCCATCCGCTCGAATATGCCCGTGCCGCGCTGGCCCTCGCCGTTGAAATCGACCTTGTCCAACGTCGCGGAGCCATCCTCTCCCACCGTGTAGCGGATCGTCATGTCCGCGCCCCACCCGCGCTTCAGGGCATCGACGGGATACCGCGGCGGATCGGGGTACGGCACGCCGCCTGCACGACCGGGCCCATTGTTGCGGTATTCCGCCGCCATGCGCATCTGCCCGCCATCGGGGATCGCGCATACGCCCATCACCACATAGGTGACCCCACCACGTGCGTGGCCATCGATCATCGCAGGCTGGAACTCCAGTTCGCGCGTGCGCGCCTCGACGAAATCGCGCACGGGACCCGGCAGCGGCGCCATCGCCTCGACGGCACCCGGCCTGCCGGCCTCGTCGACGGCGACCTTGACCATCGTGGTGAACGCCAGCGGCGTATCGGCCTGCCGTGCCGGTGCGGGTGCGGGTGCGGCCGCTGCCAGCATGGCACCGCAGGCCACCGCAAGCATCGTCTTCATGAGTGTTGCTCCTGGAACGATCGCTGGGCGTGGCTCAGCCATCCAGCGGCGTGAGCAGGCGGAAACGCGACGTTTCCGGTGTCAGGCTGTCGGCCAGCAGCAGATCGGGGCTGAAGGCCGGCGACGTTGGCCCGGCCCAGTCGGGACGCATGCGGGGACCGGGATGGTAGGACGCCCATTCGCCATACCGGGGCCGGCGATGGTTGTCGATGAAGAACTCGACCGGCACCCGCACCACCCAGTGATCTCGTTCCACCTCCGGCCCTTCCGATGGTGGAATGAAGCTCCATCTGCGCGCGCCGCTGATCGAGGCGCGGGCCAAGGCCTCGCGAATGGATTCCATGGCACGCGCGGTGCCGACCACCGTCAGGTTCACCTGTTCGGCGGCGACGTCCTCGACGCGGCCGTCGCGGCCGACCCTGACCAGCAGATAGACCGTGCCCGCGCCACCCGCAACCAGCACGTTGGAGGGATACTGCGGCGGACGCATGTTCTTTCTGCGCACGCTGCCCGCATCAGTATCCGAATACGTTTCGCCGAAATGCGCGCTGCGGATGGCGACGTTCATGCTGCCATCGCCGGCCTGCGTGGCGACCAGGCGCAGGCTCATCTTCGCCTGCCCCGACGCGGGTGACCCGTCGACCAGCAGCGGTTCGAAGCGGAACGCGGGGACCGCGCGATCGACCAGCTCGAGCACGTAGTCGGGGAGTTTGTCCGGCTGGTCCACGACGTGCGCGGTGACCTCGCCCTGCGCGTCGATGTCGATGACACCGGTGACCACCATGCTGGCCTCGACTTCCTGGCGGGCCTGGCGTGCGGTCTGCGATTCGGCGCGGATGGGCAACGCCAGCAACGATGCCGCAAGCAATGCGGCGGCGACGATTCGGAACATGATGGCTTCCTGCGCGGTCCGGGACAGGGAGGATGCAACGCCGGTGCCGGTGTCGCAACCGCGGGGACTGGCAGCCCGGCTGCGGACGCAACGCATCGGGTCGGCGCTATGCGCGCACGCCCCACCCTGGGCGTGCACGTTCGGGCGACGCCGGAATCAACCCTGGTCGCGCAGGAACCTCGCCATCGAGACATCGCCGCCGGCCTGGTGGCTGGGCGCGAGTTCGGCGGCAACGTCGACGAAGCCACGCATGATCGCGATGTCGCGCGGCACGCGGTTGAGCGCATCACGCAGGCCCGGGTCGGCGCCTGCACGCAGCAGGCGGCGCGCGAGATGCAGCAGGCCGTGCAGCGCGGCCAGGTGCAGCGGGCCGAAGCCACGCGGATCCTGGGCGTCCAGCGAGGCACCTTCGTCGAGCAGATGGTCGAGTACGGCGGCCACCACGTTCTCATCGCAGGCGGTGCCGGGTTCGGCGCGCGCGCCCAGCAGCAGCAGCAGCGGCGTGACCCCGCCCGCCGCCGCGGCGTCGATCTCGGCACCGCCGTAGAGCAGCGCGTCGAACAGGGCGGCCAGGCGCGGGCGATCCCGCGCGGTGAAGCCGTAGAGGGCGGCACAGTGCAGCGCGGTGAGTCCCTGCGCATCGGTGGCGTGGATGTCCGCACCGGCCTTGATCAGGCGCCCGCACAGGTCGGGCAGCCCGAGCGCGGCGGCCAGCATCAGCACCGTGACCTCGCCGGGCAGGCGCTGCTGGTGGCCGGCACCGGCTTCGAGCAGGCGATCGACGATGTCGAGCTCGCGCATGCTCACCGCGGCCGAAAGCGGGGTGGCACCGCTGTGCGCGGCCAGTGCCGGGTCGGCACCGCGCGCGAGCAGCAGGTCGACGACGGCGCGATGGCCACCGCCGGCGGCGCGCAACAACGCGCTGCATCCCTGGGCATCGACGGTATCGACCGGGAAACCAAGATCGAGCAGGCGGCGCACCGCATCGGCGTCGCCGGCCATTGCCGCGGCCGGCAGGTCGTTCGCCTGCAACGCGCGGCGCGGCAATGCCCAGCCACGCCAGTCGAGCCAGTCGGCGAGGTCGCGGCGACCGCCGGCCAGTGCCACCCCGAGTGGCGTCTGCCCGTCGGCAGCGCGCATGCCCGGGCTGGCGCCGGCGCGCACCAGCGCCTTCAACGCGGCCTCGCGCCCGAGCGCCGCGGCCAGGTGCAGGGCGGTCATCCCACGGCCGTCGCGGGCGTCGAGATCGACACCGGTGGCAACCAGGCGTTCGAGCAGCTGGTGCCATCCCAGGCGCACCGCCAACGACAGCGGCGGGTCGCCTTCAGGCGATGCCGCGAACGGATCCGCACCCCGCTCCAGCAGTTCCAGCGCGAGATGTTCGAGCGCCCGCGCGGCATGGTCGCCGTGTGCGCAGGCGGCAAGGAAGCGCGCCAGTCCGCCGGCACCGGCGGGCGAAACGTTGTGGCGCAGCAGCGCCTGCACGGCCTCGATGGCGTCCGGACCACGATCGAGCAGCCGGAACATCGCGGTGTCGCCGCCGTCGGCACGCACGTCCGGATCGGCGCCCTGCGCCATCAGCCAGTCGATGCGCGCCGGCGTCACCGGCACTTCGTCGTCGTCGAGCAGGCTGCCGAGCTCGCGGGCGTCGACCAGGGCCAGCAGCGCGTCGAGGCGATCGGTCCGTGACTCGCGCAGCGCGTCGCGCAGCAGCACCAGCGGGGCGCGGTCGGGCACGTCGGCCTCGCCGGCGTCGGGCACCACGCTGGCCGGCAGCGCATACGCCGGGTCCAGCAGCGCCACCAGCGACCAGCGACCGGCGGCGGCGGCATGCTCCACCGGCGTCCGCCCGGCGGCATCCGCCTGGCGGGGATCGAGACCGAGTTCCACCAGGCGGCGCACCAGGCTCGCCGACGATGGCTCGGCCAGCGTCGCCAGCGCCAGCGCGCCCTGCCCGTGCGCATCGACCGCATGCACATCGGCACCGGCGGCGAGCAGGGCCTCGAACGTGGCCAGGCGTCCGCCGCGCGCGGCCTCGAGCAGTGGCGTACGCGTGTTGGCGTCGGCGAGGTCCGGCGCGGCACCGGCATCGAGCAGCGCGGCCACGATGTCGCTATGGCCGGCGAACGCGGCTTCGTGCAGTGCGGTACGCCCGCGGGCGTCGCGCGCATCCACCTTCGCCTTGTGGCGCAGCAGCAGCTGCACGCCGGCGGCGTCGTCCTCGTCGCCACGGGCGGCGGCCAGCAGCGCCGGGGTGGCGTCAACCGCGTGGGTGGCGGCACCGCGCTCGAGCAGGAATTTCGCCAGCCGCCAGTTGCAGGCGGCGCAGGCGACGCCGAGCGGCGTCAGGCCCTCGTCGTTGCGCGCATCCAGCTCGGCGGCGGCATCGCGCAGCAGCGCGGCGACCCCGGGATCGGTGCTGCGCGCGGCATGGTGCAGCGGCGTATTGCCCTCGTGGTCGCGTGCACGCGGGTCCGCGCCATTGGCCAGCAGCGTCATCACCGCTTCCGGGCGGCCGTGCCAGCTGTCGCGCGTGGCGGCCAGCAGCGGCGTCATGCCGGCGCAGGCGCTGTTGAGGTCGATGCCGCGGGCGATGAGCGCGCGCAGCAGGCGCAGGTCCGGCAGCACCGCCGCCAGCACCACCAGCGCGCGCTGGTCGCGTTCGCCGGCGGGCGGCGACGCCATCGGGTCGGCGCCGTGTTCGAGCAGTTCCAGCGCGCGGTCGACGCGACCGGCGCGCGCGGCGGCATACAGCGCGGCGTCGACATCACCCTCGATGACGGGCTCGACCGCCTTCGGCATGTCGATCTCGATGACCGGCATCGGCAGGCGCGCCGCCGGGGCCAGTGCCTGCAGCCCCCGATGCGCCATGCCACTCCACACCGCGGCGAGCGCTGCCAGCAGCCAACGTGCGCCGCCATCGACCAGGCCCGGCCACGCCAGCACCACCGTCAGCCCGGCGATGCCACCCGCGCCCAGCGCCAGCCACAGGCCGCGCAGGGCGCCGGCATCGTGTTCGGCCAGTGCCTGCCAGTGGGTCGACAGGCCACCACCGTCGCGTTCGAGCGCATGCCAGAACGGCCACGTCCGCCACAGGCCGATCAGGACCAGGCCGGCACTCGCGCTCAGTCCCAGCGCCGCACCGAGCGAGCCGCTCTGGCGCAGTGCCGACAGCGGCCACGCGACCAGCACCGCGGTCGCCAGCAGCAATCCACCCCAGGCCAGCAGCAGGGGAACGGCCTGCGTCGCCGCTGCGCGGTCGACACGCGCGCCGCGCGCGGCCAGTGCGAATACCGGCTGCGCGATCCACAGACCCACCATCGCCAGCCAGGGCGCGAAGCCCGCCAGCAATGCCAGCCCCGCACCGAGCGCATACAGCGCCGCGCGATCGCGCCTGGTGGTGGATGCCGGCTCAGGCATCGGTGCCCCAGTCCCCGGTCAGCGGATCGGCGGCGGCGGACGGTGGCATCTGCAGATGGAAGCGATTCGCGGCCAGGTTCGCACGCACGGTCGCGACGTCCTCGCGCGCGAGGCGACGCTCGGGGGTCAGCGCCACGTCGAGGACGAAACGGAACGGCCCGAGCCGTTCCATCAGGCCCTTGGGCAGTACGGAGAAGTCGTCGCGGGCGGCAAGATAGACGTAGGTGTCGTCCTTGCGCTGGCTCTTGTAGACGTAGGCGTGCATGGCCCGGAATACGGCTCGATGCCCATGATTGTGCGGGAAACGGCCTGCACAAGGAACCGCGCCCCGCGTTGCGCGCGGTGATGCCGCGGCGCTGCCGGCACCAGTCCGCGCACCAGCCGTCGGCATGGCTCCGCGTGCCAGCGTGCAGCGCTCAGTGGTAACCGGAATCCGACTCGATCTTGCCGCGGAACACGTAGTACGACCAGCCGGTGTAGCCGAGGATCAGCGGCAGCAGCACGACCAGCCCGGCCAGCAGGAAGCCCTGCGAGGATGCCGGCGACGATGCCTCCCAGATCGACATCGCCGGCGGCACGATGTTGGGCCACATGCCCAGCACCAGCCCGACGAAACCCAGGAAGAAGAAGCACAGCGTCCACAGGAACGGCATCGCATCGCGCCCCTCGCGCATCGCCGCGCGCCACAGCAGCACTGCATTGGCCAGCACCAGCAGCGGCACCGGCGACAGCCAGAGGAAGTTGTTGCCCTCGAACCAGCGCTCCATGACCTGCGACTCGAGGAACGGCAGCCACGCGCTGACCAGCCCCATGAAGGCCGCGACCACCAGCACCAGCGGCCGGGTGAGCGTGCGGGCGATCTGCTGCAGCCGGCCCTCGGTCTTGACGATCAGCCAGGTACTGCCCAGCAGCGCGTAGCCGAACACGACCGCCATGCCGGTCAGGATCGAGAACGGGCTGAACCACCCCAGCGCCCCGCCGACGTAACGGCCTTCCTGCAGCGGCATGCCTTCCACCAGTGCACCGAGGATGACGCCCTGCGCGAAGGCGGCCAGCAGCGAGCCGACCGCGAAGGCGCCGCCCCAGAAGCGGCGGCCACGCCTGGCCTTGAAGCGGAACTCGAACGCCACGCCGCGGAAGATCAGCGCGATCAGCATCAGCAGCACCGGCAGGTACAGCGCCGACAGCAGCAACGCATAGGCGGCCGGAAACGCGGCCAGCAGGCCGACGCCCCCCAGCACCAGCCAGGTCTCGTTGCCGTCCCAGATCGGCGCGGCGGTGTTGATCATCTGGTCGAGCTGGTGGCCGTCCTCGGCGAAGGGCGCAAGGATGCCCAGGCCGAGCACGAAGCCGTCGAGCAGCACGTACATCAGCACGCCGAAGCCGATCACGCCGAACCAGATCACCGGCAATACGGTTTCCATGTCCATCAGCCTGGCCTCCGGGCGGGCTTCGCCACGTCTACTTCGTGCTCGTTGGGATCGGCGGCGGAGATCGGACGCCGTGGCGTGCGCTCGCCGTCGTCGGATTCGGGCGCGGGCTCGAACGGCAGCGGGCCGCGGCGCAGCAGCTTGTAGATGTAGCTGCCGCCGGCGCCGAACACGATGGCGTAGGCGAGCAGGAATGCGCTCAGAGAGATCACCACGCTGGAGACCTCGAGGTCGCTCACCGCGTCCTCGGTCCGCAGCAGGCCCTGCACCACCCACGGCTGGCGGCCCATCTCGACGACGAACCAGCCGGCAAGCACGGCGATGAACCCGCTGGGCGCCATGATCCGCCAGCCATCGAGCAACCAGCGCGTGTCGTACAGGCGGTCGCGTCGCCACGCCACCAGCGACAGCGCGCACAACAGCAGCATCAGCATGCCGATGCCGACCATGACCCGGAACGACCAGAACACCGGCACCACCGGCGGACGCTCCTCCGGCGGCACCGCGGTCAGCGGTTCGATCTCGCCATCCAGGCTGTGGGTCAGGATCAGGCTGCCCAGGCGCGGGATCGCCAGCTCGAAGTTGTTGCGCTCGTTGGCCTCGTCGGGCAGGCCGAACACCACCAGCGGCACCCCGGCACCCGGCGCACCGTGGTGCCAGTGTCCTTCCATCGCCGCGAGCTTGGTCGGCTGGTACTCGGCGGTCGCCAGGCCATGGAGGTCGCCGACCACGATCTGCAGCGGCACCGCGATGGCGGCGAAGGCCACCGCCAGCTTCAGCATGCGCCTGCCCGGCTCCAGGTGATCGCCGCGCCGCAGGTACCACGCACCGACGCCGCCGATGACGAAGCAGGTGGTGATGAACGCGGCCAGCACCATGTGCGCGAGCCGGAACGGGAACGACGGGTTGAAGATGATTTCGCGCCAGCTGGCCGGGTGGAACATGTCGCCGACCATCTCGTAGCCGGCCGGCGTGTGCAGCCAGCTATTGGCCGACAGGATCCAGAACGTCGAGATCAGCGTGCCCAGCGCGACCATGCAGGTCGAGAAGAAATGCAGTTTCTCCGGCACCTTGCGCCAGCCGAACAGCATCACCCCGAGGAACGATGCCTCCAGGAAGAACGCGGTCAACACCTCGTAGGCCAGCAGCGGGCCGAGGATATGGCCGGCCCGCTCCGACAGCACCGACCAGTTGGTGCCGAACTGGAAGCTCATGACGATGCCCGACACCACGCCCATGCCGAACGAGATCGCGAAGACCTTCATCCAGAAGAAGAACATGTCGCGCCAGATCGTGTCGCGCGTGCGCAGCCAGCGCCATTGCAGGAACGCCAGCCACGACGACAGGCCGACGGTAAACGCCGGGAACAGCACATGGAACGAGATCACGAACCCGAACTGGATACGCGACAGCATGAGTGCGTCCACAACGTACCCCTCGCTGCTGACCGGTGACGCAGGCTAGTCCGGCGGAATGTGAGCCCGACGTGCGGTCGAGGATGCCGGAAAGTCGACGCCCGGGACTGACACATTGCGTCACCTGGTTCGCGATCCACCTCTATCGACGACAGAATGGGACCTGTTGCGTCATCGAGTGTGACGCGTGTCGCATACTTTCAGGATCGATTCACGTACGGTGCACCCACAGGATGATCCGGATGCTTCCGGCGAACAGGGACGTGCAGACGGGGACGCGAAAGCGTCCCCGTCCTTTTTGGGGAATCGCCATTCCGCCCGTTCGACCGTGACCTGTGGCCCAGCCCTCCGGCAGGGGCCGGCTGCTAACCTGCTGCGGTTTGCCTGTCACGGAAGTCCCATGATCCGCCTGCTCCCGCTGCTCTTCCTGGTTGGCGCCGCCGCCGCGCCTGTCCTCGCCCAGCCTGCCCAGCCATTGACGCTCGACCGGATCATGGCCGACCCGGACTGGATCGGTCCGCCGGTCGAACAGGCCTGGTGGTCCTGGGACGGCCGGCGGGCGTTCTATACGCTCAAGCGTGCCGACAGCAGCGTGCGCGACACCTGGGTGCTGCCGGTCGACGGCGGCGAGGGCGTGCGCGTCGATGGCCCCGCCCGCGCCGACATCGATGGCATGCAGGCGGCCTACGACCGTGGCCGCACGCGCATGGCCTATGTGCGCAATGGCGATGTCTTCGTCCGCGACCTGCGGACCGGCGCCGTCACCCAACTGGGCCGCGGCGACGAGCGCGCGGCTTCCCCGCTGTGGGGCGACGATGGCGCGCTGGTGTGGCGCGTCGGCAACGATCGCTGGTTCCGGTGGGACCCGCGCGAGGGCGTGACCACCGCGATCGTGCTGCGTGCCGAGGAGGACCCGTCCGCGCCGCCCAAGGAGGACGGCCTGCGCGACCTGCAGCTGCGCCTGGTGGACACGCTGCGGCTGGAGCGCGAGCGTCGCGATGCCCAGCGCGAGCAGGACGCCGACTGGCGCCGCGTCGATCCGACCCGCGCGCCGGCACCGATCCACCTCGGCCGCGACGTCACCATCGCCGCCAGCGCGCTGTCGCCGGACGGCCGCTGGCTGCTGGTCGCCACCGAGCCCAAGGCCGCCGACAAGGGCCAGGCCGGGCGCATGCCGAAGTACGTGACCGAATCGGGTTACGAGGAATTCGAGGACGTGCGCACCCGCGTCGGTCGCAACGACCCCGTCGCGCAGACGCTGTGGATGATCGATGTCGCCAGCGGCAAGGCCGAGAAGCTGGTGCTCGACGCGCTGCCCGGGATCGACCGCGATCCGCTCGCCAGCCTGCGCCGCAGCGCCGGCCAGGAGCCGCTGAAGGGCGTGCGCGCGGTGCGCCTGGAAGGACAGGGCCCGGACGTGCTGCGCTGGGCCGGCGACAGCCGCCAGGCCGCGCTGATGCTGCACTCGGTCGACAACAAGGACCGCTGGCTGGTGACCGTGGAGGCCGGCGCCACCGCGCCGCGCCTGCGCCACCGGCTCACCGATGACGCCTGGATCAACTGGGGCTTCAACGACTTCGGCTGGATGCCGGACAACCGCACGCTGTGGTACCTGTCCGAGCACAGCGGCTGGTCGCACCTCTACACCACCGACGGCGCCGCCACCCGCGCGCTGACCTCCGGCCGCTGGGAGGCCTCGGCGCCGGTGCTGGCCGCCGATGGCAACACCTTCCTGTTCGTGTGCAACCGCGCGCGGCCCGGCGACTACGAGGTCTGCCAGGTGCCGGCCGGCGGTGGCGAGGTGCGCGAGATCACCGACCTCGACGGCGTCGAGGACTTCCGCGAGTCGCCGGATGGGCGTCGCCTGCTGGTGCGGCAGTCGTCGAGCTACACGCCGCCGCAGCTGGCGGTGATCGATGTCGACGGTTCCGGATACCGCCAGCTCACCGACACCCGCAGCGCCGAGTTCCGCGGCTTCGACTGGCTCGAGCCGCAGACCGTGCAGGTGCCGTCCAGGCACGGGGCGGGCACGATCTGGGGCAAGTACTACGGCCCGGCGACGATGGAGCCCGGTCGCGAGTATCCGATCGTGCTGTTCGTGCACGGCGCCGGCTACCTGCAGAACGTCAGCGACCGCTACCCGAACTACTTCCGCGAGCAGATGTTCCACAACATGCTCGTGCAGCAGGGCTACATCGTGCTGGACCTGGATTTCCGCGCGTCGGAAGGCTACGGCCGCGACTGGCGCACGGCGATCTACCGGCAGATGGGCCATCCCGAACTCGAGGATTACCTCGACGGCATCGACTGGCTGGTCGAGACCCGCCAGGGCGATCGCGACCGCGTCGGCATCTACGGCGGCAGCTACGGCGGCTTCGTGACCTTCATGGCGCTGATGCGCGAGCCGGGCGTGTTCAAGGCCGGTGCGGCGCTGCGCCCGGTCACCGACTGGACGCAGTACAACCACGCCTACACCGCCAACATCCTCAACACGCCGGCGATCGACCCCGAGGCCTACCGGATCTCGTCGCCGCTCGAGTACGCCGACCGCCTGCAGGACCACCTGCTGATCGCGCACGGCATGATCGACGACAACGTGTTCTACAAGGACTCGGTGATGATGGCGCAGCGGCTGATCGAGCTGCGCAAGGACAAGTGGGAGCTGGCGAGCTACCCGCTGGAGCGCCACGCCTACCAGCACGCGGCATCGTGGTACGACCAGTACCGCCGCATCCACGAGCTGTTCGAGCGGGCGTTGAAGGCACCGGAAACGTTGGAGCGGTAACCGTCGGAGGGCGCGCTTCTCGGCGCGGCTCCCGCCGGCATGCGGACGGCTTTCCTCCGCCCCATGCGGGGACGCAGATCGACGAAGAAACCTGCAGTGGTCCCGCGCTGCAACCCCTCTCCCGCCTGCGGAGAGGGCACGGGTGAGCGCGAAGCCGGTCGCACGGTGCCGATACAATCGGCGCATGGACGATATCGATACCGTACGCAACTACCTCACCGGCCTGCAGGACCGCATCTGCGCGGCCATCGAGGCGGCCGACGGCGCCGCACGCTTCCGTGAAGATGCCTGGACGCGCGAGCCCACGCCCGGAAGCACCGCACTCGGCGGTGGTGGCCGCACCCGCGTGCTGCGCGATGGCGCGGTGTTCGAACAGGCCGGGATCGGCTTTTCGGACGTGTTCGGGGAGCGGCTGCCGCCCTCGGCAACCGCCGCACGCCCTGAACTCGCCGGTGCTTCGTGGCGCGCAACGGGCGTATCGCTGGTGTTCCATCCGCGCAATCCGTACCTGCCGACCACGCATGCCAACGTGCGCCACTTCCGTGCCAGCCGCGATGGCGAAACCGTGGCATGGTGGTTCGGCGGCGGTTTCGACCTGACGCCGTTCTACCCCGTCGACGAGGACGTGCTGCACTGGCACCGCACCGCGCGCGACCTGTGCGAACCGTTCGGCGGGCAGGCGCGCTACGACGCGCACCGGCAGTGGTGCGATGACTATTTCTTCCTGAAGCACCGCGACGAGACCCGCGGTGTCGGCGGGCTGTTCTTCGACGACCTCGGCGAGGATTTCGACCGCGACTTCGCCTACATGCGCGCGGTCGGCGACGGCTTCCTCGATGCCTACCTGCCGATCGTGGAGCGCCGCAAGGACACGCCGTACGGCGAACGCGAGCGGGACTTCCAGCTCTACCGGCGCGGCCGCTACGTCGAGTTCAACCTGGTCTGGGACCGCGGCACGCTGTTCGGCCTGCAGTCGGGCGGGCGCACCGAATCGATCCTGATGAGCCTGCCGCCACTTGCGCGTTGGGAATACGGACACACGCCGGAGCCGGGCAGCGCCGAAGCCAGGCTGGCCGACTACCTGCGGCCGCGCGACTGGCTCGCGGAGTGGGGCTGAGGGATACGCGGACGCCTGCAGACCTGCCGGGTCGGAATGAGGTCCCCAGCCACCGCCCTGCCCTCACCCCTACCCCTCTCCCACAGGCGGGAGAGGGGTGACGGCATGTGCTGAAGCAGGCGCGGCAAGCAGAGAAGCGCTTCCCCTCTCCCGCGCGGGAGAGGGTGCCCGGAGGGCGGGTGAGGGCGGCGCCTCAGCGCGCGCCCACCGGGTCGATTTCCTCGACCAGGTGCGTCGCACCGTAGACCTTGTCCAGCGCTTCGATCATCGCCGCACTGTGCACGGACACGGTGCGGTTGAGCGTCTCGTCGTACCAGAAGCTGCCGCCCAGCGAATGGATGTTGCCATCGAAGGCCAGCCCCACCACTTCCGCGTTGCGGTTGATCACCGGGCTGCCGGAATTGCCGCCGATGATGTCGTTGGTGCTGACGAAGTTGAAGCGGGTGTCGAGGTCGAGCCGATCCTTCGCGTCCAGCCAGCGCTGCGGCAGCGCGTACGGCGCGAAGCCGGTGGCACGCTCGAACAGGCCGCCGATCCGCGTGTACGGCGCGATGTCGTTGCCGAGCTCGTTCCAGCCGCGCACCTCGCCATAGGACAGGCGCAGGGTGAAGGTGGCATCCGGATAGACACCGGTGCCGTACCTGGCGAAGCGGGTGCGGGCGATGGATTCGGCGTTGCGCCCTTCCACCGCATCGACCTCGGATTCGAAACGGCTACGTAGCGCACGCGATTCCGCGTCCAGCGCACGGGCCAGGCGGATGAACGGATCCTGCGAGGCGTCGACCGCGGCCTTGCCGCCACGCCACAGGCGCTCGCGTTCGGCGGCGTCGCCAAGCCTCGTGCCGTTGACCAGTTCCGCGGCCAGTGCTTCCGGCGACTTGCCGCCGAACACCTGCTGCACGGTCGGGTGATCGGTACCCAGCAGCTCGCGGAACTTGGTCAGCGAATGGGTCAGCTTGACGGTCTCGAACTCGGGGTACACCGGCGACTTCGAGAACAGCGTCTGCTCCAGCCGCGTCAGGCCCGCATCCTGGAACTCCGGCAGGCGCTCGGCATTCGGCTTCGGCCGCTCGTCGCCGCCACGCAGCAGGATCGAGGCGAACTGGAAGTAGCGGCTGTCGAACGCGCGCTGCTGGCCGATGAGCATGTGCGGGTAGTACAGCGTGCGACGCACCTGCTGGGCCTGGGCGATCTCGTCCCACGGCGTGGACGATTCCGCGGCCGTGCGCAGCTCGGCTTCCTCGCGACGCTTGGCAGCGAACACCTGCGGATCCAGCAGCGCCTGCAGCTGGCCGCGGAACACCTTGTAGCTGTTCTCGGTGAAGGTGAGGTCCGACTGCGCCTGGCGCGCGGCTTCCTCGCCGCCGCGGCTGTACTGCGCCAGCAGCGCGCGCCGCTCGGCCAGCAGCAGCAGGTTGTTGATCAGGTCGAGGTCGCGCACGCGTTCGAGCTGGGCGACGGTGAGCTGGCGCTGGGTGCGGCCGGGATGGCCGGTGACCATCGTCAGTTCGCCCGGCTGCGCGCCGGCCGGGTTGAGGCGGAAGTGGTGTTCGACCTTGGCCGGCTGGCCGTTCTCGTAGGCGCGCAGCAGACCCATGTCGAGGTTGTAGCGCGGGAAGTTGAAATTGTCCGGATCACCGCCGAAGAAGCCCGCCGCGTATTCCGGCGAGAACACCAGGCGCACGTCCTGGTAGCGCTTGTAGGCATACAGATGATGCTGGCCACCGGCATACAGCGACACCACGTCGCAGCGCTTGCCCGATGCGTCGCCCGCCACGCACGCGTCCTCGATCCGCGAGACTTCGGCGTTGCGTGCATCGATGTATTCGCGGCCGGACTTGCCGGCGGTCACCTTCGCGATGCGATCGGTGACGTCGGTGATCTCCTGCAGGACGTTGAGTTCCTCCGCCGGGCACTGCAGTTCCTCGGCGCGCGACGCGGCCACGAAGCCATCGTTGAGGCGGTCCTCCTCGGCCGACGACAGGCCCTGCACGCAACCGACGATGCAGTGGGCATTGGTCAGCACCAGGCCTTCGTCGGAGACGAACGAACCCGAGCAGCCACCGGCCAGGCGGACCGACGAGCGCATCGCATTGCGCACCCAGTCGGCATCGGGGCTGAAGTCGTAGGCCGACTGCAGCGCGCGGGTGGGCAGGTTGTCGAGCGTCCACATGCCCTCGGCGGCGGACGCGGAAGCGGAGACCAGACTGGCGACAGCCAGCGCAAGCACGTGTTTCATGGGCGGGCCCCCTGGGCGGATGAACAGGATCGCATCGTAGCGGAATCGCCCGTCGCGCCACCGCCCGCTGGGCTGCGGTTCACCGCGGGTCGACCCATTCAGGGGAAAATGGCCGCCTTCCCTTCCTCGGGATGGCTCCATGTACGGTCGCGAACGCCGCACTTCCCCCGACATCGACCAGGACGCGCTGCGCGCCGCGCTCACGCCCGCGCAACGCGCGGCACTGCCGTTGCTGGAACGTTTCGGCTGGGAGCTGCGCTTCGTCCGCCGGCCGTTGTTCATGGAACCGGTGCCGGTGCTGTTCGACCGCGACGGCAAGCGTTGGGTCTCGCTCGAGGCCGACGGGACGGTCAACGAGAACTCGGGGTTCAAGCTGCGCGACTGACCACGCGCTTGCGCGCGATCAATGCGACGCCCGCGGCGGCGGTGGCATCCTCTCGTTCCACCCGGACAGGAGGCGGGCAATGACCATCCAGATACTCGAAGGCCGGACCGCGCTGGTGACGGGCGGCGCACGTGGCATCGGCGCGGCCATCGTGCGCCGGCTGCATGACCTTGGCGCCGGCGTGGTGATCACCGACCTCCTCGACGCCGAGGGCGAAGCGCTGGCTGCGGCACTCGGCCAGCGGGCCCTGTTCGTCCACCACGACGTCGGCGACGAGGCCGCCTGGCAGGCGGCCGTGGCTGCCGCGGTGGAGCGTTTCGGCGCGCTGCACGTGCTGGTCAACAACGCCGGCGTGTACCAGCCCGGCGCGGTCGAGGACACCAGCGTCGCCACCTTCGAGTGGATGGTCCGGGTCAACCAGACCGGCACCTTCCTCGGCATGAAGCACGTGCTGGCGCCGATGAAGGCCGCCGGCGGGGGCAGCATCGTCAACATCTCCTCGATTGCCGGCATGGTGGGCTTCCCCGGCGCCTGCGCCTATGTCGGCACCAAGTGGGCAGTGCGCGGGATGACCAAGACCGCTGCGGTGGAGTTCGCCCCGCATCGCATCCGCGTCAACTCGGTGCACCCGGGGTTCATCGACACGCCGATGCTGGCCGGCAACTCCGACGAGGCGAACGCGGCCGGTATCGCCGCGACGCCGCTGAAGCGGGTCGGGCAGCCGGACGACATCGCGGCCGCGGTGGCCTATCTGGCCGCGGACGGCGCCTCGTTCATCACCGGCACCGAACTGGTCGTCGACGGCGGCTACGTGCTCTAGGACGGGTCAGTGCACCACCAGCACCGGCACGCTGCTGCGTCCGACCACGGCCTGGGTCTGGCTGCCCAGCAGCAGCCGGCCGAACCCGCTGCGGCCATGCGATGCCATCACCACCAGGTCGCAGCCGTGTTCGCGCGCAGCGTCGATGATCGCCTCGGCGGGGACGCGCTCCTCGATATGCAGCACCTGCGCCGCCACCCCGTGCCGGCAGGCAAGCCCGGCTGCGGCGGCCAGGCATGCATCGGCTGTTCGCGTGCGCCGGCGCGGTATTCGTGCACCAGCTCGCCGGCGGCACCGAATCCGGTGGGGTCGGCCAGGGCCGTGTTCCATGGTTCCGAGACCGTTACCACTGTCAGCCGTGCGTCCAGTGCGGCGGCGAGGGCGGCGGCGTGCCCGATCCCACGCAGGGCAAGTTCCGAGCCGTCGGTGGTGGCGAGAATGTGGGTGTACATGGGCATGCTCCATACCGGTCGGCCACCATGCTGCCATGACGGAACGCGCATCCGGGCCGGACGCGGCGTCCACACCGGCTCCACGGACCTGCATTCAGCATGCGCGCCACCCTCGCGCCCATCCCGGGCATGGAGTCGCACATGTCCTCATTCGCCATCTATCTCGCCGGAATGCTGGTCCTGATCGTCGGTCTGGCGTTCGGCGCCTACTTCGCCGGGCTTGCCATGCAGTGGATCATCGTCGGTGCCGTCGTGCTGCTGGGCATCGGCATGGTCACCGCGGTGTCGCGTACGCGGCAGAAGGATCCGGCCGCCTGAGCCGGCCTTACGCCGGCTGCAGGTTGGCGTAGGCCAGCACCAGCCACTTGCTGCCGGCGTCGTCGAAGTTCACCTGCACGCGCGCGTGCGCGCCGTTGCCTTCGATATCGGTGACCACGCCGCTGCCGAACTTCGCATGGGCCACGTTCTGGCCGAGGCGGAAACCCGGTGCGGCATCGTCGACGATGGCGTGACCGGCACGCCGTGGCATCGCATACGACGGTCGCGCGGCCGGCGCGCGCGGGCGCACCTCGTTCAACAGCTGCGACGGGATCTCGCGCAGGAAGCGCGACGGCAGGCCGAGCATGTCCTGGCCATGCAGGCGGCGTGACTCGGCGTAGCTCAGCACCAGCTTCTGCCGCGCGCGGGTGATGCCGACGTAGGCCAGCCGGCGCTCCTCTTCCAGCCGACCGCTTTCGTCGATCGAGCGCTGGTTCGGGAACAGACCTTCCTCGACACCGGCCAGGAACACCAGCGGGAACTCCAGGCCCTTGGCGCTGTGCAGGGTCATCAGCTGCACGCCGTCCTCGCCGGCCTGCGCCTGGCCCTCGCCGGCCTCCAGCGCGGCATAGGCGAGGAACGCGACCAGCTCGGTAAGCGCGGCGGATTCCTCGTCGTCGCCGGGCACGAAGCGCGACGCCACCGACACCAGCTCGTCGAGGTTGTCGATGCGTGATTCGGAATCGAGCCCGCCGCGGCTTTCCTTGGCCCAGTGCTCGCGCAGCCCGGAGCGCGCGAGCATGTGGTCGATCTTCTCGGGCAGCGCCAGGTCGGCCACTTCGCCCGCGAGCGTGTCGATCAGGGCGTGGAAACCCGCCAACGCGTTGCGCGCGCGTGCCGCCAGCACGCTGTCGTGCTGCGTGCGCAGCGAGGCATCCCACAGCGAGAGGCCGTCGGCGCGTGCGCGCATCCGCACCTCGTCGAGCGTGCGCCCGCCGATGCCGCGTGCCGGCGTGTTGACCGCGCGCTCGAACGCGGCGTCGTCGGCGCGGTTGGCGAACAGGCGCATGTAGGCCAGCGCGTCCTTGATCTCTGCGCGCTCGAAGAAGCGCACGCCGCCGTAGACGCGGTAGGGGATCTGTTCGGCGACCAGCTGTTCCTCGATCGCGCGCGACTGCGCGTTGCTGCGGTAGAGCACCGCGCAGTCGCCATAACTGCCGCCATCGCGCACCCACTGGCTGGCGCGCTCGACGATGAAGCGCGCCTCGTCGATCTCGTTGTAGGCGGCGTAGAGGTCGAGCGGATCGCCCTCCCCGCTTTCGGTCCACAGCTGCTTGCCGAGGCGGTCGGGGTTGTGCGCGATCACCGCGTTGGCGGCGTCGAGGATGTTGGCGGTGGAGCGGTAGTTCTGCTCGAGGCGGATGGTCTGCGCGCCGTTGCCGTCGGCGCCGCCGAAGTCGTGCAGGAAGCGCTGCACGTTCTCGACCTTGGCGCCGCGCCAGCCGTAGATCGCCTGGTCGTCGTCGCCGACCACGAACACCTGGCCGCTGTCGCCGGCCAGCACCCGCACGAAGGCGTACTGGATGGCGTTGGTGTCCTGGAACTCGTCGATCAGCAGATGGGTGAAGCGGCGCCGGTAATGGGCGAGGATCGCGGCGTTGTCGCGCAGCAGTTCGTGCGCGCGCAACAGCAGCTCGGCGAAATCGACCAGCCCGGCACGGTCGCAGCGCTCCTGGTACAGCGCATACGCACGGCGCATGGCATTGCCCCACTCGTCGCCGGGCTCGTCCTGCAGGTGCTGCGCACGCCGCCCCTCGTCCTTCTGCGCGTTGATCCACCACGCGATCTGCCGCGGCGGGAACCGCGCCTCGTCGAGCTCGAGCTGCTGCACGACGCGCTTGACCAGCCGCAGCTGGTCCTCGGAATCGAGGATCTGGAACCCTTCGGGCAGCTTCGCGTCCTGCCAGTGCAGCCGCAGCAGGCGATGGGCGAGGCCGTGGAAGGTGCCGATCCACAGCCCGCGCGCCGCGCCCGGCAGCAGCGGCTCGGCGCGATGGCGCATCTCCGCTGCCGCCTTGTTGGTGAAGGTCACCGCGAAGATGCCGTGCGCCGGCACGCCGTGCACCGCGTTCAGCCAGGCGATGCGGTGGGTCAGCACGCGGGTTTTGCCGGAGCCTGCGCCGGCGAGCACGAGGTAATGCCCCGGCGGCGCCGATACGGCCTCGCGCTGGGCCGCGTTGAGGCCGTCGAGCAGGTACGAAACATCCATCGACGCAGTTTACGCGAGCGCGTCGCGCCGCCCGCGACTCAGCCCGGCGCGCCCAGCCGCGCCAGCACCGCGTCGAACGGTTCCGGACGCGCCAGCAGATAGCCCTGGAACTCGCCGCAACCCCGCGCGTGCAGCCAGCTGAACTGGGCTTCGGTCTCTACTCCCTCGGCCGTCACCGCCAGCCCGAGGCTGCGCGCCATGCCGAGGATCGCCTCGCTGATCGCCTCGTTGCCGGGATCACGGCCCAGGTCGCGCACGAACGACTGGTCGAGCTTGAGCCGCTGCAGCGGCAGCTCCTTCAGGTAGGCGAGGCTGGAATAGCCGGTGCCGAAATCGTCGATCGCCAGCGAGACACCCTGCGTGCTGAGCTCCTGCATCACCGTACGTGCTTCCACCGGGCTCGCCAGCAGCACGCTTTCGGTGAGTTCGAGTTCCAGGCGCCCCGGCGGCAGACCGCAGCGGCGCACGGCGCCTCCCACGTCGGCCACCAGCCCCTCCTGGAACTGCAGCGCGGACACATTCACGCCCATCCGCAGGCCGCCCCAGCCGCGTTCGTCGAGCTGGCACCAGCGACGTGCCGCCTCGCCCAGCACCCAGCGGCCCAACCGCAGTACCAGCCCTGATTCCTCGCAGGCTTCCATGAAGGCGCCGGGACCGAGCAGGCCGCGCTCGGGGTGCCGCCAGCGCACCAGCGCCTCCATGCCGCGGGGCTGGCGCCGGTGGTCGAACTGCAACTGGAACGCGAGTTCGAACTCGTCCTGCTGCAACGCGCGGTGGAGGTCCTGGATCAGCTCGAGGCGCTCGCCAGCGCGCGGATCGAACGCCGCGCGGTAGGCGACGCTGCGGTTGCGTCCCAGCCGCTTGGCCTGCGCGCCGGCCTGGCTGGCCGCGCGCAACAGGGCCTGTCCGTCCTCGCCGTCCACCGGGTGGCGGGCGTAGCCGATGCTCGGCGTTACATGCAGCGCGACCCCACGCACGGTGCAGGCTTCGGCCACCGCGGCGCGCAACGCTTCCACCTGTGCCGACAGCGCGGCCTCGTCCGGGCAACGCAGCAGCACGCCGAACTCGTCTCCACCCAGCCGCGCCACCATGCTGCCGGCACCGGCGGCAGCCTCCAGCCGCCGCGCGGACGCGACCAGCAGCTCGTCGCCGACGCCATGGCCCAGGCTGTCGTTGACCAGCTGGAACCGGTCCAGATCGAGGAAGCAGGTGGCGACTACACCGTCGTGTTCGGTCACTGCACGGTCGATCGCCTCGATCAGGCAGTCGCGGTTGGCCAGGCCGGTCAGCGCGTCGTGGCTGGCGCGGAAGGCGCGCTCCTCGGCGTCGCGACGCCGCGCGGTGATATCGGCCACCAGGCCGACGTAATGGGTGACCACGCCCGCGGCGTCGGGCACCGGGCCCATGCGCACTTCGAGCCAGCGCGGGTCGTCCGGGTCACGTTGATCGTGGACCTCGGCTGCGGCCTCCTCGCCCCGCCCGATCGCCTCCCGCAGCGCCGCGGTGGCGCGGGCGTCGACGACCTCGGTGGTGCTCGGGTCGATCTCCAGCCCCTCCCCGGTCACCCCGGTGCCGGTCAGGCGGTTGAAGGCTGCGTTCGCGTACACCAGCCGGTCGGGAGCGACATCGAGGACGAACAACCCTTCCTCGCTGGCGGCCACTGCCCGGCGCAGCAAGCGCAGGTCGGCTTCGGCGCGCACCCGGTCGCTGACGTCCATGGCGATCACCAGCCGCGCCGGCCGGTCCCGGAACGAGAGCAGGTCGCTGGCGAAGATGAGGGCGTGGAAGTGGCTGCCATCGCGCCTGCGATGGAGCCAGATGCGATGGCCGTAGGCCCGCGGGTAGGCCTGGACCTCCTCGCGCACGTCCTCGAGCCGGCCCTCGGCAAGCAGCTCCGCGGCATTGAGCGCGAGGAACTCGTCGCGACTGTAGCCGTACTCGTGCACCGCCGCCTCGTTGGCCTCGAGGATCGCCAGCGTCTCGCGGTCGAACACGCAGGCCGGCAGGGGGTGCTGGTCGTAAAGGAAGCGGTATTGCGCCTCCACATCGCGCACCCGTTCGCGCAAGTGGCCAACCGCTTCCTCCGACGCCTCGATACTGCGGCGCATCCGGCGCTCACGGCGTGCCGCCACCTGCAGGAAACGCAACCCCGCCAGCCACGCCAGCAGCAGGCTGATGAAGCCGGCCGCGAGCACCGCGACAAATGTCCACCAGCCGCCGTACAGCGCCCGCGGTGTCATGCCCACCGTGGCCACCAGCGGCAGGCCCTCGACGGCGGTGAACGCCACCACGCGGTCGCGGCCATCGAGGCGGCTGCGGGCGTCGACCACCGAGCGCGGCGCTACCTTCAGGCGGCTGAAGACGGGCGATTGCGCAGCGTTCAGGCCGGTGTGCCTGGTTCCGGTGTCCGACCGCGCCACCAGCAGCGCATCGCGGGTGAGGATGGTCGCCACCCCGTGCTCGCCCACTTCGTGGTCGGCGAGGATGCCGTCGAAGAATTGCAGTCCCAGCCTGCCGGCCAGCCAGCGCGGCGCATCGCTGCCCGGCGCGGGATGGATCCGCATCGCAATGCCGAGCTCCCAGTCGCGGCCGTCCTCACGAACCAGCGGGCCAAGCTGCAAACGCATCGCCGGCACGGCCGGGTCGACGAACGCAGGCAACCCGGCGCGTTCGACGACCTGCACACTGCGCGCATGCGGATGGCGGTCCAGTAACGCCGCGAGCGCCTCGCGGGTGATCGCCTCCTCATCGGCGAACCCGCCGCTTTCAAGGAAGGCCACGCTCGAGGAGACGCTCCGCATCCCCCGCGCCAGGCTGTCGAATGCGAGGCCGATCTCGCGCGCGTGGCCGTCGGCCAATGCAAGCACATAGCGTTCGCCCGCCGCGCGGCGCACGCGATAGTCGTTCCAGCCGACCGCGGCCGCCACCACCGCCACACAGGTGAGGATCGTGGCGCCCACGCGCAGCGCACGCCGGTGACGTCGGTCCGCCGCTCCCATCCCTGCCCGGTCCGCCACCATCGGCAACCCCGTGTCCGCCCGCGTTCCGGACGTTCCCTGTTCCATGGAGCCATCGTGAGCGCGTTTGCGTCAAGCCGGGATTCACCTTGCCATCGCTGCATCGGCACGCCACGTCGGCCGGCCTAGACTCGGGTGCCCCATCACGAGCCTGCCCACATGATCGACCTCTTCTACTGGCCCACCCCCAACGGCCACAAGATCACCCTGTTCCTCGAGGAGAGCGGCCTCGACTACACGCTGCATCCGGTCGATATCGGCCGCGGCGCGCAGTTCGAGGACGCCTTCCTGGCGATCTCGCCCAACAACAAGATGCCCGCGATCATCGACCGCGCTCCGTCCGACGGCGGCGAGCGGATCACGGTGTTCGAATCCGGCGCGATCCTGCAGTACCTGGCGGAAAAGACCGGCCGCTTCCTGCCCACCGCCCTGCGCGAACGCGTCACCACGATCGAATGGCTGATGTGGCAGATGGCCGGTCTTGGGCCGATGACCGGCCAGTACGGCCACTTCAACGTGTACGCGCCGGAGAAGATCGACTACGCGATCGAGCGCTACACGCGCGAGGTGGAGCGCCTGCTCGGCGTGCTCGACCGCCGGCTGCAGGGCCGCGCGTTCATCGTCGGCGACGACTACACCATCGCCGACATGGCCGCCTATCCGTGGATCGACGTCTACGACAGGGCGCCGATCGATCTCGCCCCGTTCGCCGAGGTGCGTCGCTGGCATGCCTCGATCGCCGAACGTCCGGCCACGCAGCGCGCCTATGCGCTGGCGACGGAGGTCAACCCGAATGCCGGGCAGCCGATGAGCGACGAGGAAAAGAACGTGCTGTTCGGCAAGCGCTGAGCGGCACGGCCCCAGCCGATACACTGGCTCCCCCGCTCCACCGGATCCGCCATGCGTTCGATGTTCGCCGCTGCCGCCGTGATGCTTGCCATCGCCGCCACCTCACCCGCCGCCGAGCGCAGGCTCACCCTGGAAGCGATCACCGGCGACGCGCCGCTCTCCGGCCCAACCCTGATGAAGCCGCAGGTCGCGCCGGACGGCTCGCGGGTGACCTTCCTGCGCGGCAAGGACGCCGACCGCAACCGGCTCGACCTGTGGGAATACCACGTCGACAGCGGCGAAACCCGGATGCTGGTCGATTCGGCGACGGTGTTGCCGGGCGAGGAGACCCTCAGCGACGAGGAGAAGGCGCGGCGCGAGCGCCAGCGCATTGCCGGGCTGTCGGGCATCGTCGACTACCAGTGGTCGCCCGATGCGGCGACGCTGCTGTTTCCGCTTGGTGGCGAGCTCTACCTCTACGACCTGGCGCAGCAGGGCGCGGCTGCGGTGCGCCGGCTCACCGACGGCGGCGGCTTCGCCACCGACCCGAAGATCTCGCCGCGCGGTGGCTACGTGAGCTTCGTGCGCGCGCGCAACCTGTGGGTGATCGAGCTCGCCTCCGGCACCGAACGCCAGCTGACCTTCGACGGCAGCGACAGCATCGGCAACGGCGTGGCCGAGTTCGTCGCCGACGAGGAAATGGGCCGCCACACCGGTTACTGGTGGGCGCCCGACGATTCCGCGATCGCCTATGCGCGCATCGATGAATCCCCGGTGCCGGTGCAGAAGCGCCCGGAGGTCTACGCGGACCGCACCGAGATCGTGGAGCAGCGTTATCCGGCCGCGGGCGACGACAACGTGCGCGTGCAGCTGTTCGTGGTCGCGCCGGACGCGGAGAAGCCTGCCGCACGCGGGATCGACCTGGGCAGGAACCCGGACATCTACCTCGCCCGCGTGCAGTGGCGAGATCCGCAGCGGCTCACCTTCCAGCGCCAGTCGCGCGACCAGCAGACGCTGGAACTGATCGAAGTGGCGCTCGCTGACGGCCGCCAGCGCACGCTCGTCACCGAGACGTCCGACACCTGGGTGCCGCTGCACGACAACCTGCACTTCCTGCGTGACGGCCGCTTCGTCTGGGGCTCCGAGCGCAGCGGGTTCGAACACCTGTACCTCGCCTCGGAAGACGGCCGCGCGCTGACGCCGCTCACCTCCGGCGAATGGGTGGTCGATGGCCTGCTCGCCGTCGACGAAGACCGCGGCCTCGCCTGGTTCGCCGGCACCCGCGACGACGCCACCCAGCGCCACGTCTATTCGGTGCCGCTGGCCGGTGGCGAGCCGACCCGGCTGACCCGCGCATCCGGCATGCACAACGCGAGCTTCGCGCGCAATGCCAGCGTGTTCGTCGACAGCTGGTCGAACACCACGACGCCGCCGCAGATCGACCTGCTGCATGCCGATGGCCGCCCGATCGCCACCCTCGTCGCCAACGACCTTGCCGATCCGCAGCACCCGTACGCGCCGTTCCGCGCCGCGCACCTGCCGACCCGGTTCGGCACCCTGCCCGCCGCCGACGGCACCACCGAACTGCACTACAGCCTGATCCGACCGGCGGACTTCGATCCGTCGAAGCGCTATCCGGTGGTGGTGTTCGTCTATGGCGGCCCCGCCGCGCAGACGGTGCTCGACAGCTGGCCCGGGCGCGCCGACGCGTTCTTCAACCAGTACCTCGCCCAGCAGGGTTACGTGGTGTTCTCGCTCGACAACCGCGGCACGCCGCGGCGCGGCAAGGCCTTCGGTGGCTCGCTGTACCGTCGCCAGGGCACCGTGGAGATCGACGACCAGCTGGCCGGCATCGAATGGCTGCGCGCGCAGCCGTGGGTGGATGCGGACCGCATCGGCGTGCACGGCTGGTCGAATGGCGGCTACATGACGCTGCTGCTGCTGGCCAAGGCCCCGGACGCCTATGCCTGCGGCATTGCCGGCGCACCGGTTGCCGACTGGGCGCTCTACGACACCCATTACACCGAGCGCTACATGCACCTGCCCGAGGACAACCCGGACGGCTATCGCGAGGCCAGCGTGTTCACCCACGCCGGCAACATCCGCCCGGGTGCGCTGTTGCTGGTCCACGGCATGGCCGACGACAACGTGCTGTTCTCCAACTCCACCCAGCTGATGGGCCAGCTGCAGCAGGCCGGGATCCCGTTCGAGCTGATGACCTATCCCGGTGCCAAGCACGGCCTGCGCGGCGCCGATGCGCTGCACCGTTACCGCATCGGCGAGGCGTTCCTGGGGCGCTGCCTGACGCGCTGAACGCCGCGCCGGAACGCGGCGGCCGTGAACGGAATGCTTGCGAACCGCTCCGTATACTCCGCCTCCTTCCGCCATGGGCCCCACCGCGCAGATGCCGTTGTCCACTGATCCGGCGCCGATCGAGGCGCTCGCCATCCGCGCATACACCGCCACCACCGCCCTCGGCCGCGGACGCCAGGCGCAGGCCGATGCCCTGGCGGCGCGGCGTGCGGGCCTGCGCCGCAACGACTTCGGCGCCGATCCGCTCGACACTTGGATCGGCCGCGTGGACGGGCTCGAGGATGCCGCGCTGCCACCGGCGCTGGCGGCATGGGAATGCCGCAACAACCGTCTTGCCTGGCTGGCCCTGCAGCAGGACGGGCTGATGGCAGCGGTGGAAGCGGTGCGCACGCGCCACGGCGCCGACCGCGTCGCGATCGTCATCGGCACGTCCACCTCGAGCATCGGCGCCACCGAGGAAGCCTATGCCCGCGCGGTGGACAGCGTGGTGCCGGCGGACCTGCAGCGCCCCGCCGTGCACCAGCCGCATTCGCTGGGCGGCTTCGTGCAGGCCGCGACGGGGCTCGCCGGACCCAGCATCACCGTGGCCACCGCCTGTTCGTCCAGCGCCAAGGTGTTCGCGCAGGCGGCGCGGCTGATCCAGGCCGGCATCGTCGACGCGGCACTGGTCGGCGGCGTCGACACCCTGTGCGGCAGCGTGCTGTTCGGCTTCAACTCGCTGGGCCTGGTGTCGGCGCAGCCGGCACGCCCGTTCGACCGCGACCGCGACGGCCTGTCGCTCGGCGAGGCCGGCGGCTTCGCGGTGCTCGAGCGCGACGATGGCAGCGCGACGCTGCGCCTGTGCGGCTATGGCGAATCCAGCGACGCCCACCACATGTCGGCACCGCACCCGGAAGGCCTCGGGGCGCGGCTGGCGATGGGCGATGCGCTCGCACGCGCGGCGATCGCGCCGGACCAGGTCGGGTACCTCAACCTGCACGGCACCGCGACCCCGGCCAACGATGCGGTGGAAGCGCGCGCGATCGATGCGCTGTTCGGCGATGGACTGCACGCCAGCTCCACCAAGGGCTGGACCGGGCACACGCTGGGCGCGGCCGGCATCGTCGAATCGGTGTTCGCGCTGATCGCGCTGGAAGACGGCCTGCTGCCGGGCACGCTCAACAGCCAGGTGCCGGATACCGCCTGCGGGCCGCAGCTGCGCTTCGACAACGCGCAGCGTCGCATCGACTATGCAATGAACAACTCGTTCGGCTTCGGCGGCAACAACTGCTCGCTGGTGTTCGGGCGCGCATGAAGGACGTCTCCGGTTTGATCGATTCTCCGTTCGACATCGCCGCCGGATGCGCGCGATGAATCCGCTCGACGCCCGCATCGCCGGGATCGGTTTCTGGGCCAGTGGGCTGCCGTCGTGGGAGGCCGCGCAGGCATTCGTCGCCGATGGCCGCCTGCCGGACGCCGCGCCGCGCCGCCCGTCGCCGGAACTGCTGGCGCCCAACGAACGCCGCCGCGCACCGGAATCGGTGGCGGTGGCGCTGGAGGTCGCGCTCGCGGCCACTCGCGCGGCGGGCCACGACCCGACGACGCTGGCGTCGATCTTCACCTCCGGCCACGGCGATTTCGCGATCACCGGCTATATGTGCGAGACGCTCGCCGACGATCCACGCGCGATCTCGCCGATCCGCTTCCACAACTCGGTGCACAACGCCGCAGCGGGCTACTGGACCATCGGTGCCGGCTGCACCGCCACCACCACCGCGATCAGCGCCGGCCCGGCGACGTTTGCGCAGGGCCTGCTCGAAGCCCTCGTGCAGCTGGCCACCGGCACCCCGGCGGTGCTGCTGGTGGCCTATGACGTCGAGTCGAGCGGCCTGCTGGGCACGCTGACACCGAGCCGTGGCCTGCTGGGGGGTGCGCTGGTACTCACCCGTGCGGACGCCGGGGACGGCCCGCTGCTGCGCGCTTCGCTGCGGACCGGCGCGGGCGCCCCGCCGGAAGGTCCGCTGGCGTTGCGCTTGCGCGACAACGCGATGGCACCGATGCTGCCGTTGTTCGATGCACTCGCCGCCGGTGCCGGACGCGTGTTGCTCGACGCCGGCGCGGCACAGGCCCTGGAGGTTGAAGTGGAGGGGATGCATGTCTGATCCGGCGCGCCTGCACCGCGGCAACGTCGCGGTGGTGATTCCCGCGCTCAACGAGTCCTTGCGCATCCGCGAGGTCGTCACCGGTGCGCTGGCGGAGTGCGATCGCGTGATCGTCATCGACGACGGTTCCAACGACGGCACCGCCGACCTCGTCGCCGACCTGCCGGTCACCGTGCTGCGCCATCCGCAGCGGCTGGGCAAGGGCGCCAGCCTGCGCGACGGCTTTGCCGAAGCGCTGCGCCAGGGCGCGCGCGCGGTGCTGACCATGGACGGCGACGGCCAGCATTCGGCGGCCGATATCCCGCGCCTGATCGCCTCCGCCAACCGCCATCCGGACGCCATCATCGTCGGCGCGCGGCTGCGCAAGCGCAGCTGCCAACCCTGGTATCGGCGGCTGGGCAACGACTTCGGCGACTGGGGCATCGCCATCGGCTGCGGCTACCGGCTGGTGGATTCGCAGAGCGGCCAGCGCCTGTATCCGGCCGCGGTCTGCGCGCTGCGCGACGTGCCCGGCGAGGGCTTCGTGTTCGAGGCGCAGATGCTGATCTCCGCCGCGCGCGAGCTCGGCATGCGGGTGGTCGCGCTGCCGGTGGAAACCCGTTACGCAGTGCCCGGGGCCGGCGTGCAGTTCCGCAAGAGCCACTTCCGCCTGTGGCACGACCTCTACTCGATCACCTCGCACGTGGTCGGCCAGGTGCTCGACCAGGGCCAGCTGCTGCGCCGCTACCGCACCACGCGCGCCAATCCACCGCTGATCGACGACTCCGACACCCCGCCCGAGGCCGCACCGCTGCGTGCCGGGCACCCCACGCACACCGGATGACCATGGACGGAGCCGCCTCCACCCCCGACGTGCTCGTGCTGGGCGGCGGCCTTGCCGGGCTCACCGTCGCCCTGCAGCTGCGCCAGCAGCATCCCGCCCTGGCCATCACCGTGGTGGAGCGTCGCCAGCACCCGTTGCGCGAAGCCGCGCACAAGGTCGGCGAATCGACGGTGGAGATCGGCGCCTACTACTTCGCCGACGTGCTCGGCCTGCGCGAACATCTCGACCAGGCGCAGATCCGCAAGTTCGGCTTCCGCTTCTTCTTCTCCGAAGGCCGCAGCGACATCGACCACTGCACCGAACTGGGCGTCAGCCAGTTGCTGCCGACGCCGTCGTGGCAGATCGATCGCGGCCGTTTCGAGAACTTCCTCGGCGAACGCGCGCGCGCGGCGGGCATCGAATTCCTCGACGGCGCGGTGGTGCGCGCACTCGACATGGACGAGGGTGGCGCGCGCCATGCGGTCACCGTGGAACATGCGGGCGCCAGCCGTCGCTTCGATGCGCGCTGGGTGGTGGACGCCAGCGGCCGCGCCGGCCTGCTCAAGCGCAAATTCGGCCTCGCGCGTGCCAACGCGCACAACGCCAATGCGGTGTGGTGGCGCGTCGATGGCGTGGTCGATCCCAACGAGTGGTCCGACGACCCGGCATGGCTGGCGCGCTGCACGCCGCCCGACCGCTGGCGTTCGACCAACCACATGTGCGGGCCGGGTTACTGGTTCTGGCTGATCCCGCTGGCGTCGGGCGCGCACTCGCTGGGCATCGTCTGCGATGCCGACATGCATCCGCTCGAGACCATGAACACCCATGCGAAGGCGATGGACTGGCTGCGCGAGCACCAGCCGCGCGTCGCCGAGTCGCTCGATCGCGAACAGCACACGCTGCAGGACTTCCTGTTCCTGCGGCACTTCTCCTACGACTGCACGCAGGTGTTCAGTGCCGACCGCTGGGCCATCACCGGCGAGGCCGGGTTGTTCCTGGATCCGTTCTATTCGCCGGGCAGCGATTTCATCGCGATCGCCAACACCTATATCTGCGACCTGGTGGCCAAGGACCTCGCCGGCGAGCCGTTCGCGCCCTACGCCGAGATCTACCAGCAGATGTATTTCTCGTTCTACGCCAACACGCTCACCCTCTACCAGGACCAGTACGCGCTGTTCGGCGATGCCCAGGTGATGCCGGTCAAGGTGATCTGGGACTACACCTATTACTGGTCGCTGCTGGCGCCGCTGTTCTTCTCCGGGCGCCTGACCGACCTGCGCACGATCGGGCGCCTGCGCCCGGTGTTCGCGACGGCCTCGGCCCTGAACCTGGCGATGCAGCCGCTGCTGCGTACCTGGGGCGAACGCAACCTGGCCGTCGAGGAGCCGGCAACGCGCCTGCTCGACCAGGCGCGGATCGACTGGTTCCACGCGTTGAACGGGGCGCTGGGGGAGTCACCCACCCTCGATGACGACGCCTTCGTGGCGGCGCTGGAGGCCAATGTCGAACGCATGCGCGTGCTGGCGGCGGAAATCCTCGACCGCGCACGGGACATGCACGCGGAGATCGATGCGAACGGATTGGAGGCGTTGGTGGCCGGCGCCCGTGGTCCCGCCCTGCTGGCGCCGCACTGGTACGGCGAGGCCGTCGCCGCCTGAGGCCCGCGGGGTCTTTCGCCCACGCGGGCTGGCGCCTGTCTTCAGTTGCCCTGCATGGGCGGCGGGTTGGCGATCCAGATCGCGATGCCACTGCCGTACTGCTGGCTGGGGCTGACGTTCACGCCGACGCCGGCACTGCTGAAGCTGCGACCACCGAAGCGACCACCGCCTGCACCGACGCTGACACCGCCGCCACCCGGGCCCTCGTCCGCGACGCCCTGCAGCAGCACGCCGTTGGCACCGAGCTTCGCCGCTTCCTCGCGCAACTTGCGCAGCACCGAATCGGTCTTGTTCTGCGCGCCATAGGTGAACGCACCCGACTGCGTGCGCAGCACGGCGATTTCCTCGTAGCTGCCGGGCGGCGCGCCGTGGTAGATGCGCACCTGCGCCGGATCGATCGGCGCGCGCGGGGTGCCGGTCAGGATGTGGGAGGACGCGCAGGCCGCCAGCAGCGACACCGCGGCAAGGAGAAAGAGGGTACGCATCGCACGCATGGCGGCAGTCCTCGGGGATGTGGCGGCGAGCATGCGCCGCGCCGGCTGAATTCTGCGTGGAGGACGCGCGGAGCGTCAGCCCATGCCGCCGTTGATGCCGATCACCTGGCCGTTGATGTAGCCGGCCTCGTCGCGGCACAGGAACGCGACCAGCGCGGCGACCTCGTCCGGCTGGCCGGCACGCGCGGCGGGCACCAGTTGGCGGATCGTGGCGGGATCGAAACTGCCCTCGGCCATCGCCCCGGCGATGACCCCGGGCGCGACCACATTGACGGTGATGCCGCGGCTGGCCATCTCGCGCGCCAGTGAGCGGCTGGCGCCATGCAGGCCGGCCTTGGCCGCGGCGTAGTTCGTCTGGCCGCGATTGCCGAGCACCGCGGCCACGCTGGAGACGCTGACGATCCGCCCCCAGCGGGTGCGCGCCATCGGCAGCAGCAACGGCTGGGTGACGTGGAAGAAGCCGTGCAGGGACACGTCGACCACCCGCTTCCACCGGGCATCGGTCATGCCGGCCATCGGCGCGTCGTCGTGGATGCCGGCGTTGTTGACCACGACCTGGATCGCGCCCGCCTCGAGCAGCGGTTCCAGCGCGGCGCGGGTGGCATCGCCATCGGCGACGTCGAATGCGATCGCCTGGGCATTGCCGCCGGCCTCATGGATCGTGGCCACCACGGCTTCGGCGCGGGCGATGTTGGCGTTGGCGTGCACCAGCACATGGAAGCCGTCGGCGGCCAGGCGGCGGCAGATCGCGCCGCCGATATCGCCGCTGCCGCCGGTGACCAGGGCACGGCGTGGCGGAGTTGTCGCTGCGGTTGATGTCGTCATGGATCGGATTATCCATCGTGTGGCCGGGTCGGGCGTTCGCTGATCGACCGAGGTGGCGAGAGAGTTTCGACGCCCACTTCAAGGGTTGTTCGCGCGCCCTCCGGGACTGGCATGGTCTTCGATGCCCGGGCTTCGGACAGGCGCCCACCCCGCCCGGGATCTTCGCTTACCGCTCGGCCAGAACATGCCGCTACGCTTTCTTTGGTTCTTCAAGCTCCGGTGCAAGGACCAGACCGCAGTACTCCTGCGTCCGTAGCCGCTCGGTCGCGATCCGCGCTGCCCGTCACGCGCACCGGCGGGTGTGCTGCCCCGGCCGAAGTCCGCGTCCAGCTACCACGGCCGGCCGCCGGCCATCCATGGCCGGCTGTCAGCACACCCTCCTGGGCACGCGACGGGCTCCTGCGTCCGCCGGCTTCGGCACGGAGATCAACAGCGCTTACAGCAGCCCCTCCTGCAGCCACCACGCAGGCGTTCCTCGTCGTTGATTTTGATTCTTCCCCCGATCAGACGACAGCTCGGAGCCCGCCGCGGACGCAGGGGGATGTCCAGAGCCGGCCATGGATGGTCGGCGGCCGGATGTGGTAGCAGGACGCGGAGATATCCGGCTGGGCATCCCCCTGTGGCCGTGGTGGGCGGCCGGGACTCACACCGGCGTCCACTGGATCGGGAGAAGAACCTTTTTTGTTCAACCATTTCGCGGGTCTGCTCTACGCGAACATGCTCCGGGCCCTCCAGGAACGATTGACACAGCCGGTCTTGCGTGACGCAACGCTGCACGCGGCGAGGTCCGACCGACGCCATGCTGTCGTGCTCACCCGCTGCCGTCAGGCAATCAACCCAGCATCACCGCCGCGCGCCCTTCGGCCAGCACCTGCTCGCCATGGAGGATGCGGAATGCGTACTGCTGGCTGTCGGCACCTTCGGCCACCGCTTCGGCCTCGCCAGTGAGTTCGCCGTCGAGTGCATCGACGTACGGTACGTGCAGCCTGATCCCGCGCAGCGCCACCAGCATCCCCGGACGCACCGGCAAACCCGCGGCGCGACCACGCAGGCCGCCGTGCACGGCCATCGCCTGCGCCCCGTATTCGCACAGATGCACCGCGCGCAGACCATGTGCGCCGCGCAGCGGATGAGAAGGATCACGGTGCGTGGCGCTGGCCAGACGGATGCGGGTGTCGTCCCAGTCGAGCACGCGGTCCCAAAGGCACATCGCACCCTGGTGCGGGACCAGGCCCAGCAACGTGTCGCGATCGATCATGCCGCCTGCGTCCGTGCCGGCCCCGCGTGGCCGGCCAGCAGCACCGCGAACACGAAGTTTCCGATCACCCCCAGCGTGACCGTCATGCCGATCGCGCGCAGCACCGGGATCGACGACAGCGCCAGCAGGCCGAACACCAGCGCGGTCATCGACGAGCACACGACGATGGCGTGCAGCGTGCGCAGGTGCTCGTCGCGGTCGGCGGAGGCACGTTCGAAGAACAGCGCGTAGTCGAGCCCCAACCCCGCCGCCAGCACCAGCGACACCAGGTGGAACAGGGTGAGTTCGATGCCGGCCCCGCGCAGCAGCGCCAGCGTCAGCAACAGGGTCAGGCCCATCGGCAACAGCACCCGCCACACCCGGCGCGGGGTGCGCAGCGACACCCACACCGTCGCCGCCAGCAGCAGTGCGGCGAGCGCCAGCGACAGCAGCACGCCACCGCGCCATGCCGAGACCAGCGATTCCGAGGTGGTCTTGAGGTCGAGCAGCTCGGCGCCATGCGCACGGGCGACGTCGGCCACGCGCTGCGGATCGTCGAGGCCCCCCAGCGATACCAGCGCGGTCGCGCCGTCGCCGCCGGAGAGCAGCATCCCCGATACCGCGGCATCCAGTGGCGTGCCCGCGAGGTCGGCCGCAACCAGCGGCGCCGCCGCGCGTGCGGTTTCGACATCGGCGAGGAACGGCGCGAACGCATCGGCGCGGAACGGACTGTCGAGGAGCGCGGTGTCGAGCGCGGTGCGCAGCGCATCGGGGGTGGGCAGGCGCGCCTGGCGCGCGCGCTGCACCTCGACGGTCGGCAGGTAACGCGCGGCAAGTTCGTAGCTGCCCAGTGCACCTTCGTCGACCAGCGCGTCGAGTGCGGGCAGCAACGTGGCCGATGCGGCAAGCACCGCCTGCTCGTCGGCACCGTGAAGGACCATCAGGTAGCGCACGTCGGGCGCACCCAGCGCCTCGCGCAGGCGCATGTCGTCGCGCATGCCCTGCTCGGGCACGGGGGTCAGCTTCGACAGGTCGTTTTCCCAGAACGGCGCGGGCGCCAGCACCACGACCGCCAGTGCAAGCACTGCGACGACCGACAGCGCCACCGGGCGCGGGCGCGGCACGCGATCGAAGACCCGCGCGCAGGCACGCACCCAGCGCGCCTGGCCGACGTCGTCGGCGCGCGGCGCCAGCAGCGGCGGGAGCAGGTAACGGGTGGCCAGCGCGGCCGCCAGCAGGCCGACGATGGTGAACACCGCGAGCTGGCGCAGGCCGTCGACGCCGGCGACGAAGAACGTGAGATAGGCGATGCAGGTCGAGATGACGCCGGTCAGCAGCGTCGGCCACAGCTCGCGCGCCGTGGTTGCCGGCGCATGGCGGCCATACAGATGGCTGAAGAGATGCACCGGATAGTCCTGTGCAACCCCGATCAGGGTGAAGCCGAACGCCAGGGTGATGCCGTGGATGCCGTCGAACAGCGCCGCCACCGCGGCGAAGCCGGCGAGGCCAGCGGTGGCCAGTGGCAGCACGCCCAGCAGCAACAGGCGCGCACTGCGGTAGGCGAACACGAACAGCAGCACCAGCCCCAGCGTGCCGATCGCGCCGATCGTTGCCGCCTCCTTCGCGGTGCGGTTGCCGATCTCCACCGAAAACGCGCCCGGGCCCGTAAGCGTGAGGCGGCTGCCGCTGTCGCCGGCAGCATCTGCGAACGCCGCTTCGATGGTGGCGACGATCTGCGCTTGCCCAGTGGGATCGAAGCCGGCGGCATGGGTGCGCACCACCAGCAGCGCCTCGGCACCCGCGGCGTCGAACCACACGCCATGCAGGCGTTGTGGTCCGTTTTCCGGCTCCCAGCTTTCAGCCAGGTGCAGAATCTCCAGCGTCGGATCGGACGGCAGCAGCGGCTCCACCAGCGCGCCGGCGGGCGAGCCCAGATCCTGCAGGCGTGCGTCCAGTGCTTCGCGCAACATGTCCGCGTCGAGCGGGGTGTCGTCGAAGCGCTCGCTGAGCAGATAGCGGTAGGGCAACAACTGTGGCGGGATCGCTGCGAGGTCGGACGCGGCGCCATTGGCGACGAACTCGATCAGCGGGTCCGCGGCCAGCGCCTCGCGCAGCGATTCCGATTGCGCGGCAAGCTCGCCGGCATCGGCGCCCGACAGCCCGACCAGCAGCAGCCGCGAGCCCGGGCCGTCGCCAAGCTCCTCGATCAGCAGCCGTTGCGCCGGCGTCTCCGGTGCCGGCAGGAACGCGCGCAGGTCACCGGAGATCTCGAGCCGCTGCGCCGCCCACAGACCAAGCGCCGCCAGCAGCGCCGCCCACAGCAGCGCCAGCATCCACTGCGTTGCAGGCTTCATCCGTTGCGGCCGCCACCCGTGGCTGCGGCGGCAGCGCCTGCGTCGCCATGGCACAGCGCAGCCAGCGCCGCGCCGTCATGCGCCGGCGTCGCCGCGCGCGCGGCGGGGTGGCCAGCAGGGTGCGCTGGATGTCTCCGTCCACCGGGCGGGTCTCGATGCAGCGCAGCTCGGCGCCGCGGCCGTACAGCGCGACCTCGCGCACGCGCGCGGCCAGCGCCGCATCCTTCGGCGCCATGGTCAGGATCCAGCGCTCGCGCACGCCCTGGCTGCGCACCGTGTAATGCCGTTCCAGCGCGACGCGGTCGCCACCGAGCAGTGCGCCGAAGCTCGCCTGCAACGCCGCGAGTTCGGGCGCACGGGTGAGCTTGAACCGGCGCGGGGCGCGGCCTTCGCGGGCGATGGTGGCCTGGTCGCCACGGATCGTGGTGGTTTCGCGGTACGGCGACTGCACCTCGCGCACGAGGGTGGCGTCGTCCGGGCGCTGGTATTCGCCGCTCACCCGCAACGGCGCCTTCAGCATCGGCGAATCGCGCACTTCGAGGAACGACGTGCTCACCGGCGCCGGCCGAGCGATGCGTTCCAGGATCCAGCCCGCCTCGACGGCCGGGCGTTCAGTCGCCGCCGGCTGCGCGAGGACCGAGTACGGCAGCAGCGCGCACAGCGCGATCGCCGCCCATGCCGGCAGACGCCGGCCCGGGCGCATGCACAGGACCCGCCTCTTCGGCGGAAGGATCGACGCCATCATCGCCACGCTCCCAGAAATCGTAGAAGTTGAACCAGTTGTAGGGCGCATCGCGCACGCGATCTTCCAGCTGCGCGGCATAACGCGTGATGAGCGCCGGCAAGGCGGTCGCGCGTTCGCGACGGGCGAGCTGGATGCCGTCGCTAAAGGATTCGAACACCAGATCGTAGCGGTTGCCGCCGCGGTACAGGCCGAAGGCCAGCACCACCGGGATCTTCAGCACCGCGGCGATCAGCCACGGCGCCATCGGGAAACGCGCCGGCGCACCGAGGAACGGCACGCTTGCCGATGGCTCGCCCGGCTGGGCGCGGTCGGCCAGCAGCGCGATCATCGCGCCCTGCGCCGCGGCCTCCTGGATCGCCAGCATGATCGCCGGGCCGTCCTGGCCGGCATCGATCACCGTTGCCGCGATCTCCGGATTGATCTGCTCCAGCAGCGCGGTGACGCTGGCACTGTGGGCACGGTCGAGCACCACCCGGATCGGGACATCCGGACGTTGCCGCGACAGCACCCGCAGCACCTCGAAACTGCCCAGGTGCGAGCCGAACAGCAGCACCCCGCGCCCGCCATCGATATGGCGGTGCAATGCATCGAGGCCGTGGGTGCGCACGTCGAAGCGGCGCATGTCCTCGCTGAGCAGGAACAGGCGGTCGAGGATGGTCTGCGAAAAGGTGTGGATGTGGCGGAACACCTCGCCGGTGGTGGCCGGACGTCCGTGCAGGCGCGACAGATAGGCGCGCGAGTCGCGACGTTCTTCCGGACGCCGCCACATGAAGTACAGCGATACCGGATACAGGACCGCGCGTGCGAATCCGCGGCCGCCGTAACGCCCGATCACGCTGATCGCGGCAACCGCCCAGCGCGCGCCGGCCTCGCGGCGCCACTTCCACTGCGCGCTCACGCCACGGCCGCCGCGTCGTCGACGATCTCGCCGGAGGCCAGCAGCACGTCGTCGCGGGTGACGCGGAAACGCCAGCGACCCGGGGCGGGCACGTCGAGCGCGACGTGTGCGCACTGTCCGGGCAGCAGCGGCTGCAGGAACTTCACCTGCGGCAGGCGCAGCGCGCGCGGCGCCGCGCCGGTGGCCTCGACGGCCTCCAGCACGCGCTCGAGCAGGAGCACGCCGGGAACCACGGGATTGCCGGGAAAATGGCCGGGGAGGCTGGGATGGTCAGGCGCGATTTCGAACTGCATGGTCGTTCCGGCACGCCCCCCTGGCGCGGCTGGTGAAAAGCGGCCAGAGGATACCGGATCGGCGCGGAGCGACCGGCGCGCTGTTCAGCTGCGACGCTGCAGCAGGGCCAGCACCTGCGCGCGGGCCTCGTGCGCAAGCGCCTGGCGGTCGCGATCCGCGACCGCGATCGGCGTGCCGATGCGGACCCGGATCGTGCCCGGGCGCACGCGGAAGAAGCCGGTCGGCGGCAGCACGGCGCCGGTGCCTTCCAGCGCCACCGGCAGCACGTCCACGCCTGCCGCCAGCGCGGTCTGGAACGCGCCGGGCTTGAACTCGCCCACGCTGCGGTCGCGACTGCGCGTGCCCTCGGGGAAGATGCACAGGGTGGCGCCATCGCGGACCAGTTCGGCCGAACGCCGCAGGCTGGCGCTCGCGGCGCGGCGGTTGTCGCGCGGGATGAACACCATGCCCATGGCCCGCGCGTACCAGCCAACGAAGGGCACGCGGGTCATCTCGTGCTTCAGCAGGAAGTGCAGCGGCACCGGCACCGCGCGGAACAACGCGCAGATGTCGATCACCGACTGGTGGTTGGCGACCAGCACGTAGCGGCGCGACCAGTCCACGCCATCGGCGCCTTCCACCTCGAAGCGCGCGCCCGCGCCCCACATCAGTCCGGGCGCCCAGCACCACGAGGCCATGCGCAAGGGCAGGCGCCGGCGTCCGCCGGTGAACACCCACAGCAGCAGCGCGATCGTGATCAACCCCGCCGTCCACGCCAGGGTGAAGCCGAACTGCACGGCATTCGCCGCAGCCCAGGCCAGCCGCTGCATACGCGCCGGGCCGAATTCGATGGAGTCCATTCGCTGATTCACGCGCGCAGCATACCGTGCGTGCACCGCAGCGTCCGCGCGCGCGGCGCCTCAGCGCAGCAGGTCGCGCCAGAACGCAGGTCCAAGTCCGCCCATCCGGCGCAGGAAATCCGCAAAGCTCGTGTAACGGTTCGGAAACCGCCGGCTGCGCCAGGCGTATTCGCCGATGAAGGCGCCGCCGACGATGCCGTAGTTGGCCAGGTTGGCGAACCACGACCACTGGGTGCGGGTGATCGACACCGGTGGCGTGACGCCCAGCGAGGCGAGCAGGCCGTCCGGCGTGGCAATGGCGGCGAGACCCAGGTTGAGCAGCGCCAGCAGCACCAGCAACACGGCCCAGAACGCGGTCAGCGCACGCGTATAGGCGATCAGCTCCGGTGCCAGCGGAGCATCCGGTCCACCTTCAAGCGCGAGCACGATGCGGGTGATCAACGGCGTGCGGCCATGTCGCAGCGTGCGTCCGAACATCCAGGCGATCAGCAGCACGAACGCCACCGGCACCAGCAGCAGCGGCACGCCGGCATGGCCGGCCCCATACAACCAGAAGGCCGCGCCCACCAGCAGCGGCAGCACCAGCCATGACCACGCGCGACGTGCGGCGATCGGTGCGGCCAGCAGCATCGCCACCAGCGCCAGCAGCGCGGCCAGCGACAGCACGTCGCTGCGCCACGCCGCGGCGAGGTGTGCGAGCACGCCATAGGCCAGCGCCAGCGCGATTTCAACGATCAGCAGCATGCGGCAGCGCCGTGCGGAGTCATGGGCGCGGGGCGCTCGGCATCGGGTCAGTGGGGTCGAGGTGGCGCACGACTACCCAGCCGACACCGGATGCTGTGTCCGGCGATCAGGCGGCGCGGTTTGCTTCGATATGCGCCGACAGCGCGCGCAGCGAGGCGAAGATGCGGCGGTTGTCGTCGTTGTCGGAACGCAGCTGGAAGCCGTAGCGCTTGCTGATCGCCAGCGCGAGTTCCAGTGCGTCGATCGAATCGAGGCCGAGCCCGGCATTGAACAGCGGCGCCTCGGGATCGATGTCGGCCGCGGCCACGTCCTCGAGGTTGAGCGCCTCGACCAGAAGTTCGGCGAGTTCCTGCTCTGCGGGGGTCTGGGAGGCGGAGGTCTGGCTGGACATGCGGGTTTCCATGGCTGGACTGGAGGACGGGCCGATCGCCGCGCCGCGCTATGATGCGCGCCCGGAATGATGGCATGGGCCGGCACCCGCCGCGAGATGACAGACCCCAACAGGAACGAAACCGCGGCGCCGGCACTGCTGGAGACCGATGTGCTGGTGATTGGCGGCGGGCCTGCCGGCAGCACCGTAGCGACCCTGCTTGCACGCCGCGGCTGGCGGGTGACGATGCTCGAGAAGGACGCCCACCCGCGCTTCCATATCGGCGAATCGCTGCTGCCGATGAACATGCCGATCCTCGAACGCCTCGGCGTGCTGGAGCAGGTGCGCGCGATCGGCGTGCTCAAGACCGGTGCCGATTTCCCGGTTGGCGGTGATCCCAAGCGGATCAACATGTTCCGTTTCTCGCGTGCGCTCGAACCCAAGGCCGACTACGCCTTCCAGGTGCGGCGTTCCGAATTCGACCAGCTGCTGTTCGAGCACGCACGCGCCAACGGCGTCGACGCGCGCGAACAGGTCAAGGTGGAGGCGCTGGAACACGACGCATCCGGCCGCCCGTCGCATGCGCTGGCGCGCGACGGCGCAGGCAACGCGCTGCGGGTGGGCTTCCGTTACCTGGTCGACGCCAGCGGCCGCGACACCTTCCTCGGCAACCGGCTCAAGCTCAAGCAGCGCAACCGCGGGCACCAGTCGGCGGCGCTGTTCAGCCACTTCCGCGGGGTCGAGCGGCGCCCCGGCGACGATGCCGGCAACATCACCATCGACCGCTTCGAACATGGCTGGTACTGGCTGATCCCGCTGCGCGACGACGTCATGAGCGTGGGCGCGGTGTGCTCGCCGGCGTACCTGAAGCAGCGCCGCGGCGACAACGCCGGCTTTCTGATGCAGACGCTGGCCGCGCGCCCGTCGGTGATGGCGCGCATGCAGGGCGCCGAACGCGTGGCGCCGGTGCACGCCACCGGCAACTATTCCTACCGCTGCACGCGCATGCACGGGCCCGGCTGGCTGATGGTCGGCGATGCCTACGCCTTCATCGACCCGATCTTCTCCTCCGGCGTGTTCCTGGCGATGGACGCCGGCGAGCGCGCCGCCGAGGTCGTCGACGGCGCGCTGCGCGACCCGTCACGCGAGGCGTCGCTGCAGAAGGCGATGGCGCGGCGCGCCGATCGCGGGCTGCGGCATTTCTCCTGGTTCATCCACCGCTTCACCACCCCGGTGATGCAGCGACTGTTCGCCACCCCGCGCAACGACTTCCAGATGGAGCAGGCGGTGATCTCGATGCTCGCCGGCGACGTCTTCGACAACCGCCCGGTGCGCCTGCGCCTGTACCTGTTCCGGCTGCTCTACCTCGCCAACGCGGTGGCGATCGCGCCGCAGGCACTGCGCGGCTGGCGCCAGCGCCTGCGCCGCGGCGACGTGTTCACCGGCGACACCCTGCAGGAGGGCAATCCGTGAGCCATCCATTGCCTTCCGTCTCCGACGATGTCGCGCGCCTGCGCGTCGACTACGTCGATGCCGGGATCGGGCACCTTGACGATGACGTGCTGGCCGCTTTCGTGTTCGGCCATGCAACCCCGGCGGGCAGCGACCCGCGCGTGCTGCGGGTGCCGCTGGCACCGTTCGGCGACAGCCCGGCCGAAATCTGGCGCGTGGCCGGGCCGGTCCGCCACGGCGTGGACGGCGCGATCCGCTGGGCGGCCGACGACCACCTCGCGTTCGGGGTGATCGAGCTTGCCGAAGGCGACGACGGCATCGAGGCCGCGGCTCGGCGCGCGTATGCAGCGCTGGTCGAACACGTCGGCTCCAGCGCGATGCCGCACCTGCTGCGGATCTGGAACTACTTCGACGCCATCACCCTGGGCGAAGGCGATGCGGAGCGCTACCGGCGCTTCTGCGTGGGCCGCGCCGAAGGCCTGGGTGCGTTCGACCTCGGGCGGCTGCCGGCGGCGACCGCGATCGGCCGCTGCGATGGCGAGCGCGTGCTGCAGGTGTACTGGTTGAGTGCGCGCGAGCCGGGCATCCCGGTGGAGAATCCGCGCCAGGTCAGCGCCTACCGTTACCCGCGCCAGTACGGGCCGCAGCCGCCGAGTTTCGCGCGCGCGATGCTGCCGGCCGACGGCCATGTGATGCCGCTGCTGCTGTCGGGCACCGCGGCGGTGGTGGGGCATGCCTCGCAGCACGATGGCGAGCTGCTGGCGCAGATCGAGGAAACATTCGCCAACTTCGACGCCCTGCTCGACAACGCCCGCCGGCACCGGCCCGGGCTGCCGGCGGCATTCGGGCCCGGCACGCGGCTCAAGGTGTACGTGCGCGACCGTGCCGACCTGCCGCTGGTGGCCGACGCCCTGCAGCAGCGCTTCGGCGACCGGGTGCCGCGGGTGATCGTGCATGCGGCGGTGTGCCGGCGCGAGCTGGCGGTGGAAATCGACGGCGTACACGGCTGAGCGATCGCTGCGGGCGCACCTGCGCCGGCCCACGGCCCTTCAGCAGCCGCGCGCTAGAATCCGCCCATGAATCGCCTTCCCCACCGCCCCCGGCGCATGCGCCGCGACGACTTCTCGCGCCGCCTGATGCGCGAGCACGTGCTCACCGCCAACGACCTGATCTGGCCGGTGTTCGTCCACGAACCCGCCGGCCGCGTCAAGGTGCCCTCGATGCCGGGCGTCGAGCGGGTGTCGGTCGACGAGCTGCTGCGCCTGGCCGAGGAGGCCTGCGAGCTGCGCATCCCGGCGCTGGCGCTGTTCCCGGTGACCGCGCCAGAGGCCAAGTCGCTCGATGCCGCGGCGGCGTTTGATCCGGATGGCCTCGTGCAACGCGCGGTGCGGGCGTTGAAGGCACGCTTCCCGGAGCTCGGCGTGATCACCGACGTCGCGCTCGATCCGTATACCGCGCACGGCCAGGACGGCCTGCTCGACGACGGCGGCTATGTGCTGAACGACGCCACCGTCGAGGTGCTGGTGAAGCAGGCGCTGTCGCATGCCGAGGCCGGTGCCGACGTGGTCGCACCCAGCGACATGATGGACGGCCGCATCGGCGCGATCCGCGACGCGCTCGAAGACGCCGGCCTCATCCACACCCGCATCCTCGCCTACGCGGCCAAGTACGCCTCGGCGTTCTACGGCCCGTTCCGCGATGCGGTGGGCTCAGCCGGCGCGCTCGGCAAGGCCGACAAGACCACCTACCAGATGGATCCGGCCAACGGCGACGAAGCCCTGCGCGAGGTGCAGCACGACCTCGACGAGGGCGCCGACATGGTCATGGTCAAGCCGGGACTGCCCTATCTCGACGTGGTGCGGCGGGTGAAGGACGCCTTCGGCGTACCGACCTTCGCCTACCAGGTGAGCGGCGAGTACGCGATGCTCAAGGCCGCCGCCGGCCATGGCTGGCTCGACGAGCGCGCCTGTGCGCTGGAAGCCCTGCTCGCGTTCAAGCGTGCGGGTGCCGATGGCGTGCTGACCTATTACGCCCCGCAGGCCGCGCGCTGGCTGCGCGAGGGCTGATCGCACAGCTGTCGGCCGGCTCTTCCCGCGCGTTCCGTTCGCCGGGAGTAGACTCGACCGGGCGCTGCCATGCAGCAGCCGGTGACTCTCCCACGTGACGAGGAACCCATGAGCCCCGCCGACGCAGACGCCTATCCCAGCCCGCGCTATGCCGTATTCGGCCAGCCGGTCAGCCATTCCCTCTCGCCCGCCATCCATGCCGCCTTCGGCCGCGCGCTGTCGATCCCGCTGCGCTACGAGGCCATCGAGGCCGCGCCCGCGGACTTCGCCGACGCGCTGGCGGCATTCGCCGCCGGTGGTGGTCGCGGCGGCAACGTCACCCTGCCGCTGAAGGAGCTTGCCGTCCCGCTGTGCGCAAGCCTCGGCGACAGCGCGCGCCGCGCCGGCGCGGTCAACACGCTGGTCCGCCGCGGCGACGGCTGGCATGGCGAGAACACCGATGGCCGCGGCCTGGTGCGCGACCTCACCGATCGCGCCGGGCTCGACCTGCGCGCGCGCCGCACCCTGCTGATCGGTGCCGGCGGCGCCGCCCGCGGGGTGGCACCGGCCCTGCTGGATGCCGGCATCGGCGATCTCTACATCGTCAACCGTACCGGCGGCCGCGCCGATGCGCTGGCCGATGCACTCGGCCAGCCCGGGCGCGTGCACCCGCGCTATCTCGACGATGCCGGCAAGCTCGGCGAGTTCGACCTCGTCATCAATGCGACGTCCGCCGGCCGCGGCAGTGGCCTGCCGATACTGCCGCGCAGCGTGCTCGCCCACCGCGCGGTGGCGGTGGACCTCAACTACGGCGAGGTCGCGGTGCGCTTTCTTTCCTGGGCGCGGGCCGCGGGCGCGCACGACGTGGTGGATGGCCTCGGCATGCTGGTGGAACAGGCCGCCGAGGGCTTCGCGCTCTGGCATGGCGTGCGCCCGGACACCGACGAGGTGTACCGGCAGTTGCGTTCGCGCAACGCGCTGCTGGTCACCGCGGACTGATCACCATGCATTGCCGCGACCACTGCGGCGCCTGCTGCATCGCACCGTCGATCAGCTCGCCGATCCCGGGCATGCCGCATGGCAAGCCCGCTGGCGTGGCCTGCGTGCAGCTCGACGAGCAGCTGGGCTGCCGGTTGTTCCGCGACCCGCGCCGCCCGGCGGTCTGCGGTTCGCTGCGGCCGTCGGATGCGATGTGCGGCGGCGGTCGCAGGCAGGCGCTGGAGATGCTGCTCGCACTGGAAGCGGCGACCGCGCCCTAGGCCCCGGCCTGCCGGGACCGGCAACCGCGGCCGCGGCCCCGTCCCTGCGCACGCAGTCCGCGAGGCGCCGCGCGTACCCGGGCCACGACCCCTGCAGTATCAGGGAGTCGCCGCGCGCAGGTACTCGTCCTTCAACCGCACGTAGTGGACCGCGCTGTAGCGCAGGCCTTCGATCTGCGCATCGGTGAGCATGCGCACCGGGCGTGCGGGATTGCCCACCCACAGCTCGCCATCGCCGACCACCTTGCCCGGCGGTACCAGCGCGCCGGCGCCGATCATCGCGTGGTCGCCCACGCGCACGCCGTCGAGCAGGATCGCGCCCATGCCGATCAGCGAGGCGTTGCCGATCGTGCAGGCGTGGATGATCGCCTTGTGGCCGATGGTGACGTCCTCGCCGATCACGGTGGCGAAGCCGCCGAGCCTGGCGTGCGGGCCATCATGGCTGACGTGGATCACGCTGCCGTCCTGCACGCTGGTGCGCGCGCCGATGCGCACGAAGTTGACGTCGCCGCGGATCACCGTGCCCGGCCACACCGACACGTCATCGCCCAGTTCGACATCGCCGATCACGGTGGCGGCGGGATCGACGTACACGCGTGCGCCGAGGCGTGGGTGGCGGTCGCGGTAGGGACGCAGATGCATGGCGGCACGCTTGCGGATGGGGGCCGCAGGATAACGCGGTGGTCGCGCCCACGGCGGCGTCGCGTTGCTCGGCGCGGGTGCAGTGCCGTGCCCGGCCGCAGTCACCCCGCCTGCTGCAGCGTGCGCAGCACCGACGGCAACAGCCGGAACTGCAGACGGGTCTTTCCTACAATGGCCGCGGACCGCCGAGGACATCGCCCGTGAAAATCGCCAGCTGGAACGTCAACTCGCTCAACGTGCGGATGCCGCATCTGCTGCGCTGGCTGGAGGCTGCACAGCCCGACGTCGTCGGGCTGCAGGAAACCAAGCTGGAGGATCCGCGGTTTCCCTTCGAGGAACTGCAGGCGCTTGGCTACAGCAGCGTGTTCTCGGGCCAGAAGACCTACAACGGCGTCGCCCTGCTCGCCCGCGGCATCGCGATCGAGCAGGTGCAGATCGGCATCCCCGGCTTCGAGGACGACCAGCGGCGGGTGATCGCCGCCACCATCGGCGACGTGCGCGTGATCAACCTCTATGTGGTCAACGGGCAGTCGGTGGGCAGCGAGAAATACCTCTACAAGCTGCGCTGGCTGGATGCGGTGCGCGACTGGATCGCCGACGAGATGCGCGCACATCCGCGGCTGGTGGTGATGGGCGATTTCAACATCGCCCCGGACGCGCGCGACGTGCACGATCCGGAGCTGTGGCATGACGCGCACATCCTGACCTCGGCGGCAGAACGCGCCGCGCTGCAGCGACTGCTGGCGCTCGGCCTGCACGACGCGTTCCGGCTGCACCATGACGAAGGCGGCGTCTTCAGCTGGTGGGATTACCGCCAGGCGGCCTTCCGCCGCGACATGGGGCTGCGCATCGACCTGACCCTGGTCTCCGACGGCCTGCGGGGCGCGGCCGTGGCATCGGGCATCGACCGCGAACCACGCACCTGGGAACGGCCCAGCGACCATGCGCCGGCGTGGGTGCAGCTGGTTTCGGCGCTGGACCAACGCGGATAGCCGGGCGGATCCATCGCGCCAGGAACGGGGCCGGAAGCGCTCTACCGCCGTCTCCGCGTTGACCCCGCCAAGAAGGCCACCCCTCTCTGCGTCGATCCGCGTGCATCCGCGGCAGAAGGGTTCGCGCTCTCCCCGCCTTCAGTCGAACAGCTTGCCCGGGTTGAGGATCCCGGCCGGGTCGAATACCGCACGCATCCCGCGCATCAGCGCGATCTCCTCCGCGCTGCGGGTGCTGCCGAGGTAGGGCTTCTTGACCAGGCCGATGCCGTGCTCGGCGGAGATGCTGCCGCCGTGTTCGGCCAGCAGCGCGGCCAGCAGTTCGGTGACGTGGCCGCACTGGCGCATGAAGGCGTCATCGTCGCTGCCGTCGGGCTGCAGCACGTTGATGTGCAGGTTGCCGTCGCCGATATGGCCGAACCACACCACCTCGAAATCCGGATACGCCGTTGCCAGCAGCGCCTGCGCCTGCGCCAGGAACGCCGGCATCGCGCCGATGCGCACGGCAATGTCGTTCTTGTACGGGCGATAGCGCGCGACCGCCTCGGTGATGCCCTCGCGCAGGCGCCACAGCTGCTGTGCCTGCGCCTGCGATTGGGCGATGACGCCATCGACGATCCAGCCGGCTTCCGCGCAGGCCTCGAACGCTGCCAGCCCGGCGGCCTGTTGCACGTCGTCGACCGCATCGAATTCGGCCACCACGTAGTAGAGATGCCGCGCGTCGAACGGATCCACGCCACCGTGGGCAACCACGTGCGCCAGTCCGTCCGCGGTGAGGAACTCGAACGCCTGCAGGCGCACGCGCGCGCGGAACTCGGCGAACACCCGCATCAGCACCTCGAACGAGGGCAGCGCCAGCAGCAGGGTCTGCGCCGGCGGCGGTGGATCGGTGAGTTTCAGCGTGGCCTCGACGACGATGCCGAGCGTGCCTTCCGAACCGATCGCGAGATGGCGCAGGTCATAGCCGCTGGAGTTCTTCACCAGCCCGCGGTTGAGGTCGAGCACTGCGCCGCTGCCGGTGACGAGCTTCAGCCCGGAAATCCACTCGCGCGTATTGCCATAGCGCAGCACGCGGATGCCGCCGGCGTTGGTGGCGATGTTGCCGCCGATCGTGCACGAGCCACGCGCGCCGAAATCGACCGGGTACTGCAGCCCGTGCGCGGCCGCCGCCTCGTGCACCGCCTGCAGTGCGATGCCCGGCTGCACCGTCAGCGTGCGGTCGACCGCGTCGAAGCCGAGCACGCGGTTCATCCGTTCCAGGCTCACCACCAGTTCGCCGTTCGCGGCGACGGCGCCGCCGGACAGGCCGGTGCGCCCGCCCGAGGGCACGATCGCCACGCCATGGTCGTGCGCCCAGCGCAGCAGCATCTGCACCTCGCCGGTATCGGCCGGCCACGCGATCGCCAGTGGCGCCGGTGTCCAGCGCCGGGTCCAGTCGCGGCCGTAGTGTTCGAGGTCGGAGGGGTCCACCGACACCCGCAGGGCCGGCAGTGCCTGGCGCAGGATGTCGAGTCGCGGGTCGGTCATGGGGGCAGTCGGGCGGCGGAGCGCTCAGGCTGCCAGTGCCGGCACGGCGCGTCCATCGCGTGTTGCGACGCACACAGGCCGCGCGTACCGTGGGCTCCCGCCCGCGCCGCCGCTTGCAGATGGCTGACGACCGCAAGACCTCGTTTCCGCGCCAGGACATCCGCGTGCTGCTGCTCGAAGGCATCAGCCCGACCGCGGTCGACGCGTTCCGCGCCGCCGGCTATACGCAGATCGAACTCCACGACACCTCGCTTGCCGGTGACGCGCTCGAACGCGCGATCGCCGAGGCGCATGTGGTGGGCATCCGTTCGCGCACGCATCTCGATGCCGACGTGCTCCAGCATGCGCGCAAGCTGATCGCGATCGGCTGCTTCTGCATCGGCACCAACCAGGTCGACCTCGACGCCGCCGAGCTCGCCGGCGTGCCGGTGTTCAACGCGCCGTATTCCAACACCCGCAGCGTCGCCGAGCTGGTGATCGCCGAGACGATCCTGCTGTTGCGCGGCATTCCTCGCCGGAATGCGGAGTGCCATCGCGGCGGCTGGTCGAAGAGCGCGGCCGGCAGCCACGAGGCGCGCGGCAAGACCATCGGCATCGTCGGCTACGGCCATATCGGTACTCAGGTCGGCGTGCTGGCCGAAGGCCTCGGCATGCAGGTGCTCTTCCATGACATCGAGACCAAGCTCGCACTGGGCAATGCACGTGCCGCAGCCGACCTGCACGACCTGCTGTCGCGCAGCGACGTGGTCACCCTGCATGTGCCGGAAACCGCCAGCACCCAGCGCATGATCGGCGCCACCCAGCTGGCGGCGATGAAGCCGGGTGCGCACCTGGTCAACGCCTCGCGCGGCACCGTGGTCGATATCGATGCGCTGGCGGACGCGCTGCGTTCGGGTCACGTGGGCGGGGCCGCGGTCGATGTGTTCCCGGTCGAGCCCAAGGGGGCGAGCGAGCTGTTCGAATCGCCGTTGCGCGGCCTGGACAACGTGATCCTGACCCCGCACGTGGGCGGCAGCACGCTGGAGGCGCAGGACAATATCGGCCTCGAGGTCGCCGCCAAGCTGATTCGCTACAGCGACAACGGTTCAACCCTGTCGGCGGTGAACTTCCCGGAAGTCGCCCTGCCCGGCCACGAGGGCTCGCGGCGGCTGCTGCACATCCACCGCAACATGCCGGGCGTGCTGTCGCAGGCCAACGACGTGTTCCGCGAGCGCGGCATCAACATCGACGGCCAGTACCTGCGCACCGACAGCCTGGTGGGCTATGTGGTGATCGACGTGACCGCGACCGAGTCGCAGGCGAGCGAACTGCGCGGCGCGCTGGCGGCGATCCCGGGCACACTGCGCACGCGGGTGCTGTACTGACCGCATCGCTGTACGCGGAAAACGGGGCCGGTGGCAGGGCACGGAAACGACAAGGGCGGCACATGGCCGCCCTTGTCGAACATCACGAACGCGATGCGTATCAGCGCACGCGGCCGCGACGGAACAGGTTCACGATCGCCAGCAGGATGATCGCGCCGATCAGCGAGACGACGAAACTCATGACGCTGATCTCGCCGCTGTTGATCGACGGCGCGCCCAGCATCGGTCCGATCAGCAGGCCGCCGATGAAGGCACCGATGATGCCGACGACGACGTTGAGGATGATCCCCTGCTGACCGTCCGTCCGCATGATCATGCTCGCCAGCCAGCCCACGATGCCGCCCACGATCAACCAGATGATGATTCCCATGTCCTTGCTCCTCCGTAGTCCGGGCCCAAATGCCCCTCGGGGTCGGAGTCTGCGATGGGCTGCCGTGACGACGATGTAAGCGGCGGCTGTAACCGCACCATTGCGGTCAATCCGCGCGCAGCAGGGCCAGCACGGTGTCGCGAGGGAGTTTTCCGGTGGCGTTGCGCGGCAATGCATCCACGCGACGCAGCCGCCGCGGCAGGAAGACGGGATCGATGCTGGCACGCAGGGCGGCATGGATCGCCGCTTCGTCGAGCGTCGGCGCCACCACCAGCGCGGCGATGCGACGCACGCCGCCGGCGTCGGCCTCGTCGAGCTGCACCACCACACCGTCGACCACGCCCGGCACCGCGAGCAGGCGTGCGGTGAGGTCGCCCAGCGAGGCGCGCTTGCCGGCGATCTCCAGCAGGTCGGCCTGGCGCCCGCGCAGCAGGAAGCGGCCATCGGGCAGCAGCTGCACCAGGTCGGCCAGCACCACCGGCGCCGGCAGGTGCGCGGCTTCCACCGCCGTGCCATCGGGCTGCGGCTGCAGGCGCACGCCCGGCAACGGCGTCCAGGCGTCGTCGATGGCGGTGCGGCGGCGCGCGATGATGCAGGTCTCGGTGGAGCCGAACATCTCGCGCACCTCGCCGCCGAAACGCGCCTCGGCCGCGGCCGCCAGCGCCCGTGGCAGCGGCGCGGTGGCGCTGACGATGCCCGCCAGTTCGGGCAATGCGACGCCGGATTCGACCAGCGCGCGCAGGTGCACGGGCGTGGTCACCAGCAGCCGCGGCGCATCGATGGCCGCCAGCGCGGTCGCGATGTCATCGGGAAAGAACGGCCGCCCGCTGTGCACCGCGGCGCCCCCCAGCAACGGCAGCAGCACCGACATCTCCACCCCGTACATATGCTGCGCCGGCACCGTGGCCACGATCGCCGGCGCATCACTGCCGTGCAGGCCTGCCAGCGCCGCCAGGTTCTGCTGCACGCCGTCGGCAAAATCGCGCCAGCGCTTGGGATTGGCCTTCGGCGCACCGGTGCTGCCGGAGGTGTAGCCGATCGCGACCACGTGGTCGCAGGGGATCCGTGGCACGCCGCCGGGAGCCTGCGGAAGCTCGAGCGGTACCGGCACGAAATGCGGCAACGGCGCCAGGGCGTCGCAGCCGCAGGAGTCGGCATCGCCGAGGCAGTAGCTGTCGGGGTGCCCGGCGCGCACGTCGTCGATCGCGGCGCGCGTGCGCGACGGCGGCAGCAGGGTGGTCTGCCCACGCGCGGCCACCGCGCAGAACGCGACCAGGAACCGGTAGCGGTCCTCGCACAGGTTGACCGCGTAACGCCGATCCGGCAGCCGCGCGGCCAGCCCACGGACTTCGGCGAGGAATCGGCTGAGCGACACTCGCACCCCGGCGACGATGGCGATGGTGCGGCCGGCGTCGCCGATGGCGAGCGGCAGGTCGCGCAAGTCGGCGCGGGCGGGGCTGTCGATGATGGCGGACATGCGTGCGGCGGACGCCGGTTCCTCGTGTGCGGAGAGGCAGGGCGCGGCCGGGCGCGCGAACGTCGATAGCTTACGCTGCGCGCCTGATGCGCACGCAAACGCCCGCCCGCGATCCCGACGCGCCGCTGTCCGCCGGCGCCCTGCGCCTGGGCACGATCGACTGCGCGTGGCGCCCGTACACGCGCGGCGATCGCGCCGAGCCGCAGGTGCGCGCCTGGCTCGCGGACCTGTTGCCCGGCGACGTGCCTGCACTCGAACGCGACATCCACGGCCGCCCGCGCTGGCCCGATGCCATCGGCGCCGAGGTCAGCTGGAGCCACAGCGGCGGCGGCCTGCTGATGGCCCTCGCACGCGGGCTGCGCGTGGGCTGCGACCTCGAGTGGATGCGGCCGCGCATGCACGGCCTGGAACTCGCGCGGCGCTTCTTCCACCCGCGTGAGGCCGCCTGGCTCGAGTCCCTGCCGGTACCGGTGCGCGAACGTGTCTTCGTGCGCCTGTGGTGCGCCAAGGAGGCGGTACTCAAGGCGCATGGCCGCGGCATCGCCTTCGGCCTGCACCGGCTGGAGTTCGCCGAGCGCGGCGATGCGCTGGCCCTGGTCGACTGCGATGCGGCGCTGGGACGGCCGCAGGACTGGTCGCTGCATGCGTTCGAGCCGGCGCCGGGCTACCTCGCCACGCTGGCATGGTCGCCGCTGCCGCCGGCGGGCGGCGACCTACAATAGGCCGATGCCCACCTCCGCCCATCCGCAGCAGCAACGCCTGCTCCACGGCCTCGACGCGCTCGGCCTCGACCCCGCCCTGGCCACCCCGCTGCTGGCCTATCTCGACCTGCTGCAGCGCTGGAACCGCACCTACAACCTCACCGCGATCCGCGACCCGGACGCGATGGTGGTGCTGCACCTGCTCGATTCGCTGGCGATGGCCGCCCATGTCGGCGGGCTGCGCACGCTGGCCGACCTCGGCACCGGCCCCGGGCTGCCCGGCATCCCGCTGGCGATCACCCATCCGCAGCTGCAGGTGGCGCTGGTCGAATCCAATGGCAAGAAGGCGCGGTTCCTGCGCGAGGCGGTGCGCACCCTCGGCCTGGGCAATGCGCGGGTGCTGGAAGCGCGCGCCGAAGCCGTTGCCGAACCCGGCGCATTCGAGGCGATCACCGCGCGCGCGCTGGCCACCCTGCCGGACATCCTCGCGGTGGGTGGACACCTGCTCGCCGCCGACGGCCAGCTGCTGGCGATGAAGGGCACGCGCCCCGACCAGGAGATCGCGGCACTGCCGGCCGGCTGGCGCCTGCTGTCGGTGGAGGCACTGTCGGTGCCCGGCCTCGGTGCGGAGCGCCATCTGGTGCGGGTGGGACGGGCCAGCGCACCGGCCTGAACCCGCGCCCTGCCCACGCGTCCCGGGTCCGGCATAATCCCGGGCCGGCCCGCTTTTCACGCGCGTGCCGTTCCCTAGTCTTCGAGACACGCTGCAATGGCCCGGATCATCGCCATCGCCAACCAGAAGGGCGGCGTCGGAAAGACCACGACGTCGGTCAATCTGGCGGCGGCGCTCGCTGCCACGCCCAAGCGCGTGCTGCTGGTCGACCTCGATGCACAGGGCAACGCGACCATGGGCAGCGGCATCGACAAGCGCGACCTGCACGCCTCCACCTACGACGTGCTGCTTGGCGGATTGCTGGCCGAGGACGCGCTGATGGAGACCGCCGAGCACTTCGACCTGCTGCCGTCCAACACCGACCTCACCGCGGCCGAGATCGAGCTGATGGACGAGGAAGGCCGCGAACAGCGCCTCAAGCGCGCGCTCGAGCCGCTGAAGCCGCGCTACGACTTCATCCTGATCGACTGCCCGCCGGCGCTGTCGCTGCTCACGCTCAATGCGCTGACCGCGGCGGATTCGGTGCTGGTGCCGATGCAGTGCGAGTACTACGCGCTGGAAGGCATCAGCTCGCTGCTGGAAACCATCGACGCGCTGAAGGCGCGGCTGAACCCGGCGCTGGAAATCGAGGGCGTGCTGCGCACCATGTACGACGTGCGCAACAACCTCACCAATGCGGTTTCCAACGAGCTCGACCAGCACTTCGGCGACAAGATGTTCCGCACCGTGGTGCCGCGCAACGTGCGCCTGGCCGAGGCCCCGAGCCATGGCCAGAGCATCATCGGCTACGACCGCGGTTCACGCGGCGCGATCGCCTACCTCGGGCTGGCCGGCGAGATCCTGCGCCACCAGCGCGAGCGCGGGCAGCCCGCGGCAGCGCCGCTGGGTGCGCCCGCCGAACTGGTGCAGGCGGGTTGAGCATGCGCATGCATCGGTCCGTCCGCATCCACGCCGCGCGCAGCGCGCACGGCGCCCGCCATGTCCGCACAGGGGGAGCGGCATGACCGCAACGAAGAACCGTCCAGCCACCAAGAAGGGCACGCTGGGCCGCGGGCTGAATGCCCTGCTCGGGCCGCAGGGCGCCGCCGCGCCGGCGCTGGAGGCGACGCCGGCCGACACCCTGCAGAACCTGCCGATCGACGCACTGTCGCCGGGCAAGTACCAGCCGCGGCGGACGATGAGCGAGGACAAGCTCGACGAGCTCGCGGAATCGATCAGGGCGCAGGGGGTGATCCAGCCGATCGTGGTGCGCGATCTCGGCGGACGGAAGTTCGAGATCATCGCCGGCGAGCGTCGCTGGCGCGCCTCGCAGCGCGCCGGCCTGGCCGAAGTGCCGGTAGTGGTGCGCGAGGTCGACGACCGCACCGTCATCGCGATGGCGCTGATCGAGAACATCCAGCGCGAGGACCTCAACCCGCTGGAGGAAGCACAGGCGCTGCAGCGGCTGATCGACGAATTCATGCTGACCCACGCGCAGGCCGCGGCCGCGGTCGGCCGCTCGCGTGCGTCGGTGTCCAACCTGCTGCGCCTGCTGGAACTGCCGCCGGCGATCCGCATCCTGGTGGAATCCAGGCAGCTGGAGATGGGCCACGCCCGCGCGCTGCTGACGCTGTCGCCGGAACTGGCCAGCAAGCTCGCCTCCGAGGCGGTGGCCAACGGCTGGTCGGTGCGCGAGGTGGAACACCGTGCGCAGCAGTTCGCCGAAGGCCGCATCCCCGCGCGCAAGCCGAAGTCCGGCGCCAAGGCGCGCCCGCAGCAGGCCGATATCGCGACGCTGGAAAACGAGCTGTCGGCGTCGCTCGGCGCCAAGGTCGCCATCGCCCACGGCCGCGGCAACAAGGGCCGGCTGGTAATCCACTACACCGACCTCGACACGCTCGACGGGCTGCTGGAGCGGCTGCGGCGGTAGGTCACAGCGCACCGGGGTCCGGTGCTGACCATCAGGCGTTGTTCGCGGCCATGCCCTCGGCCGGGCTGAGCGCGGCGCCTCGGGGTCGCGGCGGGGCGGAGCTGCGTGCACAGGTCGAAGCCGCGTGGGCTGGGCGGAAAGAGACATCGCCAGACCCGGCACGACGGCAGACAGCAAGTTGCTCGGTTTGACTCCGCGCTGCCCGTCGCGCGCATCGGGCGTGTGCTCCCCCGGCCGGAGTCCGCGTCCAGCTACCACGGCCGGCGCCGGCCGTGGTAGCAGGACGCGGAGATATCCGGCTGGACATCCCCCTGTGGCCGTGGTGGGCGGCCTGGACTCCGGATGTGAGTCCGGAACAACCGGACAAATGGGCTGACGGGCGCTCGCAGGCTCGAGTCACCACGACTTCCGACCCCTGCATGCCGTGCCCGCCGATGCCATGATCGGCGGTTGTCGCATTGCCGGATCACGCCATGAAGTCGTTGCTGCTGCCTGCCCTTGTCGCCACCGCCCTCGCCCTGCCGGCCGCCCACGCGGCGCCGTCGCCGCAGGCCGCGTCGGCCACGCCGTCGCCTGCCAGCAGCGCGCCGCGCAGCGAGGCGGATGCCCGTTTCGAGGCGATCTACACGGCGGAGTGGGCGTGGCGGCAGGCGGAATTCGGCCGTGGCGAGGACGACGCCGGTACCGAGGTGCGTCGCGGCCTGCCCGATGTCGGCCCTCAGGCCCAGGCCGCGCGGCTGGCACGCTGGGAGCAGGTGCTGGCGGAGCTCGACACCATCGATGCCGACGCGCTGTCGGCCGAGAACCGCATCAACCTCGCGGTGTACCGGCCGCAGATCGAGAACCTCGCCGACAACGTGCGCCTGCGCAGCTACGAGATGCCGTTCAATTCCGACAGCTCGTTCTGGGCCAACCTGTCGTTCATGACCCGGCGGCCGTTCCGCACCGCCGCCGACTATGAAACCTACATCGCGCGGCTGGCCGACGTGCCGCGTCATTTCGACCAGCAGATCGACAATATGCGTGCGGGCCTGGCGCGCGGCTTCAGCGTGCCGCGCGCGGTGCTCGATGGCCGCGACGTGTCGATCGCGGCGGTGGCCGGACTCGACGATGCCGAGGCGGCAACGTTCTGGTCGCCGTTCGCGCGCATGCCGGCCAGCATTCCGGCCGCCGAACAGGAACGCCTGCGTGCGCAGGGCCGCGCGGCGATCGAATCGGCGGTGATCCCCGCGTTCGCCAACCTGCTGACTTTCTTCCGCAACGAATACGTGCCGCAGGCGCGCACCACCCTGGCCGCCGAGGCGATGCCGGGCGGCGAGGCGTTCTACCGCCAGCAGATCCGTGAATACACCACGCTCGAGCTGTCGCCGCAGCAGATCCACGACATCGGCCTGGCGGAAGTGGCGCGGATCCGCGCGCAGATGCAGGAGATCATCGACGGGCTCGACTTCAACGGTGATTTCGACGCATTCCTGGCTTTCCTGCGCACCGATCCGCAGTTCTATGCGAAGACCCCCGAGGAACTGCTGCATCGCGCGGCGTGGATCTCCAAGCGCGTGGACGGGGTGATCGGCCAGTACTTCGATCCGCTGCCGCGCGGCCGTTTCACCATCGTGCCGGTGCCCGACGACATCGCCCCGTTCTGGACCGCCGGTCGCGGCGGCATGGGCACCTACTGGCTCAACACCTACGACCTGCCCTCGCGGCCGATGTACAACCTGCCGGCCCTGACCCTGCACGAATCCGATCCGGGCCATGCCTTCCAGGCGGCGCTGGCGCGCGAGCAGGGCGAGCAGCCTGACTTCCGCCGCAACAGCTATATCTCGGCCTACGGCGAAGGCTGGGGCCTGTACGTGGAGAAGCTGGGCGAGGAGATGGGCATCTACGAGACGCCGTACGAGCACTTCGGCCGGCTGACCTACGAGATGTGGCGCGCGGCGCGCCTGGTCATCGACACCGGCGTGCACCACAAGGGCTGGAGCCGCGATCAGGCACTGGCCTTCCTGCGCGACAACACCGCGCTGTCCGAGCACGAGGTCACCACCGAGGTCGATCGCTACATCTCGTGGCCGGCGCAGGCGCTGTCCTACAAGCTCGGCGAGCTTGCGATCCTCGCGCTGCGTGCCGAGGCCGAGGCGGAACTGGGCGACCGCTTCGACATCCGCGCCTTCCACAGCGCGGTACTGCGTGAGGGTTCGGTGCCGCTGCCGGTGCTGGAATCGCAGATCCGGGGATTCATCCGTGACGCCAAGGCGGCACCGGCCACCGGAGCGCAGGCCACCGCGGCGCCCTGAGCCTGACGACCCGGGGCCATGCCACGCAGCCCCGTGCCGATCCCGCTGCGGCATGGGCCGGGATTGTGGATAACTTGCCGGGAACGCGGCGTCCCGGCATAATGCCCGGCTCGCTGTGCCCGCCTTCCTTGACCGGCAGGCAGGGTGGCCGTTTCCGGAAGCGCGATTCCGGCCCACCCGGCGCAGCCGCCGCACCCGCGGCGCAAGCCCGCATCGCGCGCCGCCACGCTTCATTGCGTGGCCGGCGGGGCCGTCGCCTCCCTGGCCAAGGGGGGCATCCACGCGGAATTTCCGCGACCTACCAGAGGTGCACCATGTCCCGAGTCTGCCAAGTCACCGGCAAGCGTACGACGACCGGCAACAACGTCTCGCACGCGATGAACAAGACCCGCCGCCGTTTCATGCCGAATCTCCACGAGCGCCGCTTCTGGGTCGCGTCGGAGAACCGCTGGATCAAGCTGCGCGTGTCCACCAACGCACTGCGTACCATCGACAAGAACGGCATCGATGCCGTGATCGCCGAGCTGCGCAAGCGCGGCGAAAAGATCTGAGGAGGATCTGACCATGGCTTCCAAGCGCGACAAGATCCGCCTGATTTCGTCGGCCGGTACCGGCCACTTCTACACCACCGACAAGAACAAGAAGAACACCCCCGGCAAGATGGAGATCAAGAAGTACGATCCCGTCGTGCGCAAGCACGTGCCGTACAAGGAAGGCAAGATCAAGTGATGTGACCGCCTGCGCTGCAGGCGTTCGATCACCGGCCCGCGCAAGCGGGCCTTACCGGAACCCGCCGCAAGGCGGGTTTCGTGTTTGTGGGACGGGCCTTCCCTGGTCCACCTGTCGCGACATCAGCCGCCGATACGCGGCTGACTGCAACCAGCGACAGCGGCGCTCCCCGCGCCGGACGAAAACGAAGCCGCGCCAGTGAAGCGTCGACGCGGCATCCGGACCGGGATTTGCGATAGCGGCCCATGGATGGGCCGCGGCGGCGAGTCAGACAGGACGTCTGACCGAGCCGGGGAGCAAGATCCCGGTTCGGAGGCCGCCTAACCGAAGCCGAGGCCCTGCTCCTGCTTTTTCCGTATCCGGACAGGAGACGGACTCGACTCGCAGTCGCCACTCCGGCTCCGCGTACACTCCAGCCGGTCTCGACGTCGGCCGGGGAGCGCTGATGCTGCCGAGCTGGATGCTGCTGCTGGTGTCGGTGGGCTATGCCGCGCTGCTGTTCGCGGTGGCGTGGTGGGGCGACCGCAATCCGGCGCACGTCCAGCGGCCGGCACTGCGGCCGGTGGTCTACAGCCTGGCGCTGGCGGTGTACTGCTCCTCGTGGACGTTCTACGGCGCCGTGGGCAGCGCCGCGCGCCACGGCCTGGGCTACCTACCGATCTACCTCGGTCCGTTGCTGCTGCTGGTGTTCGGCTGGCGCATCCTCGAGCGGATGGCGCTGATCGCGCAGTCGCAGAGCACGGTCTCGATCGCCGACTTCATTGCCGCCCGCTACGGCCGCTCGCAACGCCTGGCGGCGATGGTGGCGGTGATCGCGCTGGTCGCGGCGGTGCCCTACCTCGCGCTGCAGTACAAGGCGGTGGCGCTGTCGCTGCAGGTGCTGGGCGGGCCGGAGATGGGCAACAGCAGCTTCGGGGACCCGGCGCTGTACGTGGCGCTGCTGATGGCGCTGTTCGCGATCCTGTTCGGCACCCGCCAGGTCGATGCCACCGAACATCGCCCCGGCATGATGCTGGCCATCGCGCTGGAGTCGCTGGTCAAGCTGGTGGCGCTGATCGCGGTCGGCGTGTTCGCCCTGACCTGGCTCGGTGGCGGCGAACGCATCGCTGCCGCCACCGGAACGCTGTTCGCCCATGCCGCGCCCGACGGTTTCGTCGCGCAGACCCTGCTGGCCTTTGCCGCGATCTTCTGCCTGCCACGCCAGTTCCACGTCGCCATCGTCGAATGCGGCGATGTCTCGGAGATCCGCCGCGCGCGCTGGCTGTTCGGCGGCTACCTGGTGATCGTGAGCCTGATGGTGGTGCCGATCGCCGCGGCCGGCATCGCCCTGTTCGACGACAGCGCCGCGATCGCCGACACCTACGTGCTGGCGCTGCCGCTGGCGGAACGCCGCGAAGCACTGGCGCTGTTCGCCTATGTCGGCGGGTTCTCCGCCGCCACCGGCATGGTGATCGTGGCCAGCGTGGCGCTGGCGATCATGGTCTCCAACGACCTGGTGATGCCGCTGCTGCTGCGCCGTCGCGGCTGGGCGCAACGCCACGGTGGTGACCTCGCCGGCACCGTGCTGTGGGTGCGGCGGGTGGCCATCCTGTGCTTTGCCGGGCTGGCGTACGGCTATTACCGGGCCAGTGGCTCCAACACCACGCTGGCCTCCTACGGGCTGATGGCGTTCGCCGCGGTCGCGCAGTTCGCGCCGGCGCTGATCGGTGGGCTGTACTGGCGCGGCGCCAGCCGCCAGGGCGCCGAGGCCGGCCTGCTGATCGGCTTCGCGGTGTGGATCTACACCCTGCTTCTGCCCACCCTCACCGATGCCGGCTGGTTCGACGGTGCATGGCTGGAGGCCGGGCCGTTCGGGTTCGCCTGGCTGCGGCCGCGCGGGCTGTTCGGCATGCAGGGCTGGGATCCCCTCACCCACGGCACGTTCTGGGCGCTGCTGTTCAACATCGGCACCCTGCTGCTGGTGTCGCAACGCTGGCGCCCAGGGCTGGAAGAACACCTCGCCGCGGTGCCCTACCTCAATCCGTATGCGGAGCGGCGCGCGCCGGGCAGCAGCGAGTGGCGCAGCGGCCTGCAGGTGCGCGACCTGCTGACGCTGGCGCGGCGCATCGTCGGCGTGCGGCATGCACAGCGCGCGTTCGTCGAGCAGGCACAGTCGCTGCAGCAGGCGTTGCAGCCTTCGGCACCGGCCGACCGCGGCTGGGTGCAGTTCACCGAACGCCTGCTGGCCTCGGCGATCGGCGCGGCCTCGGCACGCCTGGTGCTGACCAGTTCCCTGCGTGGCTCGGGCATGGACCTGGGCGAGGTGGTGGCGGTGCTGGACGAGGCCGGCCAGGAGCTGCGCTTCAACCGCGAGATCCTGTCGACCACGCTGGAGAACATCGACCAGGGCGTGAGCGTGGTCGACCGCGAGATGCGCCTGGTGGCGTGGAACCGCCGCTACCAGCAGCTGTTCGATTATCCCGACGGCATGCTCTACGTCGGGCGCCCGGTCGCCGACCTGATCCGCTACAACGCCGAGCGTGGCGAGCTGGGCGACCTCGACGACGCAGGCATGGACACCGAGACCGCCAAGCGCATCGCCTACATGCGCGGCGGCTCGCCGCATGTGTCCGAACGCGTGCTCGGCAACGGGCTGGTCATCGAAGTCCGTGGCCAGCCGCTGCCGCGTGGCGGTTATGTCACCAGCTACAGCGACGTGACCGAATACAAGCGCGTCGAGCGCGCGCTGCGCGAGATCAACGAGACCCTGGAGCAGCGCGTCACCGTGCGCACCCGCGAGGCGGAGGCCGCGCAGCAGTCGCGCACGCGCTTCCTCGCAGCACTCAGCCACGACGTGCTGCAGCCGCTCAACGCGGCGCGGCTGTTCACCTCGGCGCTGCGCGAAAGCGACGGGGCCGACGAGCAGCGGCGGCTGGCCGAGCGCGTGGACACCTCGCTGCGCGCGGCCGAGGAACTGCTCGATGGCCTGCTCGACGTGTCGCGGCTGGACGCGGGCGCGCTGCGCCCGGAATGGTCGGACTTCGATGCCGCCGAACTGATGCAGGATCTCGCCGCACAGTACGCACCGATGGCGGCGGCGCGCGCGATCGAGTTGCGCCTGAGCGTGCGGTCGCTGCCGGTGCGCAGCGACCGCCGCCTGCTGCGGCGCGTGCTGCAGAACTTCCTCGCCAACGCACTGCGCTATACCCGCGAGGGCCGCATCGTGCTGGCGGCGCGGCCGCGCGGCGACAGCGTCGCACTGCAGGTCTGGGATACCGGGCCGGGCATTCCCGAACACCATATGCGGCAGATCTACGACGAGTTCCATCGCTACCAGCAGCCGTTCGACTGGGACGAGCGCGGGCTCGGGCTGGGCCTGTCGATCTGCCAGCGCATCTCGCGCCTGCTCGGCCATCGACTGGATGCGCGCTCGCGCGTGGGCCATGGCAGCGTGTTCTCGATCATGGTGCCGCGCGCCGCGCAGGCCGCACCCGTGCGCATGCGCACCGACAGCCTCGAACCCGGATCGCTGGCCGGCATGCGCGTGCTGTGCGTGGACAACGACCCCGACATCCTCGCTGGCATGCAGGCGCTGCTGCAGCGCTGGCAGGTGGAGGTGCTGGTCGCGACCACGGTCGATGCCGCACTCGCGCACATGGAGCAACGCCCCGACGTGCTGGTGGCCGACTACCACCTGCATGACCGCCTCGATGGGCTCGACACGCTCGATGCACTGCGCGCGATCGCGCCCGGCACGCCGGGTGTCCTGCTGACCGCCGATGGCAGCGACGCGTTGAAGCAGGCCGCGCGCAGGCGCGGGTACCGGGTGCTGACCAAACCGCTCAAGCCGGCGTCGCTGCGCGCGTTCCTGGCCGCGCAGACGCGGCTGATGCGCGTGGATTGACGGCGGCCGCCCACGCAGCGCGTCAGGCGCGCGGTCACCCTCCGCTCCGGCGTGGTCCAACAGCACGCATTGCGGTACCCGCGCGCAAGCGTGCGCCCACGGTGGAATCCATACCGGATGGCGTCGGCGGAGCCGGATGCAGGTGCTTGTTACACTGCGCCGCCCTCGACCAAGCACGCCGGATGACCGACACCCGTACCCGCAGCGACGCGCTGGGCAACCGCCTCGAACAGATCATCGCCGAGCTCGACGGCGAGCACCTCAGCCTGGGCGGCATCATCGAACGCATCGGCAGCGAAGGCCTGCTGCTGCTGTCGATGCTGCTGACCGTGGTGTTCCTGATCCCGGTATCGATCCCCGGCGTGAGCACGGTGTTCGGCGCGGCGCTGCTGCTGATCGGCATCAGCCGGCTGACCCGGCGTCCGCTGTGGCTGCCGGTGCGCCTGCGCGAACGCCGGCTGCCGGCGGAGAAGCTGCGCAACGGGCTGCGCCGCGGGCTGTCGTGGGTGCGCCGGCTCGAGCGCGTGAGCCGCCCCGGTCGCCTGGCGGCGCTGGCCGACAGCCGCGCCATCGACACCTTCAACAGCCTGGCCTTCATCTTCGCCGCGCTGCTGCTGATGGCGCCGTTCGGCTTCGTACCCTTCAGCAATACGTTCCCGGCGGTAGCGCTGCTGTTCTATGCGATCGGCATGATCCAGCGCGACGGCGGCGCGATCCTGCTCGGCCATCTCGCGACCATCGGCACCGTGGTGTACTTCGCCGTGCTGATCGGCGGTGGCGGCTACGCGCTGCACGCGCTGTGGCGGATGGTCGGCGGCAGCTGAGCACCGTCGGCGCGCAGGCGCCTGTGCCCGGAACCCACGATCCGTGCACGGGCGAGCGGCGCCGCGACGTGCTCAGCCGTCCTCGACATCGACCGGCGGTGCGGTGACGGCGGCCGGGTCCACCGCCAGCCGGCCGGCGATCAGCACCGCCTGTGTTCGGTTCGACGCACCGAGCTTGCGCAGGATCGCGCTCATGTGGGCCTTCACCGTGGCTTCTGAAACGCCGAGCTCGTAGCCGATCTGCTTGTTGAGCATGCCCTCGCCGAGCATCTGCAGCACGCGGAACTGCTGCGGGGTGAGGTCGCGGATCCGTGCGGCGACATCGTGTTCGTCGGCACTCGCCGCGGGGGCGGCGCTGGCGGCGGCGGGAATCCAGCGGTCGCCGTCGAGCACGCGCTGCAGGGCCTCGCCCAGCACCTGGGTGTCGGCCGACTTGGGGATGAAGCCCATCGCACCGTGGTCGAGCGCGCGCCGCATCACGCTGGGCTCCTCGCGCGCCGAGACGATCACGATCGGCAGCTGCGGATGCTGCGCACGCAGGTGCACCAGCGCGCTGAAGCCCTGCGCGCCGGGCATGTTGAGGTCCAGCAGCAGCAGGTCGGCATCGGGCTCGGCCTCGACCAGCACGTAGAGGCTGGCGGTATCGCTGGCCTCGCACAGGCGGGCGGCCGGCAACGTGCGCGCGACCGCGCCGCGCAGCGCTTCGCGGAACAGCGGATGGTCGTCGGCGACGAGGATGGTCTGGGCCATGCGTGCGTGTGCCTGCGCTGTCCGCGGCTGCATGTCAGCCCGCGGCACCCCGGCGTTCGCGCAACAGCGATTCCACCACCGAGGGATCGGCGAGCGTGGTGGTGTCGCCGAGCTGGTCGGGAGCGTTCTCGGCGATCTTGCGCAAGATCCGCCGCATGATCTTGCCCGAGCGCGTCTTCGGCAGCCCCGGCGCCCATTGCAGATGGTCGGGCGTGGCGATGGGGCCGATCTCGCCGCGCACATGCGCCACAAGTTCCTTCAGCAGCGCGTCGGTGCCCTCCTCGCCGGCCACCAGGGTCACGTAGGCGTAGATGCCCTGGCCCTTGATGTCGTGCGGGAAACCCACCACCGCGGCCTCGGCCACCTTCGGGTGCGAGACCAGCGCGCTTTCGACCTCGGCGGTGCCGATGCGGTGCCCCGACACGTTGATGACGTCGTCGACGCGGCCGGTGATCCAGTAATCGCCGTCGGCGTCGCGGCGGCAGCCGTCGCCGGTGAAATAGCTGCCGGGATAGGCGCTGAAATAGGTGTCGATGAAACGCTGGTGGTCGCCGTAGACGGTCCGCATCTGCCCCGGCCACGAATCCAGGATCACCAGGTTGCCCTCGGCCTCGCCCTCGAGCACGGTGCCCTGCGCATCGACGATGGCCGGTTGCACGCCGAAGAACGGCCGGGTCGCCGACCCCGGCTTGGCGTCGATGGCGCCGGGCAGCGGCGCAATGAGGATGCCGCCGGTCTCGGTCTGCCACCAGGTATCGACCACCGGGCAGCGGCCGTCGCCGACCACCCCGTGGTACCAGCGCCAGGCTTCCGGATTGATCGGTTCGCCGACGGTGCCGAGGATGCGCAGCGAGGCGCGCGAGGACGACTTCACCGGTGCGTCGCCATCACGCATCAACGCGCGGATCGCGGTCGGCGCGGTGTAGAAGATGCTGACCTTGTGGCGGTCGACCACCTCCCAGAAGCGCGAGACGCTCGGGTAGTTCGGCACGCCCTCGAACATCAGCGAGGTCGCGCCGTTGGCCAGCGGGCCGTAGACGATGTAGCTGTGGCCGGTGACCCAGCCGACGTCGGCGGTGCACCAGTACACGTCGTCCTCGCGCAGGTCGAACACCGCCTCGTGGGTGTAGCTGGCGAACACCAGATAGCCGCCGGTGGTGTGCAGCACGCCCTTCGGTTTGCCGGTGGAACCGGAGGTGTAGAGGATGAACAGCGGATCCTCCGCGTTCATGCGCTCGGGCTCGCAGGTGTCGGGCTGGTCGTCGACGACGGCGTCGTACCAGCGGTCGCGCGGCATCTGCATGCCGACCGCACCGCCGGTGTGGCGCACCACCAGCACGGTTTCCACGCTGTTGGTGCCGGGCAGTTTCAGCGCCGCGTCGACATTGGCCTTGAGCGGGATCCGGCGCCCGCCACGCAACCCCTCGTCGGCGGTGATGATGAGTTTCGAGCCGCAGTCGGCCACGCGGTCGGCGATCGACGCCGGCGAGAAGCCGCCGAACACCACCGTATGCACCGCACCGACGCGCGCGCAGGCCAGCATGGCCACGGCCGATTCCACGATCATCGGCAGGTAGATGGTGACGCGGTCGCCCTTGCGCACGCCGAGGCTGCGCAGCGCGTTGGCGAGCCTGCATACGCGCGCATGCAGTTCGCGATAGGAGACATGCCGCGGCGGCGTGGCCGGGTCGTCGCCTTCCCAGAGGATCGCGGTCTTGTCGCCGCGCGTGTCGAGGTGGCGGTCGAGGCAATTGACGCTGGCATTGAGCTCGCCGTCGCCGTACCAGCGGATGCGGAAATCCTCCAGCGCGAAGCTGACGTCGCGGATCTGCGTGGGCACTTGCATCCACTGCAGGCGTTGCGCGGCCCTCGCCCAGAACGCGTCGGGATCGCGCACCGATTCGTCGTAGAGGCGCTCGTAGTCCCCGCGGCCGATCGCGGCCTGCGCGGCAAGGGCCTCGGGGACGGGATAGACGGAAGGGGGCGTGGACATGGCGCGGCTCCGGTATGGCCTTGACCGGAGAGTGTGCCGCATCCATCCGGGGCCCGGTCTAGACGTTGGTCTAAGCCTGCGACACCTACGACCAATGGTGTATTGGCGCCCCCCGCAGGCGCGCGCAGGCTCCGATCCGATCGGTCCGCGCGCGGACCCGCATCCGCATCGGGAGGGAATCATGAAACGGATCCAGCACGACAGGGTGCGACCGCAGTGGCTCGCGGCCGCGACGATGACGGCACTGGCACTGGCCATGCCGGGCGTGGCGTCGGCGCAGACCGCGAAGGAACGCGAGCTGGAGGCGCGGATCGCCCAGCTCGAGTCGCAGGTACAGGCGCTGCTGTCGCAACAGCAGCAGACCGCCACCCAGGTGCAGGAAGTGCGCACCGCGCAGGCGGCGCAACCGGCACGTCCCGCGGTGCCCGCAGGCGCGCAGCCGATCCAGGCCACGACGATCACCCCGCAGGCCAATCCCGGCACGGTGTTCACCGTCGGCGGCATGATCCGCATGGACGCGATGGCAACGAAGACCACCGATGGCGACATCGCCAAGGGCAGCGCCGGGCGCGACTTTTACGTGCCGGGCGCAATCCCCGTTGGCGGCAACGGCCCGGAGACCTACTCCGATGCCCACCTGAAGTTCTCGCGCCTGTGGCTGGATGCCAGCACCACGCTCGACTCCGGCGACAGGCTCGCCGCGCGTCTGGAGCTCGACTTCTTCGGCGGCTCGCTCGGCAACACCGCCGCCACCAACACCTACGGCGCCACCCTGCGCCACGCCTACGTGAGCTGGAACAACTGGCTCGCCGGCCAGACCTGGTCGAACTTCATGGACACCGCGGCGCTGATCGACGCGGTCGACTTCGTCGGCCCGACCGACGCGGTGGTGTTCGTGCGCCAGCCGCAGCTCAGGTACACCAACGGCCCGTGGGCGGTATCGCTGGAAAGTCCCGAGACCACGGTGCAGCCGCTCAATGGCGCCCCGCGGGTGATCGGCGGCGACAACAGCGCGATGCCTGATGTCATCGCCCGCTACACCCACAAGGCCGACTGGGGCCACTTCAGCGTGGCCGGCATGGCGCGGCAACTGAAGTACGAACCGGTGGCCGGCGCCGACAGCACCGATACCGGCTACGGCGCGACGGTCAGCGGCCTGGTCAAGATGGGCGACGCCACCGACCTGCGCTACCAGCTCACCGGTGGCGACGGCATCGGCCGCTACATCGGCCTGGCCACGATCCAGCAGGACGCGATGCTCGACACCTCGGGCGACATCGACGCGCTCGGCGGCTGGGCGGGCTACGTCGGCCTGCGCCACGTGTTCAATCCGCGCGTGCGCGGCAACCTCTACCACGCACGCTCGCAATGGGGCAACGAGATCGCGTGGACCGGCACCGGGGTCACCAGCAAGGTGCAGTCCTGGCACGCCAACCTGATCTGGACGCCGTACCCGAAGCTCGATCTCGGCGTGGAGGCCATCTGGGGCGAGCGCACGCTCGAATCCGGCGTCGACGGTGAACTGATCCGCCTGCACACCATGGCCCGCTACAGCTTCTGATCCCTACCACGCCGGCACCTGCCGGCGTGGTTCCTTTCGTCACCGACATCGCGTGGGAGGCAACATGTCGACAACACCGGCCACTACACCGCCGCCGCAAACACGGGGAATCTCGAAGGAACACCGCAAGGTGATCATCGCGTCCAGCCTCGGCACCGTGTTCGAGTGGTACGACTTCTATCTGTACGGCTCGCTGGCAGCGGTGATCGCCGTGCACTTCTTCTCCGCACTGGCGCCGGGCCCGGCCTTCATCATGGCGCTGCTGACCTTTGCCGCCGGCTTCGCCGTGCGCCCGTTCGGCGCGATCGTGTTCGGCCGGCTGGGCGACATGATCGGGCGCAAGTACACCTTCCTGATCACCATCGTGATCATGGGCGTGTCGACATTCCTCGTCGGCGTGCTGCCCGGCTACGCCACCATTGGCATCGCCGCGCCGATCATCCTGGTGGTGTTGCGCTGCCTGCAGGGCCTTGCGCTCGGTGGCGAGTACGGCGGTGCCGCGACCTATGTCGCCGAGCATGCGCCGCACGGCAAACGCGGCCTGTACACCAGCTTCATCCAGACCACGGCGACGGTCGGACTGTTCCTGTCGCTGCTGGTGATCCTGGGCTGCCGGCTGATCCTGGGCAACGAGGCGTTCGCCGAATGGGGCTGGCGCATTCCGTTCCTGATCTCGTTCGTGCTGCTGATCATCTCGATCTGGATCCGCATGCAGCTCAGCGAGTCGCCGCTGTTCCAGAAGATGAAGGAGGAAGGCACGCGTTCGAAGGCACCGCTGACCGAGAGCTTCGGCACCTGGAGCAACGGCAGGATCGTGCTGCTGGCGCTGTTCGGGGCCACCGCCGGCCAGGCCGTGGTCTGGTACGCCGGCCAGTTCTACGCGCTGTTCTTCATGACCCAGACGCTCAAGGTCGATCCGATCACCGCCAACCTGTTCATCGCGGCGGCGCTGGCGATCGCCACCGGTGGCTTCGTGTTCTTCGGCTGGCTGTCGGACAAGATCGGCCGCAAGCCGATCATCATGGCGGGCTGCCTGCTGGCGGCGTTGACCTACTTCCCGATCTTCAAGGGGCTGACGCATTACGCCAATCCGGCACTGGAAGCGGCCACCCGCGACGCACCGGCGGTGGTGGTGGCGGACCCGCGCGACTGCTCGTTCCAGTTCGTGCCCAGCGAGCTGAAGAGCCACGTCACCTTCAACAACTCGTGCGACCTGGTGAAGAACGTGCTCAACGCCCGCGGCGTGAGCTACACCAACGAGGAGGCACCGGCCGGCACCCTTGCCAGCGTGCGCATCGGCGACCGCGTGGTGCAGAGCCTCAACCTCACCCAGCTGTCGGGCGAGGACGCCGGCGAGGCGCAGGCACGGCTGACCGCGGAGCTGGGATCGGCACTGGACGCCGCCGGCTACCCGATGGCCGCCGACAACGACGCCATGAACAAGCCGATGGTGCTGCTGCTGCTGACGATCCTGGTGCTGTACGTGACGATGGTCTACGGGCCGATCGCGGCGTGGCTGGTCGAGCTGTTCCCGACCCGCATCCGCTACACCTCGATGAGCCTGCCGTACCACATCGGCAACGGCTGGTTCGGCGGCTTCCTGCCGACCACGGCCTTCGCGGTGGTGTTGTTGACCGGCAACATCTACGCAGGCCTGTGGTACCCGATCGTCATCGCCGTCATGACCTTCATCATCGGCACGTTCTTCCTCCGCGAGACCAAGGACGTCGACATCACCCAGTAGTGCGGCCCCGATGGACGACAGGCCGGCCCCTTCGGGGGCCGGCCTTTTTGATGGGACTTGTCCGGTGCGCATCTCGCAGCCGCGGGTCGCTGGGTGATCGCCGCAGGCCCCGATCGACGCGGACCGGCGCCGCTAGAGCGGTGGCGCGGCCAGCTCGCGGGCGTCGAGGTAGCCGTCGCGGTTGGCGTCCTGGCGGTTGAAGCGCTCCGCCAGGCGCGCGAGATAGGCTTCGCGGGTGAGCAGCGGGGCGCGACCGCCCGGTTGCTCGCCGGGGTCGAGCCGGCCATCGCCGTTGGCGTCCATGCGTTCGAACGCATACAGCATCCAGGCCTGGTATTCGGCGACCGAAACACGGCCGTCGCCATCACTGTCCATCCGCGACAGGTAATCGCCGGTGGCAGTGACCTGGGCCGACGCAAGGCCGACCGCGGCCAGCAACAGCAGGCAACACGCCCACACCCGCGCGCTGGCGCCCGGGCCCGACCGGGGCCGCACCTGCGCCTCAGCCACGCGCGGGCTGCAGGGCGTAGCCCTTCAGGCGCGCCGAATACTCCTGCAGCGTGCGGATGCCGGAGGCTTCGGCGTCCTGGCACCAGGCCTGCAGCTGGCGCAGCCGCTCCCCCGCATCGTGGCTGCGTGCTTCGAGCACCGCCGCCAGTTTCGCCCGGTACTCCACCAACGTGCGGATGCGCGGTCGCTGCTCGACCCACTGCTGCAGCTGCTCGCGCGCCTCGGGCTGCAACCAGCGGCCGTCATCGGCCAGCGCCTTGCGCAGGCGCCGCGGCAGCAGCGCGCGCATCCGCGCACCGGCGATGCGTGCCTCCTCGCGCAGGGCGGGCTTGATCACGTTGCGGTGGTAATCGGTCATCGCCTGGAAGCGGTGCGCCAGCAGCGCGCGCACGGTATCCGCATCGGGCACGTGGATGTTCGGCCGCACGTCGAGCGACGGCGCCACGCGCAGCACCCGCGCCAGCCCCACCGCCTGCAGCGCGCGGATCACCACCCAGCCGATATCGAGTTCGAAGCGGCGCAGCGCGAACTTCGCCGAGCTGGGAAATGCGTGGTGGTTGTTGTGCAGTTCCTCGCCGCCGATCCACACGCCCCACGGGCTGAGGTTGGTGGCGGTGTCGGTGGTTTCGAAGTTGCGGTAGCCCCACCAGTGGCCGAGGCCGTTGACCACGCCGGCGGCCCAGAACGGGATCCATGCCATCTGCAGCGCCCACATCGCCACGCCGGCAACGCCGAACAGCGCGAACAGCACCAGCAGCAGCACCGTCGGGCCCAGCGTCGAATGCGGCGTATAGACGCGGCGCTCGATCCAGTCCTGCGGGCAACCCTTGCCGTACTGCTCGATGTCGCCCTGCTGCGTGCGCGCCTCGCGGTACAACTCCACGCCGCGCCAGAACACCGTGCCGATGCCCTTGTGCATCGGGCTGTGCGGATCCTCTTCGGTCTCGCACTTGGCGTGGTGCTTGCGGTGGATGGCCACCCATTCGCGCGTCACCATGCCGGTCGACAGCCAGGTCCAGGCGCGGAACACGTGCGCCACCGCCGGATGGAAGTCGACGCCGCGATGCGCCTGGCTGCGGTGCAGGTACAGGGTGACCGAGAAGATGGTGAGCTGGGTGGCGATGAGGAACACCACCAGCAGCGGCCAGAAGCCGGCCTGGACGAGGCCACCGGCGAGGAAATCGAGCACGGGCATGGACCGGATCGGAGGGACCGGGCCATCTTGGGCCGGGTCCGCGACCGATGCCATCCCTGCGCGCGCGTACGTTGCGGCCGGTACACCGTCGTGCAGGCCTTGCCGGAAGCGGCCCGGGCTCCCATCTTCTGCCGGAGTCGTCACGGCCCCACCCATGCCCGAACTGCCCGAAGTCGAGACCACCCGCCGCGGCCTGCTGCCGCACCTCGCCGGTCGCACCATCACCGGCGTGACCCTGCGCCGCGCCGACCTGCGCTGGCCGATCCCGCCGCAGCTGCCGCACTGGCTGGCCGGGCAGCGCGTCGACGACGTGCGTCGCCGCGCCAAGTACCTGCTGCTGGATACCGCGCCCGGCAGCGCGCTGCTGCACCTGGGGATGTCCGGCAGCCTGCGGGTGCTGCCCGCCGATACGCCGCTGCGCGCGCACGACCACGTCGACATCACCCTCGACGACGGCCGCGTGCTGCGCTTCAACGACCCGCGCCGCTTCGGCTGCCTGCTGTGGCAGCCCGCCGGCGAGGTGCATCCGCTGCTCGCGGGGCTGGGGCCGGAGCCGTTGTCGGATCACTTCGATGGCGATCACCTGTACCGCCTCTCGCGCGGACGCAGGGCGCCAGTGAAGACCTTCCTGATGGACCAGGCGGTGGTGGTGGGCGTGGGCAACATCTACGCCGCGGAGGCGCTGTTCATGGCCGGCGTCTCGCCGTTGCGCGCGGCCGGCCGGGTGTCGCGCGGTCGCTATGGGTTGCTCGCCGATGCGGTGAAGACCGTGCTCGGACATGCCATCCAACGCGGCGGCACCACGTTGCGCGACTTCATCAGCCCCGATGGCGCACCCGGCTATTTCGAACAGGAGCTCAGCGCGTACGGCCGTGGCGGCGCCCCTTGCCGCCGCTGTGGCCGCCCGCTGCGACAGGCGCTGATCGGCCAGCGCGCCAGCGTCTGGTGCCCGGCCTGCCAGCGCTGAGCGTCGCGCGCACCCTGCTGCTGCGCGCTATAGTCGGCGCGGGCGACATTCGGGGATGGCAATGTCGGACGTGGCGGAAATCACCCTGTGGCTGGATGCCGCGCGCGGCGGAGACCGCGCCGCGATGGACCAGGTGCTGTCGACGCTCTACCAGGAGCTGCACGCCATGGCGCGGCGCCAGCTGGCCGGGCAGCACGGGCAGACGCTCGATGCCACCGCGCTGGTGCACGAGGCCTATCTCAAACTCATCGGTGGCCAGGCCGCGCGCTTCGACGACCGCGCGCATTTCTTCGCCTATGCGGCATCGGCCATGCGCAGCGTGGTGGTCGACTACGCGCGCCAGCGGCTTGCGCGCAAGCGCGGCGGCGACCTGCATCGCGTCACCGACCTGCCCGAGGATCTCGCCGGCGGCGTGCGCCTGGACGAGGACACGCTGGCGCTGGATGCGGCGCTGACCGCGCTGGGGCGGGTCGACGAGCGGCTGGCGCGGGTGGTCGAGCTGCGCTATTTCGCCGGCCTCTCGGAGCTGGAGATCGCCGCGCTGATGGAACGTTCCGAACGCAGCGTGCGCCGCGACTGGCAGAAGGCGCGGATGTACCTGCTGGCCGCGCTGCAGGATGGACCGGCGGCCTGACCCCGGGGGCCGCGGCCCTCGCCCGTCGCCCTCGCCCGCAGGCGGGAGAGGGCTGGTGATCGTCGCGCCGCGCGCGACGACGTGACCCCATGGACGCCGCCCGCTGGCAGCAGGTGTCGGCGCAACTGGATGCGCTGCTCGACCTGGAGCTGCCGCGGCGCAGCGCCCTGCTCGCACGGATCCGCGCGGAGGACCCGGCGCTCGCCGCCGAGCTGGACCGCCTGCTCGCGCTCGAACACACCGACAGCCCGCTGGATACACCGCTGGTGGCGCCCCTGCCCGGCGCGCGCCCGGGGCTGTCGGTCGGGCCGTACCGCCTCGAACACCTGCTGGGCGAAGGCGGCATGGGCCAGGTCTGGCTGGCGCGGCGCGACGACGGCCTCTACCAGCGCCGCGTCGCGCTGAAACTGCTGCGGCCGGGGCTGGCCGATCCCGGCCTGCGCCTGCGCTTCACCCGCGAACGGCAGATCCTCGCCCGGCTCGAGCATGCGCACATCGCGCGCCTGCTCGACGCCGGCATCAGCGCCGACCAGCAGCCCTACCTCGCACTGGACTACGTCGACGGCGAGCCGATCACCGACTGGTGCACGCGCCGCGACGCCGGCATCGAGGAGTGCCTGCAGCTGTTCCTGCAGGTCTGCGATGCGGTCAGCCACGCGCACGCCAACCTGATCGTGCATCGCGACCTCAAGCCCTCGAACATCCTGGTGACGCCACTCGACGACGTGCGCCTGCTCGACTTCGGCATCGCCAAGCTGCTCGACGCGCCCGAACCCGCGGTGGAACGCACGCGCACCGGCCTGCGTGCGTTCACCCTGCACTACGCCGCGCCCGAACAGATCCGCGGCGAGCCGGTCACCACGATGACCGACGTGTACTCGCTGGGCATGGTGCTGTACGAACTGATCGCCGGCGCCAAGCCCTACGCGCTGAAGCGGCCCAGCGACGCGCAGTGGGAAGAAGCCATCCTCGGCATCGATCCGCCGCGCCCCTCCGCGGTGCTGCAGCGACGCGCCGACGAGGCCGCACCGCACGGGAAGCCGGCGCTGCGCCGGCGTGCGCGACGCAGTGCCGGCGACCTCGACAACATCGTGCTCAAGGCGCTGGCCAAGCGCCCCGGGCAGCGCTATCCCTCGGTGGAGGCGTTCGCACTCGACCTGCAGCGCTATCTCGACGGCCGGCCGGTGCTGGCACGCCCGCAGGGCCTGCTGTATCGCACGCGCAAGTACGTGCGCCGGCACCGCTGGCCGCTCGCCACCGCCGCGGCGATCACCGTGGTGCTGGCGCTGGCACTGGCGATCCTGGGCTGGCAGCGCGCGCAGGCGCAGCGCGAGACCGACCGCGCACGCGCGATGCAGGCGCTGGTGGTCGGGCTGTTCGAACATGCAGGCAGCGCGCGCGCTGCGCGGCCGCTCGATGTGCGCGAGCTGCTCGACGCGGGGCAAGCACGCGGTGCGGTGGAACTCGCCGGCCAGCCCGGCCTGCATGCGGAACTGCTCGGCGTGCTCGCCCGCCTGCGGCTTGGTCTGGGTGATTACGCGCGTGCGCTGGACCTGCTCGACCGGCAGGCGGCGCTGATCGACGAAGCCGGCGACGTGCCGGCGAGCCTGCGCCTTGAAGCCAGCGCCAACCGCGGCCGTGCCCTGCGCCTGCTCGGACGCCCCGCCGACTGCATCGCGCGCATGGATCCCGCACGCGCGCTGGCGCACGGATCCGAGGGCCGGCTGCCGGCGCAGGCGGCGGAGTACTACGCGCAGCTCGGGCGCTGCCGCCGCCAGACCGGCGAGATGGCGAGTGCGGAGGCGCTGTTCCGCCATGCGCTGGCGCTGCGCCGGGGGCGGGCGCCGCTCGGGCCCGGGGTGGCGGAGAACCTGGCCGACCTCGCCTCACTGCACGCCGCGCGCGGGCATACCGCGGCCGCGCGCCGCGGCTACCAGTCCGCACTCGCGGAACTGCAGCGCGGCATGGGCGCCCGCCATCCGCTGGCGATCGACATCCTGCGTGCGCTGTGCGCGGTGGAGCGCGATGGCGGCCGCATCGCCCAGGCCGAGCGCCACTGCGCGGACGCGGTCTCGCTCGCCCAGGCACTGCATGGCAGCCACCATCCGGACACCATCGATGCGCGCCGCCTGCTCGCCGCACTGCATGTCGACCAGGGCCGGCTCACCGAGGCCGAAACCGAATTCCGCGAGGCGCATGCATGGCTGCTGGCGCGGCTGGGGCCGGACCATGTCGACATCGCCCGCAACCTCAACAGCCTCGCGATCGTGGCCTGGGAACGCGGCGACACCGCCGCCGCGCTGCGCGATCTGGACGCCGCCACCGCGATGCTCGCCGCGCGCGGGCCGAGCCATGGCCTCGCCGACGTGATGTTCAACCTGGCCCTGGTACGCGCCGACAGTGGCGATGCGCAGGCGGCATTGCCGTCGCTGGAGGAATCACTGGCGCTGCGCCGCGAGCTGCTGGGCGACGACCACCCGCTGATCGGCGTGGCACAACGGCTACGCGGCGAACTGCTGCTGCGGCTGGGTCGCGACGCCGATGCGCTGGTGGCCCTGCGCGACGCCGCGCGCCTCACCCGGGCCGGCTATGGCGGCGACCACCCGCAGGCCCGTCGCGCCGAACATGCGCTGGCGCTGGCGGAAGCGCGTGGCGATCCGCAACGGGCGTTGCAGCGCCTCGACCCGCTCGCGGCCGCGGAGGCGGTCGACCTCGAGGCGCGCAAGGCGGCGTGGCTGGCCGGTGCGAGCGCCGCCGCATTGCGTTGCGCAGGCGGTGACGTCGCGCGCGGGCAACGCGACGGCGGGCGGATCGCCGGGGAACTGCGCAGTGCCTTCCCCGAGGGCGGCAGCGTGCGCCGCCAGGCCACCGACCTGCTCACGCCCTGCGGCACGCTGCCGGACGAACAGGCAGCCGCCGCCTCCCGCGCCGCCGGTCGTTGACGTTCCCGCGTCTACCGCAGCGGCAACGACCCCTGCGCCGGCTCCACCCCGCCCTCGCCGCGGGCGATGCGCTTGAACTCGGCCCGGCTCACCGACAGGTAACGCTCGTTGCCGCCGATCTCCACCTGTGGCCCCGCCTGCACCGCATGCCCGCTGTCGTCGACGCGCACGGTCATCGTCGCCTTGGAGCCGCTGTGGCAGATGGTCTTGATCTCGTGCATCTCGTCGGCCCAGGCCAGCAGGTACTGGCTGCCTTCGAACAGCTCGCCACGGAAGTCGGTGCGCAGCCCGTAGCACAGCACCGGGATGCGCAGCCGGTCGACCACTTCGGTGAGCTGCCACACCTGTGGCTTGCGCAGGAACTGCGCCTCGTCGACCAGCACGCAGTGCAGCCGCCCGTTGTGGTCGGCCACGTCGCGTTCGACCCGCGCCAGCAGGTCGTCGTCGGTGGCGAAGGCCTCGGCCGGCGACTCCAGTCCGATCCGCGAGGCAACCCGCCCGCGCCCGGCACGATCGTCCAGCGCCGGGGTGAGGATCAGCACCCGCATCCCGCGCTCGCGGTAGTTGTGCGCGGACTGCAGCAGGGTCGTGGTCTTCCCGGCATTCATCGCCGAGTAGTAGAAATACAGCTTGGCCATGCCGTGGATTCTACGGCGTCGGCTCCACCGCCTTCTGCACCTTCTCCGCCTCGCCGACCTCGACCCGGCCACGCAGCGGGGCCGTCCACACCCGATCTGGACTGCAACTGTCCGCGCTCGATGGCGCCGGTCGTCGTGTCAGCGTTGCGGCGGCTTGACCTGGCTGAGGTCGGCTCCGAACAGGCGGGCCGCGTCCAGATCACGCGCACGCCAATACTGGGCAGGACTCAGCGTCGAGTCCGCGTAGTGCACGGCCGAGTCCAGCCCGTTCTGGCAGAAATCCAGCCCTCCCATGCCAGCCCCCGCGGGGCGACCACCGCCATTGCGGCTGGTACACACCCTTGCCGCACCGGGCGAGCCCAGCCGGCTCCCGACGGCGATCTGCGTCCAGCGCCTGCGTTCGCGCTCCAGCCGCGGCTGGGCGACGTCGTCGGCGTACCGGTCGTAGATGGACTTGCCTTCCGCCAGTGCGCGCTGGCGCGACGCCTCTTCGAGTCCCGACCAGTACAACTCGCGCTGTGCGGCGAGCCGTGGGTCGCCACGCTCTGCCGCCAGGTCCATCCATGCATAGGCGAGCGCGCGATCCTGCGCAACGCCGCGGCCCTCCCACAACAGCTGGGCCATCAGCGCCTGTGATGCCTTGTCGGCGTGGTGCGCGGCGCGCTCGAAGTGTCCGCGCGCCTCCTCCGCGCGCCCCTCCTGCAGCGCGGCAAGGCCGAGCATGCGGTGCTTCTGGTCCGGGTGCGCGTTCCAGTAATCCGGCGTGCGGTCGGCCCACGACAGTCGTTCCCCCGCCGTTGCGCCGGTTGCGATCACGCTACCGGCGATCGCGATCAACAGCGCGCCCGTGAACCATCCCGACGACAGTCTGCGCATTGCCGTGCCCTTCTGTGGAATCAGCCTTCCATACAGGAGGTCGCTTGGTGTCGCAACCTGCGGCGCAGCAGCCGCTTCGGCGACAATGGCCGGCCCGCAATACCCGATTGCCGATGCAAGGTCTCAACCCTCCCCAGCGCGCCGCGGTCCTGCACTGCGAAGGCCCGCTGCTGGTGCTCGCCGGCGCCGGCAGTGGCAAGACGCGCGTGATCGTCGAGAAGATCGCCCACCTGATCGCCGCCGGTCATTACCCGGCGCGCCGCATTGCAGCGATCACCTTCACCAACAAGTCGGCCAAGGAGATGCGCGAGCGCGTCGCCAGGCGCATCCGGGGCGACGCGGCCGAAGGGCTGACGATCTCCACCTTCCATGCGCTGGGGCTGAAGCTGCTGCAGATCGAACACGAGCGCGCCGGGCTGCGGCGCGGGTTCTCGGTGTTCGATGCCGACGATTGCGCGGCGCAGTTCAAGGACCTCTGCAGCGGCATGAAGCCGGACGCGATCCAGGCCCTGCAGGGGCTGGTGTCGCGGGCCAAGAACGGCGGACTGTCGCCCGAAGAGGCCACCGCGCTCGCGCGCAGCACGCGCGAGCTGGAGGCCGCCGAGCTGTACGGCCGCTACCAGGCGCGGCTGACCAGTTTCAACGCGGTCGATTTCGACGACCTGATCCGCCTGCCGGTGCAGCTGCTCGAGGCCCACGAGGACCTGCGCCTGGGCTGGCGCGAGCGCATCGGCTACCTGCTGGTCGACGAATGCCAGGACACCAATGACGCGCAGTACCGCCTGCTCAAGGCGATTGCCGGACCGAAGGGCAACTTCACCTGCGTGGGCGACGACGACCAGTCGATCTATGCCTGGCGCGGCGCGAATCCCGAGAACCTCACCGCGCTGGGCACCGACTATCCGAACCTCGAGATCATCAAGCTCGAACAGAACTACCGCTGTTCCAACCGGGTGCTGCGCGCGGCCAATGCACTGATCGCCAATAACCCGCACGAGCACCTGAAGACGCTGTGGAGTGCGCAGGCCGATGGCGAGCGCATCCGCATCTGGGAATGCCGCGACCACGCCCACGAGGCCGAGCGCGTCGCCGCCGAGCTGCAGTTCCTGCATGCGTCCGATGGCATGCAGTGGAACGAGTGCTGCATCCTGTTCCGCAGCAATTTCCAGTCGCGTGCGCTGGAAAAGGCCCTGCAGTTGATGCGCGTCCCCTACCACCTGTCCGGCGGCACCGCGTTCCTGGAGCGCGCCGAGGTCAAGGATGCGCTGTCGTGGCTGCGGCTGGTCGCCAATCCCGAGGACGACAGCGCGTTCCTGCGCGCGGTGCAGTCGCCCAAGCGCGAAGTCGGCGCGACCACGCTGGCGCGGCTGGCGGAACTCGCGCAACAGGCGCAGATGCCGATGTCGCGTGCGATCGAATCGATCGGCCTGCTGAAGCAGTTGCCGCCGCGGGCGGCGAATTCGCTTGGTGGCTTCGCCGACATCCTGCGCAGCCTGCGCCAGGACGCCAACCGGCTGCCGCCGGCCGAACTGGTGCGCAACCTGGTCGAGCGCTCCGGGATGCTTGCTGCGGTGCGTGCGCAGTGCAAGACCGAACAGCAGTTCGCGATGCGCCGCGGCAACCTCGACGAGCTCGCCGGCTGGTTCGAGGGTGGCGCGCGTGGCGCGGGACCGGGCGACCTTGCCGCGCAACTGGCACTGCTCACCCATGCCGACCGCGACGATCCCGGCAACCAGGTCCGCATGATGAGCATGCACGGGGCCAAGGGGCTCGAATTCCGCTATGTCTTCGTCGTCGGCGTTGAAGACGGCGTGCTCCCGCACGAGGCCAGCATCGATGAAGGCCGCATCGACGAGGAGCGGCGCCTGCTGTACGTGGCCATCACCCGCGCCAAGGAGCGGTTGTGGCTGTCGCACGCACGCGAAGCGACCAAGTGGGGCAGCCGGATGAAGCTCAAGCCCAGCCGCTTCCTCGACGAACTGCCAGCCGACGAACTGCAACGCGATGGCGCCGATCCCGTCGCCGATGCGGCGCACAAGCGCGAACGTGCGGACGCGGGCTTCGCCGCGATCAGGGCACTGCTCGACGCCTGAGGCCGACGCTGCCTGCTCACGCTGCGCGCCGCACCTGCTTGTGCATGCGCCGTCGCGTGCGCGGGCGGACGGGCCTGGAACGCGACGGGCTGTCATCCGCGTCGGCTAAACTCGCACGCCCCTGCATGATCCGCGGAGCCCGCGATGCGCCCCCTGCTGCTGACCCTGTCCCTGTTCGTCATCGGCCTGTCGGCCTGCCGGCCGACCCCGGAGGCGACCACGGCGCCGTCCGCAGCGGCGCCTGTCCCGGCTGAACAGTCCGCGCGACCGGCCGCCACCGACGCCGACGACAACCTCAACGCGGTGCTGTGGGTGCAGCGTTCGGTCGAATACCGGGCGACGGCGCTGTCGCTGTTCCGCGCCGCCGCCGACCATCTCGACGCGGCGCTCGCCGAGAAGAACTGGGACGCACTGGTGCCCGATGAACGCGACAACCCGCAGGCCTGGGCGTCACTGCCGCCGGCGGTGATCATGGACATCGACGAAACCGTGCTCGACAACTCGCCTTACCAGGCGCGCCTCGTGCACGACGGCGGCGAGTACGACGAAGCCACCTGGGCCGCGTGGGTGGCGGAGAAGAAGGCCGAGCCGGTGCCCGGCGTGGTCGACTTCGCCCGCGTGGCAACCGAGAAGGGCGTGACCATCCTCTACCTGTCCAACCGCGCCCAGCATCTCAACGAGGCCACCCTCGCCAACCTGCGCGCGGTCGGCCTGCCGGTGAAGGACGACAGCGTGTTCCTCGGCCTTGGCACCCATGTCGAGGGCTGCGAGCAGCACGGCAGCGAAAAGCTCTGCCGCCGCCGCCTTGCGGGGCGCGACTACCGGGTCCTCATGCAGTTCGGCGACCAGCTCGGTGATTTCGTCCAGGTGATAGCCAATACCGACGAGGCCCGCAACGGCCTGCTGGACGAGTACGGCGACTGGTTCGGCGAACGCTGGTGGATGCTGCCGAACCCGACCTATGGCGGCTGGGAGCCGGCGCTGTTCAACAACGCCTGGGACCAGCCACGCGAACAGCGGCGCGCCGCCAAGCGCGAGGCGTTACAGCTGGCGCAGTAGTCGGCGGCGGCGTGCACCGGCGCGACGTACGACCACGGACCGGGCACCCTGGGGTCATCCCGAGGCTGCGCATCCGACGGTGGCGCGCTAGCGTGCGGGAACCGGCGATGGGGGCGCCGGCACCCGGCAACCTGCGCGAAGGCCCATGGTCGGTCCCCTTTCCAATCTCTCTCCTCCTTCGCTGCCCATGGGGCCTGGCGGCGGCCGATCGCTGATCGGCGTCCTCCACAGCCTGACCAGTCCGCTGGCCCGCAGCATGGGGCTCGGTGAGGGTCACGCAGGCCCATGGACGCAGGGTGCGCGCTCGCATCTGGTGGATACCGTGCGTCCACCGACGCCTCCCGCCCCGCCCGGGCTGGCCCAGGCCGCCGCCGTCCGGCCGCCGGGCGCGGGCGCCCCACCGGGGGGCACGGCCGCGACAGGCAGCGCCCGGCCTGACGTCACCGCCGGGACTGTCGCAGGCGGCTGCCAGCGCTGCCGGCGCGGGTGGCTCCGGAGTGGGCATGGCGACGACGGCCAGTGGCGCCGTCGCCCGCCCGTTGGCCGATGCACTGGCTGCCACCGCGCCGCGACCCGGGGCACCCGGCGCGGCGACGCCCGGTTCGCTCATTACCGGCGCCGGCATGGCGCAGGTGGCAGGCGCCATGGCGACGGCCGGGCCGGCTGGTGGGTTGGCGGCTGGCCTGGCCGGCCTGCAAGGCGCGCCCGCTGCAGCCGCCAGCGCCATCCCACGCGGCATGCCCGCGATGACCGCGCCCGCGACCCTGGCCGCAGTCGGCACCACGGCCCATCCGGGCGCGCTTGCCGGCAACGCCACCGGCGCTGCGGGTGCTGCAGGTGCCGCCGCCCAGGGCGTGCCGCTGGCCAGCGGCACGCTGGCACCGTCGCTGGTGCGTGGCGACCTCGCGCTTCCCGGCGTGCTGCGCGCCGATGCGGCGCTGGCGGGTGAGCGTGCGGGCTCACTGGCACCCGCGGGGATGCTTGCGCAGGCGCCCGGCACCACCGCCGTGGCCAGCGCCGGTGCCACTGTCGCGATGGCGAATGCCCCATCCGTACAGCCCATGCCCACCATGCCTGCCGTGGTGCCGCCATCGCAGTCGCCGGCCGATGTGCGCGGCAACCCGCTGGCGGGCGGGGGCGAACGCGGTGGCACACGCGTGGATGGTGCACCGATCGCACACGGCCACACCGTTGCCTCCGGCGACGGGCGCCGCGCACGGCGCGATCGCTTCACCACGCTGCTCGCCGCGGTCGGCGCCGGATCCGACGCCGCACGCCGCGAACTGGCCGAGATCCGGAAGGCGGAGCTCGCCTACCAGTGGTTGTACTGGGTGCTCACCATCGTCGCGTTCGCCAGCTTCGGCATCCTGCTGGTCGCCCTGCTGCCCTGGGGCGAAGGCGTGGCGCTGGTAAGCCGTGGCGTGCGTGAGCCGGTGTCGATGGGCGTCCTCGTCACGCTCGGCCTGGCCTCCGCGGCCGGGGCCTGGGCGATGGCCCGCACCGCCCTCTCGCGCAAGACCCCGGGCAGCGCCGGCGAACGCTGAGCACGCGCCGTCCCGCATCCGTGGCGGGACCATCCTGCGATCGGTGTTCTGGCGTCGGTTCACGCCGCCCCGCCAGAACGTCGGTGGGCGAGGTCGCGTCGCGGACGCCGATCGGCAGGAACGGTACGCACGTGCCGGTCAAGGGAAGGTTGCTTGCACCCCGCCGTCATCGAGGGCATCTCAACTGCGAACTCCTTGCGGCGTTCGCAACGCAGTGAGCATTGAGCGTTGGCCTGACCGGTACAGCCTCCGATCCGGCCAGGGCTCTGCCAGTGCCACCGGCCGCACTTCTCGCGGACAAAAAGAAACCCCTCGCAAGCGAGGGGTTTCTCCAGTTCCGGTTACGCGGTGGCTTACTGCTTGCGGGCCATCGCGACGTTGCCTTCACCGATCGACTTCAGCACGGTGCTCAGCGCGTTCATGTACATCGAGAACAGCTGGCTGTCGGCGGTCAGCTGCGCGGAAGCCGAAGTGGCCTCCTTCTCGTTCTTGCTGCCGACCTTGTCGGCGTTCTTGACCATGCTCTCGGCGAGTTCGCCGACCTTGTCGCCCAGTGCCTTGGCAATGGCGTGCAGCCAGCTGGTCTCGCCGTTGGAGGCACCGTCGCCGCCCATCGTGATCTTGGACAGGCTGGCAATGAGTTCGCTGCTACCGATGTTGTTGCTCATGGGATGACTCCGTGGATTTTCTGATGTGGTCATGTCTGGAAGCGGATCCTGCGGGCCGTTCCGTGGCCGGGCTCAGCGAAGCGGCGGGCCGCGCAGCCTCCGCGAACGGGAGCGTGTGATCGACTCCCGCAACGGATGGCTGTCGACGGCGGCCTCGTTCGTGCGCACCCTGGCGAGGTCGTCGCTGGCTTCGTTGTCGGACTGGCTTTCCAGCCACTCGCGCGCCTGCGCCTGGCCGTCACGCTGGATGCGTCCGGCCAGTTCAAGCGCGCGCTGTACGTCGGGAGATTCCAGTGGCGCCACGGCGGCATCGATCTGCCGCACCAGTGCATCGCCGCTGGCCTGGTCGAGGGCGCCCTGCTCGATCAGCGCGTCGATCGAGGCGATCCATTCGTTGCGCTGCGGCACGCCCAGGGCCGGTTCCAGCGACACGTTGTCGAGCGCGTCGCGACAGCCCTGCATGACCAGCTCGAGGCCGGCCTCGGTCATCCCGGGCTGGGCCTGCAGCATCGCCTCGAACTCGGCGAGCTTCTGTTCGCGCTCCTCCGCGGCGACGTTGCGCGGGGAGGCAGGCGGGGCCGCCGCTTCGGCCATCACCGTCGAACCCACGCCCACAGATGGCAGCGCCTGGTCGGGCTTGCGGCGGGGCGGCGGGCGGCGGGTCAAGGCCATGCGGTCAATGTCCTGCAGTTCGGGGCGTGCGTCAGCGTCGGTATCGAGTCTAGGCGGGCGTCCGGCAGCGACAAGCTGGGGCGCGCCCTAGGCTCACGCATGCCAGTGAGGATCGATCTCAAGCGTGCCGAGCGCACGGTCGGCGAAGCGTTGGGCGAGGTCCGGTGCGGCCTCGCGGATCGCGTCGTAGCTGCCGCGCGAACGGGTGTCGGCGCGCAGCAGCCAACCGGTTTCGGTGCGGCTGAGCAGCAGGTCGGTGCCCGGCAAGGAGGCGTCGGACATCCGCAGCAGGACCTGTCCGTCATCCGAATTGGCAGCCGTACCGCCGCCCACGGCCAGCTGGCGCACATGGCGTTCGAGAAGGTCGGCGAACGTGCCTGCGCTCGATGCCGGCGCCGCGACCGGCGCAGGTGCGGCACCTTCGCGCAGTGCCGACTGCGCCTGCATCATCGCCATGATCTCGGAGGCCTCGAGGGTCTGGCGGCCGCTGTCGCCGGTCTCGTCGCTGCGCGCGTGCACCGCGTCGACGCGGGCGGTGTCCTGGCCGGCCTCGCGCGCGGCATTGGCGGCCTCGGCCTGCAATGCAGCGCGCTGGTCGCCGCGCAACTCGCCTGCGCCCTGCTGGCGCGCCTGGGCGAACTCCTCGCGTGCTTCCTGGCCGGCGGAACCTGCCTGCCGCAGGACCTCGCGGAAGCGGTCGACGTTCTCGCGCGGCGGCGGCGCGCGCTCGGCATCCTGCGATTTCAGGCTGTCCTGCAGCCGCGCAGTGGCGGCGTTCTCGGCGGACTGGCTGCGTTCCACGCTCATGGCGACCTCACGGTTGTCCCGGGGTGACATACCGCGCCATGAACAGATCGGCGGCGGCGTCCTCCTCCTGATGGGCCTCCAGCGCGAACTGCTCGTCGCGCCACAGGTGCTTGCGTTTCTCCAGCGCGTCCTCGCGTGCGCGGGCACGGAAGTACGCCTGCTTCGCCTCCTCGAGCGCGCGCTCGGCATCGCGCAGCCGCCCCTGCGCGGCCTGCAGGCGCTGTTGCGCGGCGACGATGTGCTGGGCGAGCAGCTCGATATGCGCCTCGCGTGTCTCCAGCACCATCGGCCAGGACAGGCCGGCAACCGGCGGATCGAGCAGGCGCGCGCGTTGCGACTGGCGGTCATCCTGCAGCGCGGTGATCTCGTCGCCGATGCGCCGGCATTCCTCGCGGCACGCGGCGACCGCGCGTTGCCGGTCGAGCACCACCAGGCGCGCGGCTTCGGTGCGGTGCGCACGCAGCCTGAGCAGCGTCTGCAGCGGATAGCGCTTCATCCGAACAGCTTCCTGAGCGCCTGCGCGGACTGCTCGAACGGCACCAGCTCCGCGGACGACTGCTGCAGCAGGTTGCGCATCGGCCCGATCTTCTCGATCGCGATGTCGGCATCGGGATCGCTGCCGCGCTTGTACTCGCCGAGCTGCAGCAGCAGCTCGATGTCCTGGTACTTGGCGAGGTACTTGCGCAGCTGGCCGGCGGCACGCAGGTGCGGCTGGTCGACCACGCGCGGCATCGTGCGGCTGAGGCTGGTCAGCACGTCGATCGCCGGGTAGTGGTAGGCCGCGGCCAGCTTGCGCGACAGCACGATGTGGCCGTCGAGGATCGAACGCACTTCCTCGACGATCGGATCGCCGCCGTCCTCGTCCTCGGCCAGCACGGTGTAGAAGGCGGTGATCGAGCCCTTGTCGTTGTTGCCGGCGCGTTCGAACAGACGCGGCAGCGCGCTGAACACCGATGGCGGGAAGCCGCGGCGCGCCGGCGGTTCGCCGATCGCAAGGCCGACATCGCGCAATGCACGCGCGAAGCGGGTGACCGAATCGACCAGCAGCAGCACGCGCTTGCCCTGGTCGCGGAAGTGTTCGGCGATCGCGGTGCCGGCCCAGGCGGCCCGGCTGCGTTCCAGTGCCGGGCGGTCGGAGGTCGCCACCACGATCACCGACTTGCGCATGCCCGCTTCGCCGAGGTTGTCGTGGATGAACTCGCTGACCTCGCGACCACGCTCGCCGACCAGCACGATCACGTTGACGTCCGCATCGCCACCGCGCGCAAGCATGCCGAGCAGCGTGCTCTTGCCACCGCCGGCGACGGCGAAGATGCCGATGCGCTGGCCTTCGCCGGCCGTCATCACGGTGTCGATGGCACGCACGCCGGTGGAGAACGGCCGCTCGATCAGGTTGCGGGTGAGCGGGTTGGGCGAAGCGGCGTAGATCGGCGCCTCCGCGGTCGGGCCCGCCACCGGCCCCTTGCCGTCGATCGGCTCGCCATGCGCGTCGAGCACGCGTCCAAGCAGGCCCGGGCCGGCGCGCAGCGCGGCCTGGCGACCACTGGCGTAGACCTCGGTGGTGGCGGCGATGCCGTCCAGCGCACCCAGCGGCGTCAGCAGGGTGTGCTGGCGCGACACGCCGACCACTTCGGCCGCCAACGAGAACGACGGATCACCTTCGCCCGGCGGATTGCGCAGGTGGCAGAGCTCGCCGATCGCCGCCTTCAGGCCGGTGGCGCGGATCAGGGTGCCGTAGGCATCGGCGACCTTGCCCACGCGCTGCACGCTCTTGACCGAGGACAGCGCACTCAGCAGCGGGTCGTTGCCGGCGGCCAGGGCGGCCTCGAGCGGGTCGACCCGGCTCATGTGCCGGCCTCGCGTGCGGTGGCGCCCGCCAGCGCGGTGCGGATCGCCTCGATCTGCTGGGCGACGCCGGCCCGCACTTCGCCGGCCTCGGACACCACCACGCAGCTCAGCGGATCCAGGCTCTCGTCGTCGACCAGCTCGATCACGCCCACCGCCGGATGTGCCTGGCGCACCGCACCCAGGCCGGCGGCGACGCTTTCGCGCACGCCGGGATGCACCCGGATCAACAGGAACTGTTCGGCCTGCGCGGCCTCGACCGCCTGCATCACCAGCGGCGGCACCACGCGGGCGGCGTCGAAACCGGGAGCGATGCGCGCCACGATCGCGCAGGCCAGGTCACTGATGCGCCCGGCCGCATCGCCAAGCACGCGCGCGCGCTGCTCGTTGAGGCTGGCGAGCTTCTCGGTCATCTGCTGCTGCGCGCGCGCCAGGCCTTCGGCGAAGCCCGCCGCCTGGCCCTGCTCGCGCGCACGTTCGATGTCGGCGGCGGCCTCGGCATAGAGGGCGTTGACCTGGTCGAGCAGCCGGTCGATCTCCTCCAGCCGCGCCCACGCCTGTGCCGGCACCACCCGCGCGCCGATCGCGCGGGCGAAGACGCGCTGGTCGTGGACGGTGATGGCGGAAGCCGGGGGCGTGGAAATACTCATCGTGACGACGTCTCAGGCCTTGGCGGCGCGGGTTTCGTGGTGGGTGCACAACAGCAGCACCGGCCGCTCCGGCAGCACGGTGGGCATGGCGGGCTCGCGCGGATGCAACAGCGCGACCCACTCGCCCAGCGCGGGGTCACGGTGCGCGGCCCAGGCCCGCAGTTCCTGCCGGCCCTGGCGCGCGAACAACGCGAGCAACGGCGCGTCGTCGTCGGCACCGCCGGCGACCAGCGCCTGCTCGAGGCCCGCACCCAGCTCGCGCACCACCGCCGGTGGCAGCTGCGCGTCCCACACCGAGGGGTCGAGCGCGAGCAGATAGCTGTTGCCCAGCGCACGCTTGAGCCGGCGCACCGGCTCGCGACGCACCTCGCCACGGATCGCGGGCGCATGCGCGAGGACGCCAAGGTCGCGTGCCAGACGCTCCACGCGTGCCTTCGGCCAGCGCATCGCGATGGTGGCCGGGTCATGGCCCGGGCGCGGTGCCAGCAGCGCGTCGACGGCGCCATCCCCGATCAGCCCGCGTGCCAGCAGGCGACGACCGAGCCGACTGCCGCGGGCCCGACGCAGCAGGTCTGGCGGCAGCGGTTCGCCTCCGTCGCGGAACCAGTCCGGTTCCACCTCCGCCAGCAGCGCCTGCAGCGTCACCGCGGGCGCCTCAGCCGTTCCAGACCCGCGGCGGCGGCTCGGACTTGCGCGCCATGCGCTGGCGCAGGCGGCTGCCGAAGGCGAACAGGCCACCCAGCAATGCGACCACGAACACCGCGATGGCGATCGCCACCGGATTGAGCGACGACATCGCGATCGGGTTCTGGCCGGGCGCCGGATTGCCCAACGGGCCGGCAAAGGTCTGGAACTTCACCGTCACCTTGTTGATGTCGCTCATGCCCGGCACGCCGTCCTTGATGACCATCTTCATCTCGGTCTCGTAGTCGCGCACGTTGGCCCCGGGCTGGCCGAAGATCACCACGGATGCGGATGCATCGGTCGCAGTGCCGCCGAGCGGGTCGCGCTCGGGCAGGTTGATGTGGACATGCGCCTCGGCCACGCCGGGATAGCGCGACAGCGTGCGCGACAGTTCCTGCTGCAGGCCGTGCTGCAGCATCGAGCGCTCGGTCTGCGCGGAGGTCGAGAAACCGTCCTTGCGGAAGATGTCGCCCAGCGCCTGGTAGCGCTGGCCGGGCAGCCCGCGTGCATGCAGCACCTGCATGGCCTGCGGGAAGTCGGCCTGGTCGACGCGGATCTCCCAGCCGGTCTTGCTGGCGGAGGTGCGCTTTTCCGCACCGATGCCGGTCGACAGCAGCGCGGCCAGCACCTCGTTGGCCTGGCGCTCGTCGAGGTCCGCATACAGCGTGGTGCGCGCGCATGCCGCGAGCAGCACGCACATCAGCAGCACCAGCAGGGGTTTCCATCTCTTCATGACTGCCTCCCGCCGATCAGGACTGCTGGCGGAACAGTTGCTGCACGCCATCCGAGGTGCGGTTGGCCACGTTGGAAGTGAGCTGCGACTGGAACAGGAACTCATGGCACTTCATCGTCATCTCGAGCATCTGTCCCGGCGTGAGGTCCTGCGTGCTGCCACTCATCGCCTGCGACAGCGCCTCGATGTTCTTGGCGCCGCTGTTGAGGTTCTCGAACGCGGAAATCATCATCCGCGTGCCTTCGGACGGTGCCGCCTCGGCGGCGTTCTGCACCGCCTGCGGCTCGGCGACGCCGGGCGCTGCGCCGGTGCTGCCGGTGCGTTGCAGGGCCTGCGCGAACTCGCCGACATTGATGGCGCCCGCCTGCTGCGGGGCCATCGCGGCTCCGCCTCCGGCGGCATGCTGGGCGACGTCCATCGCCGCGACCTGGATGGCTTCGATCATTGGTGGCTCCCGGACCGGTGGTCCTTCAGCAGTGCATCTTCTTGCGGGTGTCCCGGAGCCCCGTGGCGCGGCCGCCGCTGCGGCGGTTGCGCCCGGTGCGCCGGCGATCGCGGTTACTGGCGCTTGCCCAGCGTTTCCAGCGCCTGGCCGACGCTGTTCTGCGAGGTCGCGGCGTTGTTGGACATGAACTGCATCTTCAGGCTGGCGGCGGTGAGCTGCACCATGTTCGACGGCTGGTCGCCACCGGCCGAGATCTGGTCGGACATCTGGGTGATGCGCGAGGCCTGGCCGTCGAGCGTGTTGCCCCAGGCGCGCGACATCGCCTCGTACCAGCTCGAGCTGCTGCCCGCGGAAGCTCCGCTACGCGTGGACGGCCCGTTCTGCATCGCGGCGGTGCCGATGAAGTTGTTCAACTGCGAAGTGTCGATCGTGGTCATGTCGTGCTCCTTCCTGTTGGGTGCCGAAGACGGCGACTGCTGCGGTTGGACTGCGGGACTCTACTGGAGTCGATGGCGATGAATGCGTGACCTCGGGTACGCCCCAGGGGTCGGTCGCGGGTGACCGTCACTGGCGTGCTCCGGCCGCGCGCACGCGGGGGTCGACGGCGGACGGGCGGGTCGCGGAGGCGTCGACGACCGCGGCCGGCGTGGCCTCCGTGGCATCGGCCGGTGCCTGTGCGGGCGGCGGCGGACGCGGCGTCAGCCGCTGCAGGTTGCCGTCGCTGCGCAGCACCTGTGCGTGCTCACCGACCGCGACCAGCTGGCCCCAGCCCGGCAACTGCGCGCCGACTTCGTAACGGGTGCCGTCGAGCGCGATCACGTGGGCGTTTTCGCCGCGCACGATCGACACGATGTGGATCGGATCCTGCTCGTCGACCGGGACCTCCGCGGTGGACGGCGGCGGCGTGGCGAGATTGATCGGCACCACCCGGTTCACTCCGGTTTCCACCACCGCGCGCGACTGCGCGAACTGGCGGAAGGCCTCCTCGTCGGTGAAGTAGCCGCTGACTTCGACATCGTCGTTGCCGAGGTAACGCACGCGCTCGATGCTGAAGCCGCCGCCGCGCAGGATCTCCGACACCGAATAGGCGAGGTCCTCGCCGCTGCGCAGGTCCACCCGCGCCGGCAGCCCTTCGCTTTCCACCTGCTGGCGCAGCGTGTCGCGGGTGGTGCGGTCGCCGATGGTGCCACTGAGCACCCAACTGTCGCCGTGCCCGCGCTCGATGCGCGCATTGGCCACGTGGTGTTCGGCGGCGAGCGCGCGCAGGCGGGTTTCGATGTCGACCGGCTGCTCCCTGGCCGGCACCACGGCGACGAAGATCGCCAGCAGCGCCAGCGACAGCACCGACACCGCGGCAATCATCGGCAGGCGGCGGGTGATCGCCTGGCCCGGGCGCGGCGACGGCGATTCGAACTCGACACCTTCCGGCGCCAGTGCCAGCCACGCCGGGTCGTCGATGTCGCCGAACGCCAGCGCGGCCTCCTCGCCCAGCCCCCCACGCGCTGCACCGACGGCAGCTCCTCGGGATCACCCGGATGCAGCAGGCGCCCTTCCAGCTTCAGTGGTGCATCGAGCGCACGCAGCTGCACGGCGCCGTCGATCACGCTGATCAGCGCATGGCGGATGGCGACGCCGCGGTCGGCGAGCACGATGTCGCAATCGTCACCGCTGCCGACAAGGATCATCTCGCGCTCGGCCAGCGCGCGGCTGGCGCCGGCGTGCAACCCGGCCACGATCCGCAGCACCTTGCCCTCGGCGGCGGGTGCCTGGTCTGGATGCGATGCGTGGGTCATGGCTGCACTCCGTGTTCCGTGACGCGGCTCAGGCGTTGATCTGCCCGGCCTGGACGATGCGCAGGTCGGGCGCGAGCTCCTGGTACGAGAGCACCGGGAGTTCGAAGAAGTCGATTTCCATCAGCTTGCGCAGGTGGCGGCGCACGTCGAGCGAACACAGCAGCACCGCCTGCACGCCGGGCGCCTGCCGCGCCAGGTGCGCGCGCACCTCGTTGCCCAGCCGTGCGGCCAGTTCCGGCGAGATCGCCAGCTGGCTGGCGCCGCCGGCCACGCGCACCGACTGCCGCAGCTTGTCCTCCAGCTCGGGATGGATCAGCAGCACGTGCAGGGTGCGATCGGCATCGGCATAGCGGTCGGCGATCTCGCGCTTGAGCGCCACCCGCACGTATTCGGTCAGCAGGACGACGTCCTTCTCGCGGCCACCGACGTCGGTGATCGCTTCGAAGGCATCGCGCAGGTTGCGGATCGGCACGCCTTCCTCGGCAAGCCGGCGCAGCACCTCGGCCACCCGCTGCGGCGCGACCACGCGCAGCATCTCCTTCACCAGGTCGGGGTAGTCGCGCTGCATGCGCCCGAACAGGTTGGAGGTCTCCTGGATGCCGAGGAAGCCGCCGAGGCGACGCTGCAGCGCGCCGCGCGCGTGGTCGGCGATGACGTCGAGCGGATCGCGCGCGGCGTCGTCGGCCGCGGTGGTCCATTCGCCCGACAGCGCGGGGAAGAAGCCCGGCACGCGCGCGGACGCATCCGCGCCGGGTGCGGCGGGCCTGAGCCTGGCATCGAGCTGCAGGCGGCCCGACGCCAGCCGCGCGCCATAGGCGCTGAGGCGGTACTCGCCCTCGCCCAGTGCATGGTTGATCCGCAGTTTCGGTGACGGCACCGGCACGCCGTACTCGTCGCGCTGCTGCTGGACGATGTCGGCGATGCGGCTGCGCAGCGCTTCCTGGCCATAGCGCTCGGCCAGCGACGGCGCGATCTCCAGCGACAGTTGCGGCGGCGGGGCGAGCTCCTCGCTCTGCTCGTCGCGCGTCTGGCTGGCGACGATCTCCTCGTCGCTGACGCGGAACAGCCGGCGCAGGTGCTCGAAGTCGTGGCGGTAACGCCAGGCGCTGATGCCGAGCAGGATCGCGCCGAGCACCAGGAACACCGGCCACGGGAAGCCCGGCACCAGCATCATCAGCCACGCCAGGCAGCCGGTGATCAGCAGCACGCGCGGCTGGCCGTTGATCTGGCGGGTGATGGCGTCGCCGAGGTGGCGGTCCTCGATCTCGCCGGTGGTGCGGGTCACCACCAGGCCGGCGGCGATCGTGCCGAGGATGGCCGGGATCTGCGACACCAGGCCGTCGCCGATGGTGAGGATGGAATAGGTGCGCGCGGCATCGGCCAGCGCCATGTCGCGCTGCAGGACGCCGATCGCCAGGCCGCCCAACAGGTTGATCAGGATGATGACGATGCCGGCGATGGCATCGCCCTTGACGAACTTCATCGCGCCGTCGAGCGAGCCGTGCAGCTGGCTCTCGGTCTCCAGCAGGCGGCGCTTGCGGCGCGCCTCGTCCTTGTCGATGAGGCCGGCGCGCAGGTCGGAGTCGATCGACAGCTGCTTGCCGGGCATCGCGTCGAGGGTGAAGCGCGCGGCCACTTCGGCCACGCGTTCGGCACCCTTGGCGATGACAATGAACTGCACCACGGTGATGATCAGGAACACCACCAGGCCGACCACCAGGTTGCCGCCGGCGACCAGGTTGCCGAAGGTCTCGACGATGTGGCCGCCTTCGGCGTCGAGCAGGATCGAGCGGGTGATCGCGATCGAGATCGCCAGCCGGAACAGCGTGGTCAGCAGCAGCACGCTGGGGAAGCTCGAGAACGCCACCGGGTTGGGGATGTAGATGCCCAGCAGCAGCAGGCCGAAGCCGATCGAGATGTTCACCGCCACCAGGCTGTCGATCAGCCACAGCGGCAGCGGCAGGATCATCACGGTGATGATCGTGACCGCGCCGAAGGCGAGCAGGATGTCGCTGTAGCTGAAGGTGCGGCGGGCGACGGTACCGGCCGGCGGTGCCAGCAGGTTGGCGATCAGCGCGCGCATGCGCCCGCTCCGGCCAAGCCCGGGAACCCCGTGCTCATGCCTGCGGCATGGCGCCCGGAATCCGACTCAACTCCCACCCCTGTTCGCTTGCCGACTTCCGACTGCTGCACGGCCCCTGCCCTCATGCGTCACTTTCTGCCCCGTTACGATATCCCGGGCAAGTGACCGTAAGGTAAAAATCCTGTTGCAGGGCGCCCGCAGGCGGAAGTCCGTCGCGTTACGTGACCGTGCTCACGTTATTGGGCGGTAGGCCCTTGCGGCCGACGCATGAGGTCGAGGAAGGTCCGCTTCCCGGGGACGGGCTCGACCACAGTGGCGCCCTCCGCGGGTGCGATGTCGGCGGCATCGAGTTCGGTGATCAGGTTCACCGAATGCCCGCTGACCCCCACCGCCAGCACGCGCCCGGCACGCGAGCGCACCAGCACCACGCGTTCGCGCGGACCGACCGGCAGGATCTGCACCACCGACAGCGGCGCATCCTGGCCGGTCAGGCCGAACTTCCGGCGGATGTGCCGTAACGCCACCAGAAGGGCAACGATGATAAAAGCGAGCGGCAGCAGGATCGCCAGCAGTTCGCCCCAGAAGGTCGGCGCTGCGGTCAATCCCGCGGTCGTCGCTGCCGCCGGGCCGGTCACGGTGACGAGGCAAGCGGCGACGAGGCGGGCGGGGGAACGGAACGAAGTGCGCATGGGAGGTCGGGCTTGAAGCGGAGCGGGGGGGAGGCGGCAGTCGCGCAGCGCAGGGTAACCCAGGCCGATCGCGGCATCCGCCACGGCATGGCGGGCCTGCGATGACGCCGGCACGGCGCGCCACGGCACCCGACGCAGCCGCCGGGGCGCGGCTGGACGACGTGCTGGCCGCGGTGCCGTTCGCCTGCGCCGCGTACGCTCGTGACGACGGCCGCCTGCTCGCCGCCAACACCGCCTTCCGCACCGAGTTCGGCCGCCTCGACGGCCACGACCGCCGCGACGACCTGCTCGCCGCGCTACATGGCAGCGGTGTCGACATCGACCCCGGCAGCGAGGTCCGCGCGCCGCATAACGACCGCTGGTATGCGCTGTACTGGCGCGAAGCGGCGACGCAGCCGCCGGCGTTGCTGCTGACCGCGGTGGATATTTCCGAACGGATCGAGATCCTCGATTCGCACAAGAGCCGGCAGGACAAGCTGCTGTTCACCTCGCGGCTGATGTCGGTGGGCGAGATGGCGGCCACGCTCGCCCACGAGCTCAACCAGCCGCTGGCGGCGATCGTGAACTACCTCAACGGCAGCCTGCGCCTGGTGGGCCAGGCGGGCGGCCCGGTGCAGGTGGAACGCGCGCTGCTGGCCGCACGTACCCAGGCCGAACACGCCAGTGCGGTGATCGCCCGCGTGCGCGAGTTCGTGCGTGCACGCGAGCCGCGACGCGATGCCCAGGACGTGGCGGTGATCGTGCAGACGGTGGTCGAGCTGCTGCGGCTCGAAGCCGAACGCCAGCAGCTGCGCATCGACATCGCGCTGGATCCGGGCATGCCGGCGGCGTACGCGGACCGGGTGATGGTCGAGCAGGTGCTGCTGAACCTGGTCAAGAACGCGATCGAGGCGATGCGCGAGGTGCCGGCTGCGCGCCGCGCGCTGCGTGTCGAGGGCCGGGTGGACCTCGACGGCGCGGTCGAGCTGCGCGTGCTCGACCGCGGCAAGGGCCTGTCGGCGGCGGAAAGCGAGCAACTGTTCTCGCCGTTCTTCACCACCAAGAGCGACGGCCTCGGCATCGGCCTGGCGATCTGCCGCTCGATCATCGAATACCACGAGGGGCGGCTGTTCTTCGAGCCGCGCCAGGATGGCGGCAGCGTGTTCGGCTTCACCCTGCCGCCGGCCGAAGGGAGACCGTGATGCCCAGCGACGTGCGCGTCCACCTGGTGGACGACAACACCCCGTTCCGCGATTCCACCGCCTGGCTGTTGGAAACCGCCGGCTTCGAGGTGCACGCCTATCCATCCGGCCCGGCGTTCCTGGCCGAGTGGCCGTCGCGGCGGCGCGGCGATGGCGCCGAATGCGTGGTGTCCGACATCCGCATGCCGGAAATGAGCGGGCTGCAGCTGCAGGACACGCTGCGCCGGCAGGGCTGCAACGTGCCGCTGGTCTTCGTCACCGCGCATGGCGACGTGCCGCTGGCGGTGGAGGCGATGCGCAAGGGGGCGTCGAACTTCCTCGAGAAGCCCTTCAGCGACGATGCCCTGCTCGATTCGATCCGCAACGCGGTGGCCGGCGCGCGTGCGCGCGGCGACGGCGCGGTCGACAGCGAGGTGCTGGCGAAGCTCAGCCCGCGCGAGCGCCAGGTGCTGGACCTGGTGGTCGCCAGCAAGCCGAACAAGGTGATCGCCGACATCCTCGGCATCAGCATCAAGACCGTCGAGCTGCATCGCGCCAACATGATGGCGAAGCTGGGCGTGCGTTCCCTCCCCGAACTGATGAAGGTGGCCCTTGGACATGGCTGACGGCAACCGCGCGGCGGCAGCCCCGTTGCGGGGGCGCATCCCGACGCTCGCGGTGCAGCAGCTGCAGCCGCTGCGCGAATTCTTCCAGCGCCACCAGCACTGGCTGCTGCCCGACAACGGCACGCTGCGCTTCGCCCCGGGCCACCCGGTGGCGGCGGACGAAGTGTTCGAACTCGACGCCGATGGCACCCGGCTGGGCCTGCGGCTGCAGGCAGCATCCGCGCCCGGCGACATGCCGCACTGGAGCGACTACCGCGGCCGCGCGCGCGTGCTGGCCTGGAGCCTCGCCCACGAACGCTGGCTGATGCGGCTGAGCGAGGCCTTCGGCGTCGTGCTCACGCCACTGCTCGACAGTGCGCCCACCGACGGTGCGCCGGTGGCGTGGCTGGACTTCCTGGTCGAGGACGACGACGCCGACGCGCGCGTGCCGGGCGCGGCGCTGCTGCAGGGCAGCCTGCGTGTGCCCGCAGCGTGGCTGCCGCGCCTGCTCGCCCAGGCCGCGCCGCCTTACGCCGACGAACCACCGACCCCGCTGGGCCGCTGGCGCGGATTGCCGGTGCGGCTGCTTCTGCTGCTGGACGTCCCGCCACTGCCGGCCGACGACTGGGCCGCGCTGCGCCCCGGCGACGTGCTGGTCATCGGCGCGCGCACCGCCCCCCTCCAGCTGCAGGCGCGCGGTGCCGGCCACGCCTGGCCGGTGGCGGCCACCGCACAGGGCTGGCGCATCGAAGGCGCCGCCCAGCCCCTGCCCCCATCCCTTTCCCGCGTCGAGGAGACCGGACCCATGAGCGAACAGCACGACACCGCTGCGGCGGCCCCCGAGGATCCCGACGCCGGTGCGCGGCCGCTGCCGGTGCGGCTGAGTTTCGAGGTCGGCGCGCTCGACCTGCGCATCGGCGACCTCGCCGAACTGCAGCCCGGTTACGTGTTCGCGCTGCCGGCGCACCTGGAAGGTGCCAACGTGGTGCTGCGCGCCAACGGCGAGGCGGTCGGCCAGGGCGAGCTGGTCGCCGTCGGCGACACCCTCGGCGTCCGCCTGATCGCCTGGACCTGAGCCCGCGCCGCGATGGATTTCAACAACTACTCCCCCGCGCTGGTCCTGCTGATCGTGGTGTCGCTGGCGCTGGCGCCGTTCGTCGCGGTGATGGTGACCTCGTTCACCAAGATCGTGGTGGTGCTGAGCCTGCTGCGCAACGCACTCGGGCTGCAGCAGGTACCGCCGAACGTGGTCATCAACGGCCTCGCCATCGTACTGTCGATCTACGTGATGTATCCGGTGATCCTCGACACCAATGCGGCGATCAGCGCGCGCCTGGCCGGGCAACCGATGCCCGCCACGGTGCAGGCGGAGATCGATGCGCGCGCGGAAGCCGAACGCGCACGGCGCGCGGCGCGCCAGCCCGGTGCCGCAGCGACGCAGACCGATGCGCAGCCCGTACCGGCCGCCAGCGAACCGATGGCGGCGAGCCCGGCTGCCGCCGATGCGCTGCAGGCCGAAGCCGATGCTCGTACCGCACCCGCGCCGACGCCTGCGCCAGCACCGGAGCGCGGTGCGCTGTTCGGCGGCGTCACCGGCGATATCATCGGCGCACCCGACCCCAACATGACCGGCGTGCCCACCGACGGCGCATGGGTCAGCGCGGCGCCACCGCCTCCACCGGCGGCGCTGGTGCCCGCCGGCAGTGATCTGTCGCGGATCCTGGGGATGGTCGAGGCCGGCAAGGAGCCGCTGCGCACGTTCCTGATCCGCCACTCCAACGACGCCGAACGCGCGTTCTTCCTGCGCAGCGCGCAACGCCTGCTGCCGCCGGAACGGCGCGGCGACGTCAGCGTCGACCATTTCCTGGTCGTCATTCCGGCGTTCACCGTCAGCGAACTTACCGCCGCGTTCCAGATCGGCTTCCTGATCTTCCTGCCGTTCCTGGTGATCGACCTGGTGGTCGCCAACATCCTGCTGGCGCTCGGCATGATGATGATGTCGCCCACCACGGTGTCGCTGCCGTTCAAGCTGCTGCTGTTCGTGCTGGTCGATGGCTGGGCCAAGCTGGTGCACGGCCTGGTCCTGACCTACGCCGGATGAGAACGCAGCCATGAACGAGGCGCTGGAACTCACCCGCCAGGCCCTGGTGCTGGTGCTGGTGCTGTCGGGGCCACCGATCGCGGCGGCCGCCATCGTCGGTCTGGTGGTGGCGTTCCTGCAGGCGGCCACGCAGCTGCAGGAACAGACCTTCGCCTACGCGCTGAAGTTCGTCGCCATCGTGCTGGCGCTGTTCGTCACCGGCGCGCTGATCGGCGGTTCGCTGTTCGCCTACGCCGACTACATCTTCTCCAGCTTCCCCGGCCTGTCCCGACGCGGATGATGCCGTTCGCGACCCTCGGTGACGCGATGCTCGCGCTGGGGCTGACCCTGCCGCGGATCATCGGTGCGTTCGTGATGCTGCCGCTGATCACGCAGTCGAACATGCCGCCGATGGTGCGCAACAGCTTCCTGGTGAGCCTGGCGATCGTCGCGCTGCCGGTGGCGATGACGGCGTCGCCCGGCGCGGTCGCGGCCACGCTGCAATGGCCGATGATGGTCCTCAAGGAACTGTTCGTCGGCGTCGCGATCGGCTTCTGCTTCGGCATCGTGTTCTGGGCGATCTCCGCCGCCGGCAGCGTCATCGACAGCCAGGTCGGCATGTCGATGGCGCAGATCTTCGATCCCATCCAGGGCCACCAGACCACCCTGCACGGCGAGTTCCTGTCGGAGTTCGCGGCATGGGTGTTCATGGCCAGCGGTGCGTTCCTGATCTTCCTCGACCTGCTGATGTCGAGCTACGCGATCTGGCCGCCGACCTCGTTCTTTCCCAACCTCGCGGCGACCGGCGTCAACCTCTTCGTCGGGCATTTCAGTTTCTTCATGACCACGGTGCTGGTGCTGGCCGCGCCGGCGATCGTGATCCTGCTGGTGATCGACATGTCGTTCGGGCTGGTCAACCGCTACGCGCCGCAGTTGAACGTATTCGCGTTGACGCTGCCGATCAAGGCATGGCTGGCCACCGGCATCATCCTGATGATGCTCGGGGTGTTCATCGAGGTGCTGGTCGGCCGGCTCGGCGACAGCCGCGCGCTGGTGGAAGTGCTCAACCGGATCTTTGCTTAGGTTCAGGCCCGACCCTCGCCGCGGCACAGCTCTGCGCCGACGAGATAGCGAGATGTCGCGCTGTGGCGCGAATCCGGTGCCGCCGCAAGTCGGCGCCCGATACCGCCTTGGTTGCGACGGCACCGGACCCGCGCTGGACGCAACGCGATGGATTGAGGGAAAGCAGGGCGGAGTCGACCCCGACTCGCACGCTTGGCTTGCCGACCAGATCGAGGAACCGTCGTCAGGCGCCTGTCGGGTGTTTCACCGACCAAGGCGATATCGGGCGCCGACTCGGTGGAATACCCGGCAGGCGCCCCCACGCGGCTTCTGCCTTCAGCCGGACGGGCAACTCCCGGCACCGGCACCCCGGATGCGCTGCGCTTATCCGGGCTACGCGCGGATGATCAGCCGTGCCCGTCGCGGCGCACCGTCTCCGCCCAGTGCAGCACTTCCGCCACCGCCTCGAAGAACTCGTTGCCGATGTAGTCGTCGAGTTCGGCCTTCTCGTGCAACCCGCGCGCGAGCGGCACGTTCTGCAGGATCGGCACCCCGGCCTCCTCCGCCGCCCGCTTGATCTCCTCGGCGAACGCGCCCTCGCCCTTGGCGACGACGACCGGCAGGTCGGTCACGCCGTGCTCGTACTGCAGGGCGACCGCGATGTGGGTGGGGTTGGTCACGACGACATTCGCACTCCGCACGGCGCCCAGCATGTTCTGCTGCGCCCATTCCTGGTGCAACTGCCGGCGGCGTTGCTTGACGTAGGGGTCGCCCTCGTTCTCCTTGACCTCCTGCTTGATGTCGCGCCGGCTCATCCTGAGCTTCTTGATGTAGGAGAACTTCTGGTACCAGACGTCGAGCGCGGACACGAAGAAGAACACCGCGATGGTCCAGATCAGGATCCACTTGATCGCATGCCAGATCGCCGCGCCGATCGCCTGCGGCGGGCTGTAGGGCAGGCGCAGCAGTTCGGGCAGCATGCGGGTCAGCACCAGATAGCCGATCCCCAGCAGCGCCGCGCTCTTGAGCACCGACTTCACCAGCTCGACCAGGTTGTCCATCGAGAACATCTTCTTGATGCCCTCGACCGGATTCATCTTGTCCATCTTCGGGACGAGCTTCTTCATCGACGCCACCGGCCCCGCCTGCAGGAACTCGATCAGCAGGCCGAGCGCGAACGCCATGCCGAACAGCGGCAGCAGGATCCACAGCAGGGTGTCGACCGCCAGCATCGCCATCCGCGGCAGGTTGTCGGCGAACGGCTGGCCGACCGCCTGCAGGCTCTGGTCGAACAGCAGCACCACGCGGCCGCCGATGAAGTCCAGCAGCATCCACGCCGCGCACAGCCAGCCCATCACCAGCACGGTGGAGGTGAGCTCCTTGCTCTTGGCGACGTTGCCTTCCCTGCGCGCATCGCGCAGCTTCTTCGGAGTCGGCTGTTCGGTCTTGTCGGCGCCCTGGTCCTTGTCGGCCATCGCCTGCTCCTGCCCGGTCGCCGCGCAGGCTAGCATGCGTATCCGCACGCGCAGGCCGTGCCGGCAGGCTGAACCGCACACCTGCCACGGCAGCGACCTAGGGTCGACCCCGGGTGACAGTGCGAAGACCGTCTCGTTACATTCTGGCCGTCGCCATGCGTACCCGCACCGGCGTCCATCCCCCGCACCGCAGAGGTCATCCGTCGCACCATGAGCAGCATCGGTTCCGATCCGCACCTGGGCCTTGCCGGCCTCGACCGGCTTGCCGGGCAGGTTGCGCTCGACGATCTGCGCCAGCAGCCCGGCCACACCGCGCCGCTGGACCATGCGGCGGGCCTGGAGCCGACGGCGTTCGAATCGCCCGCCGGCCCACGGGTCGACGACGGCGAACGCGTGCTCTCGGCCCCTGCGTGGGCCGGAATCGACGCCGGCGGACGGATGCTGGCCGGGGACAGCATGTTCGAACACGGCCTCGCGGCGTATCCGCTGTCCGAGGCGGCTGACCAGGCCACCGGCGCCATTCTCGACGCCCTGGGCTGACCGCACCGCGACGGGCGCGTGTAGCCTGTCGCCGAGCTTCCAGCCTGCATCCCGATGTCCGATGTTCCGCCCATCCCGTCACCGACGGCGTTGCGTGGCGCCGCCGACCGCCTGGTCTCGGCCCTCGCCGCGCATGCCGATCCCGAGTACCGCCTGACCGTGCTCAAGCGGCTGGCGCGACGACTGGGGGAAGAGCAGTATCCGGTGTTCCTGCGCCTGCTCGGCGTGGTTGCCGAGAGCGACGATGTACGCGCCAAACGCCTGCTGGCCGACACGCTGGCCACCGCCTTGCGGCGGATGGACCTGCCCGGTGGCGCACTGAGTTCATGGGGCGCCACCCGGCTGCCCGACACCGTGACCCCGTTCGCGGCCAGCGCGTTGACCGGGCAGTTCTTCGGCGCGACCCCGCGGCGGCTGCTGGGGCCGGTGGAATACCTCACCGTCTGGCACCTGCAACGCACCCAGCGCACGCCGCTGGGCGCCGAGGTGTTCCGTGACGCCCTGGCCGGGCTGATCGAGCTGCTCAACCACAGCGACGACGCGCGCACGCTGTATCCGCAGAAGCTGGCCGCGGATGCCGGGAACGAGCTCGAAGGCGCCTACACCCGCGCCACCCGCGAACGGCTGGCGGCGGTGGCGGCGGCATGGAAGGCCGGCGAGTCGCCGCAGGCGGTAGCCCAGGCCGCGCTGGATGCGGTGCCCGAACAGGCCCCCGGCGGCTGGGTCGTACGCGACCTCTGAGCGCCGCGCCGGGCACGCCGCCCGCGCCGGCGGCCTGCGTGAGCGGAGTCCCCGACGGGACCGGACCCACGTCCCATCTCCGTCGATCGACGCCGGAACCCGGCGCCCGCCGCCCGCCACGGGGTTGCCGTGCCCCTGCCACGTCGCCACCATGGCCGGCGCGCCCGCATGCCGGGCCGGGACGGGGGGAACCGATGCGCATCCAGACGCTGCTGCTGGCCGCGATGTGCGCCATTGCCGGGCTGACGGCCTGCAGTGGCGATCGCGACGATGGCGACACCGCAGGCCGGGGCGCGCAGCGCCCGGTCGATGCCGTGCTGCTGCCAGCGCAGCATCTGCGCGAGGACGACCTCGTCGCGTTCGTCCGCGCCAGCGTGCCGGCGCCGCTGCATGCCGAGCTGCGGCTGGCCTGGAGCGAGGGCCGCAGCCGCTGGCCGCTCGAGGAGCTGCCGCTGCACGACCAGCTGCCGCGGATGATCGCCGCCCTGTCCGCCCCCGACGCCGAAACCACGCTGCTGGCCGCTTTCGACAAGCAGTTCACCGGCGCGGACGGCGAGTTGCGCAAGGCGGTCGAGACGCTGGCGGCATTCGGCGTGCAATACGTCACCAACGACCCCGATCTGGACGACATCCAGCGCGATCGCGAGATCCAGCGGCTGGTCGCGCTGTCGCGCTGGGCGGTGCAGGCGCCGCTGACCGACCCGCAGCGCGCGCAGGCGGCACTGGCCAGGCTGTGCGCCGCCGCGCGTGCGACCGGGCTCGAGTCCGACCAGGCCCTGCGCGAGGTCGGCATGGACGAGAGCCTGCGCCGGCTGTCCGCCTTCCTGGCCACCGCCAAGGCGGTGCTGGCCGACTACGGGCTTGACCTGGACGCCAGCCTGGCTGCACTGGACGTGGCGCTGGAGCGGCAGACCGGCGACCACGCACGGCTGCGCGTGCGCTACCCGCTGGCGGACGAAGCCATCGACGTGCGGGTGGAGATCGAACGCCACGACCGCCACTGGTACCGCAGCGATCGCCTGCGCCGCGCCACCGCCGCCGCGGGCCGCGATGCCGGGCCGGCCGGCCCGCGCTGAGGCACGGCACCCGGCTGGGCGATAATCTCCCCACATGTCACGCCATTCCCCCGACCAGAGCCCGTTGCCCTTCCCCGACAAGGAGGCCGACGCGGACCTCCGCGACGACGCACCCGCGCTCACTCCGCCCGCCGGGCTCCATGCCGATCCCGGCGAGGCGCTGGCGGCACCGCGCCTGCCGCGCCGTGAACCGCGGCGACCGCTGTGGGCACGCCTGCTCGGGCGTGCGCTGGCGCCGTGGATCGCGCTGAAGATCGAACCGCAGGCGCCGGCCGGCCTCGTCGACGACCGCCCGGTCTGCTACGTGCTCGAGGACTACGGCCTGTCCAATGCGCTGATCCTCGACCGCGCCTGCCGCGAGGCCGGGATGCCCTCGCCGCTGCAGCCGCTGCCGGGCGACCCGGTCGGGCGCAAGCGCGCCTATGTGGCGCTGTCGCGACGCAATGCCGCCGGCACGCTCAACGCGCTGGCCAAGGGCAAGCGCCCGCAGAAGCCGAGCACGCACTCGGAATCGCTGGCACGTCTGCTCGAGGCCCACCGTGCCGATCCCACGATCGACGTGCAGCTGTTGCCGGTGTCGATCTTCGTCGGCCGCAGCCCGGACAAGGCCAGCGGCTGGTTCTCGGTGCTGTTCTCGGAGAACTGGGCGCTGGTCGGCCGCTTCCGCCGCCTGCTGGCGATCCTGCTCAATGGCCGCGACACCCTGGTCCGCTTCGCCAGCCCGGTGGAGGTGCGCGGGATCATCGCCGAGGACCTGAGCCCCGAGCGCACCGTGCGCAAGGTCTCGCGCGTGCTGCGCGTGCACTTCAACCGCATCCGCGAGGCGGTGGTGGGGCCGGACCTGTCGACGCGCCGGCTGCTGGTGGACAAGGTGCTGTCGGCGCCGACCGTGCAGGAAGCCATCGCCGACCAGGCACGACGCGACAACTCGAGCAACGAGGAGGCGTGGAAGAAGGCGTACCTGTACGCCTACGAGATCGCCGCCGACTATTCGCACCCGGTGGTGCGGTCGGCCAGCTTCCTGCTGACCTCGGTGTGGAACCGCATCTACCGCGGCGTGCTGGTGCATCACCTGGATGCGCTGAAGGCCGCCGCGCCCGGGCACGAGATCGTCTACGTGCCCAGCCACCGCAGCCATATGGATTACCTGTTGCTGAGCTACCTGCTCTACAACAAGGGCATCGTGCCGCCGCATATCGTCGCCGGCATCAACCTCAACCTGCCGGTCGTGGGCACCATCCTGCGCAAGGGCGGCGCCTTCTACATCCGCCGCTCGATCCGCGGCAATGCGCTGTACTCGGCGGTGCTGTCGGAGTACGTGGCGCAACTGGTGGCCGGCGGCTATTCGATCGAATACTTCATCGAGGGCGGGCGCTCGCGCACCGGGCGGTTGCTGCAGCCCAAGGGCGGCATGGTGTCGATGACGGTGCGTGCCTACCTGCGCCAGCCCACGCGGCCGGTGCTGTTCCAGCCGGTCTACATCGGCTACGAGAAGCTGATGGAAGGCACCAGCTACCTTGACGAGCTCACCGGCAAGCCCAAGCAGAAGGAATCGATCTGGCAGCTGCTGTGGGGCATCCCGAAAGTGCTGCGGCAGAACTACGGCCAGGTGGTGGTGAACTTCGGCGAGGCGATCCCGCTGCAGCGCCTGCTCGACGAGCACGCCAGCGACTGGGATGGCCGTCCGCTGCCGGACGACGAGCGCCCGGAATGGCTGTCGCGGATGGTCGACGCCACCGCCGACCGCATCCAGGTGCACATCAACCGCGCCGCGGACGTCAATCCGATCAACTTCATCGCACTCGCGCTGCTGTCCACGCCCAAGCACGCGATGAGCGAATCCGACCTGATGGCGCAGATCGCGCTGTCCAAGACCACGCTCACCGACGTGCCCTACAGCGACCTGGTGACGGTGACGCCGCACACGCCGCAGGAAATCGTCGCCCATGGCGAGGAGATCGGCGTGCTGCAGCGGATCTCGCATCCGCTGGGCGACGTGCTGCGCGTCGACGACGAGACCGCGGTGCTGCTGTCGTACTTCCGCAACAACGTCGTCCACCTGTTCACCGCATCGGGCTGGATCGCCTCGTGCTTCCACAACAACCGGCGCATGAGCGGCAACACGCTGCTGCGGCTGGGGCGCTCGCTGTATCCGTTCCTGCAGGCGGAGCTGTTCCTGCCGTGGGATGCCGATGGCTTCGTCGAGCGCCTCGAGCGCACCATCCAGGTGTTCGTGCGCGAAGGCCTGCTCGAGCGTGTCGGCGAGGACGAGGGCGGCATCTACCAGCGCAACTCCGGGCAGACCGACGAGGTGTTCCGGCTGCGCGCGCTCGGCCATCCGCTGCAGCAGGCGTTCGAGCGTTACTACATCGCGATCTCCGTGCTGGCCAAGAACGGCCCCGGCACGCTGGGTGCGGCCGAACTGGAGAACCTGTGCCAGCAGGCCGCGCAGCGGTTGAGCCTGCTGTATGCACCGGCGGCGCCGGAGTTCTTCGACCGTTCGCTGTTCCGCGGCTTCATCCAGAAGCTGCGCGAGCTGGAACTGGTGAGGCTCGACCACAACAGCAAGCTGGTGTTCGACCAGCGCCTGGACGTGTGGGCACGCGACGCCAAGGTCATCCTCGGACGCGAACTGCGGCACACGATCGAGAAGATCAGCCCGGCGGCGGTGCGGCCGGGCAGCGATCCGTCCGTCCCTGCCTGAAGCCGCCACCGCGGACGCGATCCATCTGCGGGCGACGCACCGGCAGATGGACGCGCGAAGCAGCTCAGTCCGCTTCGCTGAGCGTCACCGTGTACTCGCCGGCGGTGCCGAGGTGGCCGATGTAGATGCCGTACTCGCCGGGGCGGAAGGTGTCGCGCACGCGGGCGTCGAGCATGCCGCCGCCATCGTCGTCGCACAGCACCTTGCCCGGGCCGGTGATCACCAGCGAGGAATCGGTGGTGCTGTCGACGCGGATGTCCAGCGACACCGTCGAGGTGACCGTCAGGGTGTGGTCCGGCGTGGTGTCGATGACGCCGCTGCAGTGCGCGCCGTAGCGCGTCGCCTGCACGCTGCCGCCGGTCTGGCCGCTGGCGGTCTGCGGATCGGGCATGAAGCCGGCGCCGAGGACGAAGTCGCCGTAACGGCCCTTGTCGGCACCACGACCGGCACCGCCGACGAGTTCGGAAAGCTCCAGCCGGTAGCGGCCCTGGCGCTCGTAGTGGCCGACGAACACCTGGTAGTCGCCCGGGCCGAGACGCGCATCGACGCGCGCATCGAGCAGGTCGCCGCCATCGTCATCGCAGAACACGCCTGACGGACCGATCACCGCCAGCGTGGAATCGGTGTCGCTGGTCACGGTGAGGCGCAGGTTGACCGGGCTGGTGACGCGGATGCGGTGGTCGGGCCTGGCGCCGATGCTGCCGGTGCAGCCGTTGCCGAAGCGCGCGGCGTTGCCGTCGCCCCCGGTCACGCCCGAGCCGACCTGCGGGTCGGGGGTGAAACCGGCCCCGAGCGTGAAGTCCTGCGCCAGTGCGGGCGCGGCGGCGAACGCCAAGGCGAGCGCGAGGCCCGCGCGCACCCCGCGCGGCCCGATCATTGGATATGACATGCGGATCCCCCATGGCACCTGCCGGCGGACGATCCGCGGCATGCATGCCGGCGCGGATCATAGGTCCGCGCGCCACCTCCGGTAAACGCGTCAGGCCGGCTCGTCGGGGATCAGCGCCGATTCCATCCGGGCGATGCAGTCCTTGAGCTGCAGCTTGCGCTTCTTCATCCGCTTGACCGCCATTTCGTCCATGGCGATGTCGGCCTGCAGGCGCGCGATCGCAACGTCCAGGTCGCGGTGTTCCTGCCGCAACGTGGCCAGGCGGCCGGGCAGATCGGGATCCAGCGGCTCCATGCGCGGAGCATACATCCGTCCCCGGATAGCCGGGAACGGCCTGCTCGGGCATCGTGGCAACGTCCGATCGGAGCGGTGCGTGCACCGCGTCCGCATGCGGACGCACACGACATGTGGTGAACGTCGACACATCGACGTTGCATCGATCCGGCACGGATGCGCCCGACGCTGCCGGTACACTAGCGATCCGATGAGCACTGTCCTGCCCCTGCCCGAACCGGTTCTGCGCCGCCGCGAACACGCTCCGTGTGCGCAACGCCATGACGCCAACCGGCTGGCCAGGCGCCTGCGCCACCAGGTCGGTCGCGCGATCGCCGACTTCGGCATGATCGAGGACGGCGACCGGGTGATGGTGTGCCTGTCCGGCGGCAAGGACAGCTACACGATGCTCGACATCCTGTTGCAGCTGCAGAAGAAGGCGCCGGTGTCGTTCTCGATCACCGCGGTCAACCTCGACCAGAAGCAGCCGGGGTTCCCGGCGCACGTGCTGCCGGATTACCTGCGTTCGATCGGCGTGGATCACCACATCATCGAGCAGGACACCTATTCGGTGGTGTCGCGTGTGGTGCCGGAAGGCAAGACGATGTGCTCGCTGTGCTCGCGCCTGCGCCGCGGCGCGCTGTACACGTACGCCGCTGGGCACGGATATACGAAGATCGCGCTGGGCCACCATCGCGACGACATGGTCGCCACCTTCTTCCTCAACCTGTTCTTCCACGCCAGGCTCAGCGGCATGCCGCCGAAGCTGCTGTCCGACGATGGCCGGCACGTGGTGATCCGCCCGCTGGCCTACGTGCGCGAGGACGACATCGTCGCCTACGCCGACATCAAGGCCTTCCCGATCATTCCCTGCAACCTGTGCGGCTCGCAGGAGAACCTGCAACGCAAGCAGGTGCAGAAGATGATGCGCGAGTGGGAGCGCGAGTCGCCCGGTCGCATCGAAACCATCGCCGGCGCGCTGGGCGACATCCGCCCGTCGCAACTGGCCGATCCGAAGCTGTTCGACTTCCTGTCCCTGGGACGCGCAGGACGCGCCGCATCGCTCGATGCCCCTGCATGGCTGGCGGATGACGCTCGCATGGACGCTGCCGACGACGGCGCCTGATCGCGGTGCCCGTGCGCATGTCCTGTCCGTGGTCGCATCCGCGGATGCCCCCACCCGTCACCACCCGCCGCATGCGCGGATGGTGTTCCTCTTCCCTTTTTTGGTAACGCTGCCCGATGTTCTTCCGCAACCTCACCCTGTTCCGCTTTCCCGTCTCGCTCGATATCGGCACGCTCGGCGAAGGCCTGGCCGAAGCCGCGCTGAAGCCCGTCGGCCCGCTCGAATTGTCCTCGCGCGGGTTCGTGCCGCCGTTCGGTCGTGATGCCGAGGCGTTGTCGCACCGCATCGACGATGCGCTCTGGCTGACCGTCGGCGGCGAGGACCGCCTGCTGCCGGGTGCCGTGGTCAACGACATGCTCGCGCAGAAGATCGAGGAGATCGAAGCGCGCGAAGGCCGCAAGCCCGGTGGCCGCCGCCGCAAGCAGCTCAAGGACGACCTCGTGCATGAACTGTTGCCGCGCGCGTTCGTGAAGCCGTCGCGCACCGATGCGCTGGTGGACCTCAAGCTCGGCGTCTGCGCGGTCGACACCTCCAGCCGCAAGACCGGCGAGAACGTGGTGTCGGAGATCCGCCGCGCACTGGGCAGTTTCCCCGCGTTGCCGCTCAATGCAGAGGTCGCGCCGCGCTCGGTGCTGACCGGCTGGATCGCCGGCGAGGCGCTGCCCGATGGCCTGTCGCTGGGGGAGGAGTGCGAGCTCAAGGATCCGGCCGACAACGGCGCGATCGTGAAGTGCCAGCGCCAGGACCTCAGCTCCGACGAGATCGCCCGCCATCTCGAATCCGGCAAACAGGTCACCAGGCTTGCGCTGGTGCTCGACGACCACGTGTCGTTCGTGCTCGGCGACGACCTGGTGGTACGCAAGTTCAAGCTGCTCGACGGTGCGGTCGACCAGCTCGAGCACACCGAGGCCGACGATATCGCCGCCGAACTCGACGCGCGTTTCGCGCTGATGAGCGGCGAGTTCCGCCGCCTGTTCGCCGTGCTCGAGCCCGCGCTGAAGTTCAGCCGCGCCGAGGCCTGAAGACCCTCGCCGGCACCGCCTGCTGGACGCACCCATGTCCCCGTCCCTGCGTCGTCTGCTCGGACCCCGCCTCGCGCGCACGCCGCTGCAGCGCGACACCATCCCGCTCGCCTGCGACGACGGCCGGGTGATCGAGGTGCTGCGCGTGCGTGATCCGCGCGCCAAGCGCATGCGCCTGTCGGTGGCCGAGCGCGGCGCACGCCTGACTCTGCCGCCCGCCGCCAGCGACCTTGCCGGCCAGCGTTTCCTGCACGAACACCGCGCCTGGCTGGTCGCGCAGCTGGATGCCCAGCGCGTCGACGGCATCGAACCGCTGGTGGCGTTTGCCAGCACTACCCTGCCGCTGCGCGGCAGCGCGCGGCCGCTGAGCTGGCACGCGGGTCGCTATGCGCGCATCGACGATGACGGTGACACCCTGCGCTTCACGGTGCCGGCGCGCGTCACCGCTGCCACCGTGCGCCGCGCGTTGCGCGACTTCTACGAGACGGAGGCCCGCGCCGACGTCGGACGCTGGTTGCCGCGCTACCTGCCGGGCCTGCCGACCGCGCCGGCCCGCATCCGCATCCGGCCGATGTCCTCGCAGTGGGGTTCGCTCGCGTCCAACGGCGTGCTGGCGCTCGACCTTGCCCTGGTGCTCGGCCGGCCGCAGGCATTCGAATACGTGCTCGTGCACGAACTCTGCCACCTGGTGCACGCCGATCATTCCCGGGCGTTCTGGCGCGAGGTCGAAGCACGCTTTCAGGCCTGGCGCGACGAGCGCGACTATTTCCACGCCGAGGGACGCCGGCTCAAGACCGCGCTGCACCTGCTGCTGGCCGGCTGAAAGCGGCCACGGCGTTGTGGGAGGGGAGCCTTCCGCGGACCCTGCCATGCTCCTGCGTGTCGTCGTGACCTGCCTCGCCTGCGTGCTTGCCGCGCCGGGCTGCCAGCGAGGCCTCGACACCACGGCGCAACTGCCGCCACCGCTGCCCACCACCGGCGCGCCCGCGCCCGCACCGCTGGCCCTGCCCGACGACTTCCCTGCCGATCTCTACCTGCCGCCGGGCTACGACCTGCGCAGCATGATGGACGTCGATGGCACCCGCGTGGTCGGCGTGCAGGTGCACGGCAACATGGGCGCCCTGTTCGCCGATGCGCGTGCCGGCATGCAGGGCCTGGGCTGGCGACAGACGCTGGCACTGCAGCGCGCATCCGACGGCGCGATGCTGTCGTTCGAGAAGGGTCCCCGCGCGGCGGTGCTGTGGTTCCGTCCGGTCGCCCCGGGCACGGTGCAGTTGCAGTTGCAGCTGCGCGAGGACATGCGGATGGCGCTGCGCTAACGCAGCAGCCACACCTCAGCCGTGGAAGAACCGCGCGATCGCCGCGGCCACGTCGCGCGGGTTTTCCATGTGCAGGTGATGCCCACCCGGCAGCACGGTGAGGTCGCCACGCGGCAACAGCCGGGCGCGGCGACTGCGGTCGGGCTCGGGCAGGTAGGGCTGTGGCGGATCGGCGTAGATCACCCGCGTCGGGCACTCGATGCCGGCAACGAGATCGTCGACCTGCGCGTCGGTCATGCGCACCATCGTCGGCACCGTCAGGCGCGGATCGCTGCTCCAGGTGTGGCCGCCGTCGACATCGGCGAGGCCGCGTTCGACCAGCAGCCGCGCGACCGGCTCGGACAGCGCATTGGCCTGCATCCGCGCACGCACCGCCGGCTGCGGATCCACGAAGACGCGCAGGCGCTTGCCGCGCAGTCCACGCGTGGCGGACACCGCTTCGCGCAGCCGCGCGGTGGTGCGTTCGGCCGATTCCGGCAGTGCGCCCAGGGCCTCGATCACCACCAGTCGTTCGACGCGCTGCGGACAGCCCGCCGCGACCAGGCTGGCGATGCCCGCGCCCATCGAATGGCCGAGCAGTGCGAAGCGCTCCCAGCCCAGCGCATCGGCGATGTCGAGCACGTTGTGCAGCGCGCCGGCGAAGGTGTATTCGGTGCCCGGCGGCAGGTGGTCGCTGCGACCATGGCCGGGCAGGTCCGGCGCGACCAGGTCGAGGTCGGCAAGATGCGCCGCCAGCGGCACGAAGCTCGCCGCGTTGTCGAGCCAGCCGTGCAGCGCGAGCACCTTCGGCCCATTGCCGCCGTTGCGCAGGCCGCGGATGCGGCCGGCGGCGATGTCCAGTTCGAATTCCCGCATCGTCAGTGGGTGCCCGGCGTCCACTGCTGGAGTTCGCGCGCCACCAGCGCGGCCAGCGCGTCGGCATGCCCGGGATCGGCATTGAGGCAGGGGATGTAGCGCAGCGTCTCGCCGCCGTGCTCGCGGAACAGTTCCGCGTTCTGCAGCGCGATCTCCTCCAGCGTCTCCAGGCAGTCGACGGCAAAGCCCGGGCAGACGACGTCGATCCGCTTCACCCCGCTCTCCCCGAGCGCGCGCATGGTGGCGTCGGTATAGGGCTGCAGCCATTTCTCGCGACCGAAGCGCGACTGGAAGGTCAGCATGATGCCGTCGTCCCGCAGTCCCAGTGCGCGCGCGACGGCGACGGTACTGGCACGGCACTGCGCCTGGTAGGGATCGCCGGCGTCGACCACCCGTTGCGGGATGCCGTGGAAGGAGAACAGCAGGCGCTCGCCGCGCGGCTGCACCTGCCATGCCGCGCGGATCGAAGCGGCGACCGCCTCCACCCAGCCGGCGTCGGCGTGGTAGTCCTGCACCACGCGCACCGGCAGCGCGGCACGCCCGGCGACGTCGTCCACCGAGGCAGTGGTGGTGGTCGAGTACTGCGGGTACAGCGGCAGCACCAGCACCCGGCGCGCGCCCTCGGCCTTCAGCCGTTCGAGTTCGCGCACCAGCGACGGCGTGCCATAGCGCATCGCATGCCCCACCCGGAGGGCGGGCAGGCGTTCGGCGACCCGCTCGGCCAGACCGCGCGTGTACACCAGCAACGGCGAACCGCCCTCCATCCAGATGTCGGCATACAGCGCGGCAACACGCTTGCAGCGCAACGGCAGGACCGCGCCGCGCAGGATCGGCTGCCACAGCAGCGGCGGCAGCGACACCACCCGGCGGTCGGAAAGGAATTCGAGCAGGTACCGCCGCACCGCGTCGGGCGTCGGTGCCTCCGGCGTGCCGAGGTTGACCAGCAGCACGGCGTCGTGCGCGTGGGTGGGCGGATGCGCCGTGGGCGCGGGGCTGGGCTGCGACATGTGCATAGGATGACAGCTTCATCCGCACGGCCGCGAGACGCCTCAGACCCGATTCATTTCTGCGATCCTACCTTCACGTGTCGCGGACCCGTTCCGCCCGCCATCGCATCCGGAGCTTCTCGATGATCCAGTCCCGCCGTCCCGTCCGCCTGCTGCTCGCCGCCACCCTCGCGCTGTCGCTGGCGGCCACGGCCGTCCATGCCGGTCCGCGCGAGGACGAGCGCGCGCGCAACGCGGTGCGCGTGCTGACCGAAGTGCAGGCGATCCCGGAGAACGCGATCCCCGACAAGCTGCTCGACGAGGCCCGCGCGATCGTCGTGGTGCCCGACACCATCAAGGCCGGACTGGTGATCGGCGGCCGCCGCGGCCATGGGGTGATGGCGGTGAAGTCGCCCGATGGCACCTGGTCGCAGCCGGCATTCGTCACCCTGACCGGCGGCAGCATCGGCTTCCAGGCCGGCGTGCAGTCGGCCGACGTGGTGCTGGTGTTCCGCAACGACCGCAGCCTCGACAGCATCGTCAACGGCAAGGTCACCCTCGGCGCCGATGCCGGCGTCGCCGCCGGGCCGATGGGCCGCAACGCCGCCACCGCCACCGACGGCCAGCTCAAGGCCGAGATCTGGTCGTGGTCGCGCGCACGCGGGCTGTTCGCCGGCGTCGCGCTGGATGGCGCGGTGCTCAGCATCGACGACCAGGCCAACCAGGCGGTCTATGGCGGCGGCACCACGCCGCGGATGATCTTCGAAAACCGCACCCCGAGCCGCGCGTCGGGTGCGGTGGTGGATTTCCGCGACCGCCTCGAGGAGTCCACCGCGATCGCACGCGCCAATCGTGGCACCGAGGGCACCAGCCAGGTGGTCTCGCAGCGTGCGCCCGCACCGCGGCCTGCCGCGGACACCGGAACGCAGGCGCAGCCGCAACCGCTGGACCCGGCCCGCAGCGAACCCGCGCCGTCGGCGTTCGAACCGGTCGGCGAAAGCGAGATCCGCGCCGAGCCGCTCGACGGCAGCTGGTAAGCGCACCGCTGAACGCGGCAACCCGCACACGGCAACGCAGCCGAGCGACGGCTGCGCTATCCTGCAGTCCAAACCGTATCAAGCAGGCGCGTCATGGGTAGTTTCAGCATCTGGCACTGGATCATCGTCGCCCTCGTCGTGCTGCTGGTGTTCGGCACCAAGAAGCTGCGCGGCGCCGGCCGTGACCTCGGCGAAGCCATCAAGGGCTTCAAGCAGGGCATGCGCGACGAGGACACCCCGTCCGCGCAGATCGAACAGCGCCGCACGGAAACGGTCGCCGACGGCGACCGCAAGCGCGACCGGGACGACGCCGCACGCTGACCTGCGCGTAGCGCCGCCCCATGTTCGACCTCAGCTTCGCCGAACTCCTGGTGATCGCCGTCGTGGCCCTGGTCGTACTGGGGCCCGAGCGCTTGCCGCGTGCCGCGCGCTTCACCGGCCTGTGGGTGCGACGCGCGCGGGCGCAATGGCAATCGGTGCGCTCCGAGTTCGAGCGCGAGCTGGCCGCCGAGGAACTCAAGCGCAACCTCGAGCAGGCGCGCAGTGCGATGCGCGACACCGATCGCGGGATCCGCGACGCCGACGCCGCCATACGCCGCGAAGCGCAGCAATTGCGCGCTGGGGTGACCACCACCGGGACCGCGCCAGGCGCCACGGACACCCCCGACGCGACCGGCGCCGAGACCGACGCGCCCGCAGCGATTGCGGACAGCGCCGGCGACTCCGTCGCCATGCCGTCCGCACGCCCCAGCGAACCGACCGGATCCGATGACGAACGATGCTGAGTCCTCGGTCGACGGCAGCCTGCTCGATCACCTGATCGAGTTGCGCTCGCGCCTGTTGCGCGCGATCGCCGGCCTGATGCTGGTGTTCGTCGGCCTGCTGCCGTTCGCCAATCGCCTCTACGCCTGGCTGGCGCAGCCACTGCTGGACAAGCTGCCGGAAGGTTCGACCCTGATCGCGGTCGAGGTGGCCTCGCCGTTCTTCGCGCCGCTCAAACTCGCTTTCTTCGTCGCCCTGATCGCCACGATGCCGTGGCTGCTGTACCAGCTGTGGGCGTTCGTCGCACCCGGCCTGTACCGGCGCGAGAAGCGCCTGGCGATGCCGCTGCTGGCGTCGGCGCTGCTGCTGTTCTACGCCGGCTGCGCGTTCGCGTTCTTCCTCGTGCTGCCGGTGGTGTTCGGTTTCCTCACCGCGGTGACGCCCGATGGCGTGGCGATGATGACCGACATCCATGCCTACCTGAACTTCGTGCTGGTGATCTTCCTCGCCTTCGGCCTCAGCTTCGAGCTGCCGGTGGCGATGGTGATCCTGGTGCTGATGGGCTGGGTGACGCCGAACCAGCTGCGTGAGTCGCGCGGCTACGCGATCGTCGGCGTGTTCGTGGTCGCCGCCGTGGTCACCCCGCCGGACGTCGTGTCGCAGCTGATGCTGGCGATCCCGATGTGCCTGCTCTACGAAGCGGGCCTGATCGCGGCGCGGATGCTGGTGCCGGCCGACGGGCGCGCCGCCGAAGAATCGTGACGTCGGCGCGGCCACGCATGGCGGCGCCGACACCTGCCGTATCGCCGCCACGCCCGGCATCGCTGCTGCAACGCTGGACGGCGTGGTCGTTGGATGCGGCGCTGGTGGCTGTGGTCACGCTGGCGCTGGTGGCGACGTCGCTGGCTGCACGCCTCGGGGCGCTCGACGCCGCGTTCGCGACGCTTCTCGACGCGATGCTGCAACCACTGCTGTCGGCACTGCCTGGCGTGCCGTCACCGGCGCAGCTTCTCGGCGATCCTGCTGTCCTCACGGCCACCTCGCGCTTCGCGGACGCACTGGGTCACGCGTTGCTGCTGCCGCTGGTGACGTTCGCGCTGCTGTCCTGGCTGTATGCGACCGCGTTCGAATGCGCGCGCGGCGCGACGCCGGGCAAGCGCGTGCTGCGGCTGCGGGTGATCAGTACGGACGATGGTGCGCCGGCATCCTGCAGGCACCACGCGCTGCGCCAGGCCGCCGGCCTGCTGTCGTGGCTGAGCCTCAACCTGGGTCACCTGATGGCGGCGATGCCGCCGCGACACCAGGCCCTGCATGACCGCATCGCCGGGATGCGCGTTGTGACCGACATGGACGCCCTGCCGCGCTGGACGGCGGCGTGGTTGTGGCTGCAGGCGGCACTGGCCTGCCTCGCCCTCGCCGTGCTGATGATCGCGCTGCAGGCGCGGGTGGACGCGGCGCTGCTGCGCGCCCTCGGCTGACCAGGCGCGGGGCGCGCCGGGAGCCGCGATCAGACTTCGATACCGGAACTCGTGGCTGCGGCCGCGATGGTCGCGCGGGCGGCTGGCGCCACCATCTGCGACCAGGCGGTGTAGATCGCGCCGATCACCACCGGCATCAGCACCGCCATCAGCACGACCTGGCCGAACAGGGCCCCGACCAGCAGGCCGCCCACCAGGCCGAACAGTGCGGCGACGACCTGCGCGGCCACGCTCATCAGCACCGCGACGATCAGCGTCAGCACGATGAACACCAGCATCGCCGGCAGGTTGCGCAGGCAGGCGCGGAAGCTGCGCCCCATCGCCTCGAACGCCGGGCGGCGCTCCAGCATGATCTGCGGCGAGGCGACGAAGGTGTAGAAGTACACCGCGATCACCAGCGCGATCACCAGCAGCATCCACAGCAGCAGGCGCCCGGCCGGCAGGCCCGCGAACAGCGCGGGATCGGGGTTGGACTGGCCCTGCGCGGTTTCCATCGCCGCCACCAGGGTCTGCAACTGGTCGACGCCGACCATCAGCACAAGCAGCACGATCGCGGCGATGCCGAAGGCGATCTGCGGAACCAGCTGCGCCATCAACGGCAGCGTGCGCCCGTTGCGGAAGCCTTCCAGCAGGTGCGCGGGCGACGCGGCGCCGCCGCGGTCGACCTGCTGCATGGCATACACGAACCCGCCCAGCAGCACCGGAGTGAGCAGCATGATCAGTGCCTGCAGCCCGAGGAACATGCCCGGCGCCACTTCGGCCAGCAACATCGGCAGGCCGGTCACCAGGCCGAGCGCAGCACCCGTCGCCAGCAGCCCGGCCGGTGCCTTGCGCAGCAGCCCGAAACCGCCCAGCAGCCATTCCGCGCCGGCCCCTGCGGACACCTTGCGCACGTCGCTCATCGCCTTCTGCTCCCTATCGCCCGTCCGGCACTGCGCCGACGCGGCTGCGCACAGTGTACGCGTGGCGCACGAACCGACGCAGCAGATTGCGCGCGTGCGGTGCGGCAGAAACCGCCCGTGCCAGCGCGACCGGATCGGTGCCTTCGGCACGCAGGACATCGGCGCGCGCACGGATGTAGCCGCGCATGTGCATGGCGGAGAACTCGGGATGGAACTGCACGCCCCAGGCCTGGTTGCCGAAGCGGAATGCATAGTTCGGGTCGTGCGCGGCCGTGGCCAGGCACTGCGCGCCTTCGGGCAGCTGTCGCACGCTCTGCAGGTGCGTCGCCTGCGCGCCGAACGGCGAGGGCAGGCCGGCGAACAGCGGGTCGTCGGCAGCGCCGGCGGTGGTTTCCACTTGCACGGTGCCCATGCCGCGACCGGCCGGGTTGTCGGCGACCTCGCCACCCAGCGCGTGCGCCAGCAGCTGGTGGCCGTAGCAGATGCCGAACACCGGCACGCCGGACTCCACCGCGGCCTTGAGCCACTGCGCGGCACGCTCGCTCCAGGGCTCGCGGTCGCTGACCATCGCACCGGAGCCGGTGACGAGGACGCCGATGCGGTCGCCCGGGTCGGGCAGCGTGTCCCCGGTTTGCGCATCCACGGTCTCCACCGCGCTGGCACGCAGGCCGGCGGCGACGCGGATCCAGTGGTCGAAGCCGCCGTGGCGGCGCATGGACGCGATCGGACGTCCGGTTTCAAGGATCAGGAAGGAGGCACTCATGTGCGCGCCATGATACCGGCGTGCGGCTGCACGATTGCCCGGCGCGGGAGGACGCTGCGATCGCGCACGCGGAACGCGCGGGCGTTGTGCGGGCAATGAGTACTTGTCGGGGCTGTGGGTGCGCAAGACGATGCGCTGGGGCGCCTGCCGGAATCGCGATCTTACGGAGAACGAGGGCACGTACCTCGGATAAGCAGCCCTCCGCCAATCGCGCCCTCACCCGCCCCTGCGGGGCACCCCTCTCCCGCTCGCGGGAGAGGGGTACAGATGCTCACTCCCGCGGCGGCAGCACTGTCAGTACTTCCTCGACCGTGGTCAGGCCCTGGGCGACCTTTTCCGCAGCCGCGCGACGCAGGGTGCGCAGGCCGCCGCCGACGGCTGTGCGCGCGAACGCGGCCAGTTCCATGTCGGGGCGGATCATCGCGCGCAGCTGCGATGTCACCGGCATCAGCTCGTACAGGCCGACGCGGCCCTGGTAGCCGGTGTTGCGGCATTCGAGGCAACCCACCGGCACATGCGGCTGGCCGGACGGTACCGGCTCGCCGGGATCGAGCAATGCCTGCCAGCCGGCGTCGGGGACCTGGCCCGGGCGCTTGCAGTGCGCGCACAGCGTGCGCACCAGACGCTGCGCGAGCACGCCGTTAAGGGTGGAAGCAATCAGGTAATGCGGCAGGCCAAGATCCAGCAGGCGGGTGACCGCCGACGGCGCATCGTTGGTGTGCAGCGTCGACAGCACCAGGTGTCCGGTCAGCGAGGCCTGCACCGCCATCTGCGCGGTATCGAGGTCGCGGATCTCGCCAATCATGATGATGTCCGGGTCCTGCCGCAGCAGCGTGCGCACGCCCTGGGCGAACGTCAGGTCGATCGCGGTATGCACCTGGGTCTGGTTGAGCTCCGGCGCGACCATCTCGATCGGGTCCTCCACGGTGCAGACGTTGACGTCGGGCGTCGACAGCCGCCGCAGCGTCGAATACAGCGTGGTGGTCTTGCCCGAGCCGGTGGGGCCAGTCACCAGCACGATGCCGTGCGGGCGCTGCACCAGTTCCTCCCACGCCGCCGCCTCGCCGGCGTCGAAGCCGAGCTGCCCGATCGGCTTGAACGCGGTGTCCGGATCGAAGATGCGCATCACGCACTTCTCGCCGAACGCGGTGGGCATCGTCGACAGGCGCATCTCCACTTCGCGCCCGCCCGGCGAGCGGGTCTTGATGCGGCCGTCCTGCGGGCGCCGGCGTTCGGCCAGGTCCATGCGCCCGAGCACCTTGATGCGCGACACCACCGCGGTCATCACCGGCGGCGGCATCTCGAACACCTTGTGCAGCACGCCGTCGATGCGGAAGCGCACGCGGCCGAGGTCGCGCCGCGGTTCGAGATGGATATCGGAAGCGCGCTGTTCGTAGGCGTACTGCAGCAGCCAGTCGACGATGTGGACGATGTGGTGGTCGTCGGCGTTGACGTCGCCGGACTTCCCCAGCTCCACCAGCTGCTCGAAGCTCGGTGCATCGCCACCGCCACCCGCGCCGTCGCGCTGCTCGCGCGCGCCGCGCAGCGAACGGGTGACGCCGAAGAATTCCATGGTGTAGCGGTTGAGGTCGAGCGGGCTGGCGACCTCGAGGGTGATGTCGCGGCGAAGCAGGCGCTGCAGGTCGGGCAGCCAGTCCAGCGCCAGCGGTTCGCTGGTGGCGATCAGCGCGCGCTCGGGCCCCACTTCCAGCGGCAGGATGCGGTGCCTGCGCGCATACGCATGCGAGATCAGATCGGTGACGCCGGCGACGTCGAGCCGGGTCGGGTCGATGCGGCGGTAGGTCAGGCCGGTGCGCGCAGCCAGCCATTCGGTCAGCGCCTCGAGTCCGAGCTCGGTGCCGGGCCGGCGCGTGGAGGCCAGCTTGAGGTTGGCCAGCAGCACCAGCGGATGCACGGTGTCGATACCACGCAGGTGGCGGCTGCCGGCATGCGCACGGGCGGCTTCCTCGGCGCCGATCAGTCCATCAGCGGCCAGCGCGTCGATCAGCGGTGCGATCGCCAGCCGTCCGGGCGGCAGCGCGGCGGAGGCCTGGGGGCGTTCGGTGCGTGCTTCGCTCAAGGACCGGCTGCCGGGAGTGCGGAGGGTGCGCCGTATACTAGCGCGCCCTTATTCGCGAGCCTGCCGACGATGTCCGCACCCACGTTCCAGGAGCTGATCCGGCGCCTCAACGCCTACTGGGCGGAGCAGGGTTGCGTGCTGATCCAGCCGCTGGACCTCGAGGTCGGCGCGGGCACCTTCCATCCGGCCACGTTCCTGCGTTCGCTCGGCCCGGAGCCGTGGAATGCCGCCTACGTGCAGCCCTGCCGCCGCCCCACCGACGGCCGCTATGGCGAGAACCCGAACCGCCTGCAGCGCTACTACCAGTACCAGGTGGCGATGAAGCCCTCGCCCGACAATATCGTCGAGCTGTATTTCGACTCGCTGAAGAGCCTCGGCATCGACCCGCGGGTGCACGACCTGCGCCTGGTCGAGGACAACTGGGAATCGCCCACGCTCGGCGCCTGGGGCCTGGGCTGGGAAGTGTGGTTGAACGGGATGGAAGTCACCCAGTTCACCTGGTTCCAGCAGGCCGGCGGCCTGGAGTGCCGGCCGGTGCTTGGCGAGATCACCTACGGCCTCGAGCGGCTGTGCATGTACCTGCAGAACTGCGACAACGTCTACGACCTGGTGTGGACCCACGGCCCCGACGGCACCCCGGTGCATTACGGCGACGTCTACCACCAGAACGAGGTGGAGCAGAGCCGCTACAACTTCGAGGTCGCCGACGTGCCGGAGCTGCTGCACCGCTTCGACGCCTGCGAGGCGGAGGCGCTGAAGCTGGTGGAACTCGACCTGCCGCTGCCGGCCTACGAGCAGGTGATGAAGGCCAGCCACAGCTTCAACATGCTCGACGCGCGCCGCGCGATCAGCGTCACCGAGCGCCAGCGCTACATCCTGCGCGTACGCCGGCTGTCGCAGGCGGTGGCGCAGGCGTATTTCGCCCAGCGCGAGAAACTCGGTTTCCCGGGTTTGAAGCAGCAGCGCACGGCCGCTGCATGAGCGGCGTCTCCGGCCTGCTCACCGCGGCGCTGCTGTGGTTGCTGACCGCGCCAGCTGCATTCGCGTTCTTCGCCGCCTACTGGGCGCAGCAGACGCGGCGCAACCCGTGGCTGTGGTTCTTCTTCGGCCTGCTGCTGATGCCGCTGGCCGGCGTCGTGCTGCTGATGCTCAACAAAGACCGGCCGGCCGCGCCCACGGGCGTTGACCACGGCCACCTCCTCTCGATCCGGAACGACCTGCCATGACCACCTCCGCCCCCCTGCTGATCGAACTCGGCACCGAGGAACTGCCGGTCAAGGCGCTGCCCGCGCTGGCGCAGGCGTTCTTCGACGGCGTGGTCGGCGCGCTGGAGAAGCGCGGCATGGCGGTCGAGCGCGGCGATGCCAAGCCGCTGTACACGCCGCGCCGCCTCGCGGTGCTGCTGCCGGGCGTGGCCACCACCCAGCCCGAGCAGCGATCGGAAGTGCTGGGGCCGTACGTCAACATCGCGCTGGATGCCGACGGGCAGCCGACCCGTGCGCTGCAGGGCTTCGCGCAGAAGGCCGGGGTCGAGTGGACCGCGCTCGAGCGCACCAGCGACCAGAAGGGTGAGCGCTTCGTGCACCGGGCGGTCACGCCCGGCGTCCCCACCGCCGACCTGCTGCCGGCGGTGCTGGCCGAGGCGATCGACGCGATCCCGGTGCCCAAGCCGATGCGCTGGGGTGCGCACGGCTGGGCGTTCGCACGGCCGGTGCTGTGGCTGGTGGCGCTGCTGGGCGATGAGGTGGTCGCCGCCGACGCGTTCGGCTGTGCCGCCGGCCGCGACAGCCGCGGCCACCGCTTCATGCACGATGGCCCGGTGTCGATCGCACGGCCGGGCGACTATGTCGACGCGCTGCGTGCGGCAAAGGTGCTGGTGGATCCCGACGAGCGCCGCGCGCGCATCGTCGACGAGGTGACGACCGCTGCCGCGGCTGCCGGCGGCAGCGCGCGCATCGACGCTGACAATCTGGCCCAGGTCACCTGCCTGGTGGAGTGGCCGAAGGCGGTCGCGTGTTCGTTCGAGCCGCAGTTCCTCGCGGTGCCGCAGGAAGCGCTGGTCGCCACCATGGAGGCCAACCAGAAATTCTTCCCGGTACTCGGCAGCGACGGCCGGCTGATGGAGCATTTCATCGGCATCGCCAATATCGACTCCACCGACGAGGCCGAGGTGCGCAAGGGCTACGAACGGGTGATCCGGCCGCGCTTCGCCGATGCGCAGTTCTTCTTCGTCGAGGACATCCGCCAGGGCCTGCCGTCGATGAACGCCGGGCTCGCGACGGTGACCTACCAGGCAATGCTGGGCACGCTGGCCGACAAGGTCGGCCGGGTCGCGGCACTTGCCGAGGCGATCGCCCCGCGGGTCGGCGTGGACGCCGCGCTCGCCCGCCGCGCGGCGGAGCTGTCCAAGGCCGACCTGCAGTCGCGCCTGGTCAACGAGTTCCCGGAACTGCAGGGCATCGCCGGGCGCTACTACGCACTGCAGGACCCGTCGCTCGACGACCTTTCGCACGACGACCGCAGCGTGCTGGCCAACGCCATCGACGAGGCCTGGCAGCCGCGCTCTTCCGGCGACGACATCGCGCTGTCGCCGCTGGGCAAGGTGCTGGCGATCGCCGAGCGCCTGGACACGCTCGCCGGCGGGTTTGCCGCGGGGCTGAAGCCGACCGGTAACAAGGACCCGTTCGCGCTGCGCCGCAATGCGCTGGGGCTGGCGCGCACGATTATCGAGAGCGGGTTCGATCTCGACCTGCCGCAGCTGCTTGACTCGGCGATCGCAGCCGTTGGTGCGTTGCCGACCGGCAAGGACGGCGCCACCACCATCGCCGACCGCAACGAACTCCACGACTTCATCCTCGACCGCCTGCGCGGCTACTACGAGGACCGCGGCGTGCCGCCGCAGCACTTCGCCGCGGTCGCGGCATTGAAGCCCGCATCGCTGTACGACTTCGACCGCCGCATCGATGCCATCGGCAGCTTCGCCGCGTTGCCGGAAGCCGAGGCGCTGGCCGCCGCCGACAAACGCATCCGCAACATCCTGCGCAAGGCCGACATCGAGGTGCCGGCGCAGGTCGACCCTGCGCTGTTCACCGAGCCCGCCGAGCGCGCGCTGGCCGAAGCGGTAGAAGCGGTCTACGGCGAGACCACGCAGGCGCTGGCGCGGGGCGACTATGTCGACGCACTCGCGCGGCTGGCGCGGTTGCGCCCGCAGGTGGATGCGTTCTTCGACGCGGTGATGGTCAACGCCGACGACCCGGCGGTGCGCGCCAACCGGCTGGCGCTGCTGAAGCGGCTGGGCGGGCGACTGGGCAGCGTGGCGGCGATCGAGCAGCTGTCGGGCTGAGGTCGCAGCCGCCACGACACGTCAATCGGGCATCGCATGGCGTTCGGTATGCTGCCGCGCATGCGTGCCCCCCAACGCGTCACCCTGCCCCGTTCGCACCCGGCCATCCTCCGTGCCTTCGCCCTTGCCGCGCTGCTGTCGCCGGCGCTGGCGCAGGCGATCGAGGTCGGCGCGGTCACCATTGTCGGCCTCGATGAGGAGATGACCGAGAACGTCCGCGTCTCGCTGTCGCTCGAGCAGGCACAGGGCCGCGACGTGTCGTTCCGCCGCCTCGCCTACATGCTGCGCGAGGCCGAGGACGAGACCCGCGAGGCGCTGGAACCGTTCGGCTTCTATTCGCCGACGATCACCGTCGAGCGCGAACCCGCCAACGGCAACGGCAGTGGTACCGGCGACCCGCGGCGCGCGCCGGTCTGGGTGACCATCACCGTCGATCCGGGCGAGCCGGTGCGCATCCGCCATTCCAACATCGCCATCCTCGGCGAGGGCGCGCGCGACCGGTACCTCGCCGAGGAACTCGACGCGTTCGCGCCGGCCCCTGGCGCCGTCCTCGACCATCCGGTCTACGAGGCCAGCAAGAACCGCATCAGCCGCCGGCTGGCCCAGCGCGGCTACTTCGATGCCGACTTCAGCGCGCGCCGGGTCGAAGTGACGCGTGCCGACCACGCCGCCGACATCGAACTGGTGTGGACCAGTGGCGAGCGTTACGACATGGGGCCGACCACCTTCACCCAGACCCCGCAGGAGGTCATCGATCCGGGCCTGCTGGAGCGGCTGGTGTACTGGGAACAGGGCGAGTACTACCACCAGGGCCGCCTCGACCGCCTGCGCACCTCGCTGCAGCGGCTGGACTACTTCAGCAGCATCAGCATCGATCCGCAGCCGGACAACGCGGTCGACCACCAGGTGCCGGTGCAGGTCACCCTGACCCCGGCGCCGCGCAAGGTGCAGACCGCCGGCCTGTCCTACGGCACCGACAGTGGCGCCGGTTTCCGCCTTGGCGAGGAGCGGCGCTACGTCAACCGCCGCGGCCACAAGGCGCTGGTGCAGCTGGACTGGGCGCAACGCCGCAAGACCGCCACGCTGCAGTACCGCATCCCTGCGTTCGCCTGGCTCGATGGCTGGTACGCGATCAGCCTGCAGGGCGCCGACGAGCAGACCCGTTATATCGACAGCCGCCGGCTCGAACTGGTCGGCAGCCGCACCGGCCAGTACAGCCGCAACCTCAACCTCGTCGCTTCGCTGCATGCGCTGCGGGAGCGATGGGGCTACGTCGTCGACGACGGCGACGATGCCACCGACGACCTGGCGCGCGACTACCGCTACGCCACGTTCCTGTATCCGTCGCTGCGCGCGGAATACATCGACGTCGACGACCGCCTGTTCCCGCGCGAAGGCATCGGCGGCACCCTGGTGCTGCGCGGCGGCGCCGAGGGCGTGGGTTCGGATGCCAGCTTCGGGCAGCTGCATGCGCGCGCCACCTGGTACCGCGGCTTCGGCGAGCGCAACCGGCTGATCGTGCGTGGCGAGCTGGGCACCACGTCGACCGGCGCGCTCACCGACATGCCGCCGAGCCTGCGCTTCTACGCCGGCGGCGATCGCAGCATCCGCGGCTACGACTGGCGCGAGGTCGGCCCGCGTATCGGCGACTTCGCCATCGGCGCCAAGCACGTCACCACCGCCAGCGTGGAGTTCGAGCACTACTTCGCCAACAGCTTCGGCTTCGCGGTGTTCGCCGATTCCGGCAGTGCCTATGACGACCGCCCCGACTGGCGCACCGGCGTCGGCGCCGGCGTGCGCTGGGCGTCGCCGGTGGGGCCGCTGCGCTTCGACATCGCCCGCGGCCTCGACGAACCCGATTCGCCATTCACCCTGCACCTCGACATCGGGACCTCGTTCTGATGGCGGTCTTCGAAAGCCAGCGCGACGGCGAGGCCGCGGAAGCGCGCGAGGCGCGCATCGCCGAACTGCGCGCACGCCGGCGCAAGCGGTTGCGCTGGCTGGCGTGGCGCTCGGGCATCGCGGTCGGCGTGCTCGGGCTGTTGGCGGTCGGGCTGGCGTACTGGCTGCTGACCACGCTGGGCGGGCGCGACTTCCTGCTCGCGCAGATCCAGGCGCGGCTGCCGGCCGGCACCGTATTCGAATGGCGCGCGGCCGAAGGCCCGGCGAGCGGCCCGCTGACCCTGTACGACGTGCGCTTCGTCTATCAGGCCTGCCCGGACCGCGACGAGGAGCCGGTGCCGTTCGGCGACTGCGACGAGCCGCTGACGCTGTCGTTCGAGGCGGCGCGGGTGATGCTGGATCCGGACATCCGCCCGCTGTTCGGCCGCCGCCTGCGGCTGGACGCGCTGGAGGTCGACGATGCCCGGCTGCTGCTGCCGCCCGGGAGCGACGAACCGTTCGAACTGCCGACCTGGCCCGGTTCGCTACCGCAGATCGGCCCGCTGCCGCTGGCGCTGCAGGCCGACCGCATCGACATCCGCGACTTCGAGGTGATCGGCGCCGAGGGACCGCTCATCGACGTGCGCAGCGCGAGCGGTGCGCTCGACGCCAGCAATGGCGCCCTGCGCGTGGACAACCTGCTGGTCGACAGCGACCGCGGCGCGTTCCGCGTGCACGGTCATTACCTGCCTGACCAGGACTACCGCATGGACCTGGTCGCCAGCGCACTGCTGCCGGCGCCGGCCGGGCGCACCCGGCCACGGCTGGGGCTGGTGGCCCGTGGCGACGTCAACGACCTGGCCATCGCCGTGCGCGGGCATGCGCCGGCACCGCTGGCCATCGACCTCACCCTGCGCGGCGGCGAGCGGCGGGCTGGCGGCTGGGCGTGGATGCCGAGGCGCTCGACCTTGCCCTGCTGGCGGGCGGCGAGGCCGGCGCCACGCCGCTGCGCGTGTTGCTGGCGGCGGATGGCGTCGGCGGCGAGGCCAACCTGCAAGGTCGGATCGGCTATGGCGAGCTGGAGGCGGTCATCCACCCGTCGGCGGTGCAACTCGAGGACCAGGTGCTGGAACTGCGCCCGCTGCGGGTGGACGCGCTGGATGGCCGCATCAGCCTGCGCGGCCGCGCCGACTTCACGGACCGCGAGCGGCCACAGGGGAAGTTCTCGCTGTCGGCGCGCGACGTGCAGTGGCGCGGCCGTGCCGACGCGGCCACCGGCGAGATGCCGCCCGCGGTGACCGCGGATGCCGATCTCGGCCTCGCCGGTGCCCTGGATGCGTGGGCGGTGATCGGCAAGGCCAGCGTCGCCCGCGATGCGCAGCGGGCCGAGGTCGAGCTCGACGGCCGCGGCAACGCCGACGGCATGCAGCTGCGCACGCTGCGCGCGACGATGCCGGAGGGGCGCCTCGACGGCCACGGCACGCTGGCCTGGGCGCCGGCGCTTGCCTGGCGGCTCGACGCCGAGCTCGCCGGCTTCGACCCAGGGTATTTCCTGCCGGACTGGAACGGCCGCATCGACGGCACCCTGGCCAGCACCGGCGACACCCGGGCCGACGGCGGCCTCGACATCCTGGTCGATGCCCCGCGCCTTGCCGGCACCCTGCGCAACCGCCGCCTTGCCGGGCACGCACGCGTGGAGCTGCACGGCCCGGCCACGGTGGCCGCACCCGAAACCGGGTTCGATTTCGCCGGCGATGTCGACCTGCGGCTGGGCAACAGCCACGTCGTGGCCCGCGGAGAGATCGCGCAGCAGATCGACATCGACGCCAACCTGGCCCCGCTGCAGCTCGACGACCTGCTGCCCGGTGCCGGCGGCCGGGTCGAGGGCACGCTGCAGCTGTCGGGCCGCCGCGACGCGCCGGGGATCGCCGCCGACCTCACCGGCCGCGACCTGCGCTGGAACGACTACACCGCCGGCTCGGTGCGGCTGGTGGGCGCCCTGCCCGGCGGACGCGGCAACGGCCGGCTGACGCTGGCCGCGCAGGCGGTGCAGGCGGGGGTGTTGCTGGACAGCGTCGAACTCGAAGCACGCGGCCGCATCGATGCGTTCGACGCCACCGCGCGTGCGCGCGGCAACATCGGCGCGCTCGACCTCGCCGCCAGTCTGCAGCGCGCGGGCCAAGGCTGGCGCGGTGCGCTCGACGCGCTGCGGCTGGCGCCATCGCGCGGCGCGGTGTGGAACCTGCAGTCGCCGGCACGCTTCGCGGTGGGCGGCGGGCGCTGGCAGGTCGACGAGTCCTGCTTCCTCGGCACCGATGGCGGCTCGCTGTGCGTGGCCGCCGACTGGCCGCGCAACGGCCTCACCGCCACCGGCCGGCAACTGCCGCTGCTGCTGGTGGAGCCGTGGCTGCCACCGCGCGAGGACGGCACGCCGTGGGCGCTGCGTGGCGAGGTGGCGATCGATGCGCGGTTGCGTCCGGTCGGCAACGGCTTCGCCGGCAACGTGGCGCTGACCTCCGCCAGCGGCGGCCTGCGCTTCAGCCCGCGCGCGCGCCGCGACGTGGTGTCGTATTCCGACCTCGCGCTCGAGGCGAGCTTCAACGCCAACAGCCTCGAGGCCACGCTGGCCACCGCCATCGACGACACCGGCCGCGTGCGCGCGGAACTGCGCACTGGCTGGGATGCGTACGCGCCGCTGTCGGGCCGGCTCGAGGCCGACATCGACAACCTCACCTGGGTGGAGCTGTTCTCGCCCGACATCGTCGAGCCGCAGGGCCAGCTGGTGGCACGGGTCACCGTGGACGGCACGCGCGCGGCGCCGCGGATCGGCGGCCAGGCCGAGCTCACCGGCTTCAGCACCGAGATCCCCTCATTGGCGATCGCGCCCACCGACGGCAACCTGCGCCTGGATGCCGCCGCGGACGGTAGCGCGCGCCTGGCCGGCAGCCTGCGCTCCGGCGAGGGCACGCTGCGCATCGACGGCAGCCTCGGCCTCACCGGGCAGGCGCCGATCGTGCTCAACCTGCGCGGCAGCAACGTGCTGGTCTCCGACACCCGCGACCTGCACGCGGTCGCCGACCCCGACCTGGTGGTGCGCATCGCCCCGGGGCAGCCGATCAGCGTCACCGGCGAGGTCGGCGTGCCGGAGGCACGGCTGGACCTGGAGCGCCTGAGCGAAGGCGTATCGACCTCGCCCGACGTGGTGGTGCTGGATCCGGTGGATCCCGAGCAGGGCCCGCCGACCGGGATCAGCCTGGACCTCACCGTCGCCCTCGGCGACGAGGTCCACCTCAACGGCTTCGGCCTGACCGGCCAGCTCGGCGGCCGCCTGCGCATCCGCCAGGTGCCGGGCCGCGAGATCATCGGCCTCGGGTCGCTCAACGCCAGCGGGCTCTATCGCGCCTACGGCCAGGAGCTGCGGATCACCCGCGGTGCCTTCACCTGGAGCAACGACCCGATCGCCGACCCGGTCATCAACCTGCGCGCCGAACGCCGCATCGAGGCGGAGGAGCTGACCGCCGGGATCGACGTGCGCGGGCGCGTGTCGTCACCGTCGGTGGACGTGTGGACGGATCCCGCGCGCGACCAGTCGGAGGCGCTGGCCTATCTGGCGCTCGGCCGCTCGCTGACCACGGTCACCGGCGCCGAGGGCGCCCAGCTCGACGCCGCCAGCGCGGCGTTGTCGGCGGGTGGCGGCATCATCGCCTCGCAGCTGGGCAGCAGGCTCGGCCTCGACAGCGCCGGCATCGGCGCGTCGCGGGCGCTGGGCGGCAGCGTGCTCGGCATCGGCAAGCAGCTCTCGCCGCGGCTGTACGTCGGCTTCGGCGTGTCCCTGCTCGGCACCGGCCAGGTGTTGACGCTGAAATACCTGCTCGGCCGCGGCTTCGACGTCGAGATCGAGTCCAGCACGCTGGAGAGCCGCGGCTCGCTCAACTGGCGTCGGGAGCGGGATTGAGGGGAGCTTCGGCAACGTCCCCTTGGAGCAAATAAAGGTTCCCGCAGGGGGCAGTCCGGGGGCCCACTACGGCCACAGGGGGATGCCAGCCGGATATCTCCGCGTCCCGCTACCACATCCGGCCGCCGGCCATCCATGGCCGGCTCTGGACATCCCTCTGCGGCCGCGGCGGGCACCGGGCTGTCGTCGCGTCGGGTCGAAGGTCAACGGCAAAGAACGGTCGTCACGTCGCGCAAGCGACGCCGGTAGCAACCGCTGTTGCCCTTCGTACCGAAGCCGACGAATGCCCGAGCCCGGCGCGTGCATCGGGGGGTGTGCGGACAGCCGGCCATGGATGGCCGGCGGCCGGCCGTGGTAGCTGGACGCGGACTCCGGCCGGGGGAGCACACCCCCCGATACGCGCGACGGGCGGCGCGAGGCAAAACGGAGCGGCTCGCGGGCACCCGAGCACACCGACCCTGTCGCTCTTTGCCCCGGCGTCTGGAAAGGAGCCAATAAAAAGCCCCGCAGGCAGGGGGGGCCGGCGGGGCTCGGGGAACGCGGGCTCGGGGAGAAGCCTGGTGCGTTCCGGGATCACTCCAGGGGAAGGGAGAGATCTGCGACGGACGTTGCATCCGTCGGGGCCTATATGAGCATTCCGTACATGGATGGTTCGTGAAGATTGTGCTGGGAAAACCGTAAGAATTCAGGCTGGGTTTACAGTGCCGGATGGCAACGCCCGTCACAGATTGACCCTGCCTATCAGTGCGCCTCGTCCCAGTTCGCGCCGACGCCGCAATCCACCACCAGCGGCACGTCGAGCGACGCCGCAGCGGTCATCCGCTCGGTGACGCCGCCCAGCAACAGGTCGACGTCGCCTTCGGCCACCTCGAACACCAGTTCGTCGTGCACCTGCAGGATCATCTTCGCGTCCGGCAACGCATCCGCCAGCCACGCATCGATGGTCAGCATCGCGCGCTTGATGATGTCGGCGGCGGTGCCCTGCATGGGCGCGTTGATGGCCGCACGCTCGGCCCCGGCGCGCAGGCCGGCATTGCGGGCGTTGATGTTCTCCAGGTACAGGCGGCGACCGAACACCGTCTCCACGTAGCCCTGCTCATGCGCCTGCTGGCGGGTGCGGTCCATGTAGTCGCGCACGCCGGGGTAGCGCGAGAAATACAGCGCGATGTAGTCCTGCGCCTCGCCGCGGCCGACACCGAGGTTGCGCGCCAGGCCGAACGCGCCCATGCCGTACATCAGCCCGAAGTTGATCGCCTTCGCGGCGCGGCGCTCGTTGCTGGTGACCTCGTCGAGCGGGCGGCCGAACACTTCCGCCGCGGTGGCGCGATGGATGTCGACGCCCGAGGCGAACGCCTGCAGCAGGCCGGCGTCCTGCGAAAGGTGGGCCATGATCCTGAGCTCGATCTGCGAGTAGTCGCAGGCGACGATCTTCCGCCCGGGCGGCGCCACGAAGGCGGTGCGGATGCGCCGGCCGTCGTCGGTGCGGATCGGGATGTTCTGCAGGTTGGGATCGCTCGACGCCAGCCGTCCGGTGGCGGCGCCGGCCTGGTGGTAGCTGGTGTGCAGGCGGCCGGTCTCCGGATTGATCATCTCCGGCAGCTTGTCGGTGTAGGTGCTGCGCAGCTTCGCCAGGCCGCGGTATTCCAGGATCACCCGCGGCAGCTCGTGCAGCTCGGCGATCGCCTCCAGCGCTTCCTCGTTGACCGAGGGCTGGCCCTTCGGCGTCTTCACCAGCGTCGGCAGCGCCAGCTCGTCGTACAGCAGCGCGCACAGCTGCTTGGTCGAATCGAGGTTGAAGCTGCGCCCGGCCAGCTCGGTGGCCTTCTGCTGCGCGGCGAGCATGCGACGCGACAGGTCGGCGCTCTGCCGGCGCAGCTCGTCGGCATCGACCAGCACCCCGTTGGCCTCGATGCGCGCCAGCACCTGCACCAGCGGGATCTCGATCTCGCGGTACACGCGTTCCAGCGCAGGCTCGGCGACCAGCTGCGGGCCGAGCACGCGGTGCAGGCGCAGGGTGACGTCGGCATCCTCGGCGGCGTAGCGGGTGGCGTCGTCGATCGCGACATGGGCGAACGCGATGCGCTTGGCGCCCTTGCCGGTGACGTCGTCGTAGGCGACGGTGCCGAAGCCGAGGTAGCGCCGCGCCAGCGAGTCCATGTCGTGGCGGCTGGCGGTGGCGTTGTGGACGAAACTCTCCAGCATGGTGTCGTCGGCATAGCCGGCCACGTCGATGCCATGGCGGCGCATCACGTGGATGTCGTACTTGCCGTGGTGGCCGAGCTTGCGGCGCGCGGGGTCGGCCAGCAGCGGGCGCAGCGCATCGAGTACATGGCCGCACGCGAGCTGCGGCGGTGCACCGGGATAGTCGTGCGCCAGCGGGATATAGCAGGCCTTGCCGGGTTCGACGCTGAGGCTGATGCCCACCAGGTTGGCACGCAGCGCATCGAGCGAATCGGTCTCGACGTCGAACGCGAACTCGTCGGCTGCTTCCAGTTTGCAGATCCACGCCGCCAGGCGGGCCTCGTCGGTCACCGTCTCGTACTCGCCCGGACCGGCAAGCGCGGGGTCGGGCGGGGCCACGGGTGCCGCGGCCGCGCCGCTGCGGGCAAAGCCGGCCTCGGTCGCGCGCAGGCTCACCGGACCATCGGCGGCGGTGGGCACGCCGTTGCCGTCGAGATCACGCAGCGCCTGGGTGAAGCCGTAGCGCATATAGAGACCGCGCAACACATCGTTGTCGCGCGCGCGCAACGGCAGTTCGCGCGGCCCGCGGTCGAGCGGCACGTCGGTGCGGATGCTGACCAGTTCGCGGTTGAGCGGCAGGCGGTCCAGCGCGGCGCGCAGGTTGTCGCCGATCTTGCCCTTGATCGATGCGGCATGCGCCATCACGCCGTCGAGCGTGCCGTACTCGCCCAGCCACTTGGCGGCGGTCTTCGGGCCGCATTTGTCGACGCCGGGCACGTTGTCGATCGCGTCGCCCATCAGCGCCAGCAGGTCGACGATCTGGCCGGCGCGCACGCCGTACTTCTCGACCACGGCGTCGTCGCTGTCGATGCGGCTGCCGCTCATGGTGTTGACCAGCGCGATGCCGGGCCGCACCAGCTGGGCGAAATCCTTGTCGCTGGTGGAGATGGTGACGTCGATGCCGTCGGCGGCCGCGGCGATCGCCAGCGTGCCGATGACGTCGTCGGCTTCGACGCCCTCGATGCGCAGGATCGGCACCCCCAGCGCCTCGACGATCTCGCACATCGGCTGCAGCTGCGCGCGCAGGTCGTCGGGCATCGGCGGCCGGTTCGCCTTGTAGTCGGCGTAGAGATCGTCGCGGAAGGTCTTTCCGGGCGCGTCCACCACGAAGGCGATGTATTCGGGTTGCTCCTTCAGCGTCGCGCGCAGCATGTTGACCACGCCGAACAGCGCGCCGGTCGGCTCGCCCTGTGCGTTGGTCAGTGGCGGCAGCGCATGGAAGGCGCGGTAGAGGTACGACGAACCGTCGATGAGAACCAGGCGTGGCATCGGGGGATTCTACCGTGTGCCCTCTAGCGTCCCCTGAAAGCCCGCCGGCTCACGACCCCGTGGCGGCACCGCACGCATAATCGCCGCAACCCGCCGAGGAGCACGCGATGAATATCCGATCGACCGCCGGCCTGCCTGCCCTGTCGCTGCTGCTGGCCCTGGGGCTTGCGGCGTGCGCCAGCACCCCCGGTGCCGGTGGGCCCGAGGGGCTGCCCGCCGATGCGATGGAGAACACCCGCACCGAGGCCAATGGCGACGTGATCACCGAATACCGCATCGCCGGCCAGCTGCGCGCGGTGCGGGTGCAACCCTCGCGCGGCCCGGTGTACTACCTCTATGACCGCGACGGCGACGGCAGCATCGACAACCGCGAAGGCGACAACCCGCCGGTGACCTACTTCCGCCTGTTCGAATGGGATTGATGTTCGAGTGGGACTGAGCTGCCGCGCCCGTCAGGGGTCGGTCTCGCCGCGCTGCGGCACGCCATGGCCGCCGAACGCGCCGCGCAGCGAGGCGAGCAGGCGGTCTCCGAAGGCATCATCATCGCGCGAACGCAACCGCGCGATCAGCGCATGGGTGATCACCGGCGCCGGCACGTCGAGTGCGATTGCCTCGGCCACCGTCCAGCGGCCTTCGCCGGAATCGGCCACCTGCGGGGCGATGCCGGCCAATGCCGGGTTGCCATGCAGCGCTTCTGCCGAGAGATCCAGCAGCCAGCTGCGGATCACGCTGCCCTCGCGCCAGATGTCGGCCAGCGCGGCGAGGTCGAAGTCGAACTCCTGCTTGTGGTGGAGGATCGCGAAGCCTTCGGCAAACGCCTGCATCAGCCCGTACTCGATGCCGTTGTGGACCATCTTGGCGTAGTGGCCCGCGCCCGCCGGGCCCACCCGGCCCCAGCCACGCGCCGCTGACGGCGCCAGGGTGGCGAACAGGGGTTGCAGGCGTTCGACCAGTGCCGCCTCGCCACCGAGGGTCATGCTGTAGCCGGCGTCGATGCCGCGGATGCCGCCGCTGGTGCCGACATCCAGCCAGCCGATGCCGTCCTCGGCCAGCGCTGCGGCGCGGCGCTGGCTGTCGGCGTAGTGGCTGTTGCCGCCCTCGATGACCGTATCGCCGGCTGCCAGCAGCGGGTGCAGCACTTCCAGCGTGGATTCCACCGCGGCCCCGGCCGGCACCATCAGCCACAGCGCACGCGGCGGGGCGAGTGCGGCCACCAGCGCATCGAGCGTGTCGACGGTTTCGATGCCCTGCGCCGTGGCCTGCGCAGTGGCATCGACATCCGGGTCGTAGCCGACCACGCGGTGGCCGCCGCGGCGCAGCCGCAACCCCATGCCGGCGCCCATCCGGCCCAGCCCGATCATGCCGAGGTCCATGGTCGACTCCGCTTCGCAGGGAACGACGAGGATGGCAGTGCGGCTGTCGAGGCGGCGGCAGCACCGCCGCGGTTGCTCCTCGGCGCTGTATCAGCCGCCCGCGCCCAGGCGCGCGCCGCGCAGCTGCGGGCGGCCATCGACGATATCGGTCCACACCACGTGGGCGATGCCGTTGCTCACCGCGAGCTTCGGGAAGCCGGTGCCGCGACCGCTGCCGGCGAGCGTCGCCAAGGTGGTGCGTTCGAGTTCGCGTGCCAGGTCGGTGCTGTAACGCGCCAGCATCAGCGTCTGCACGCCGGCTTCCTCGCGCAGCCACAGGACATGCGCCTGTTGGGCGTCGAGCGCCACCGCCACCCGCCCCTGCACCGCGTCGCCCCTCGTCGAGCACCAGCGGCGCGGCGAAGCTGTCGCCGCTGTCGCCGCTGCGGGCCAGCCGCACCTGCGGCACGTCGCCCGGCGCGGTGTACCACGCCACCACCACCGTCCCGCCATCGGCGGCGATCGCCGGGCCGTTCACCGGGCAGGCCGGCATGTGCCAGTCGTCGGCATGCACGCGCCGCGGCGCGGTCCACACGTTGCCTTCCAGCCGCGTCACCAGGATGTCGCGGATCTCGTCGGGGGTGCGGCCGCGATAGACCAGCAGCGGGCCCTTCGCGGTCACCGCCACGTCGGTCTGGCAGCAGTCGCAGACGCGTGTATCGAGGGTGGATTCGAGCGCCGGCTGCATCGTGCCGTCGAACAGCGCTGCGCGCAGCGACATCGCACCGCTGCCCGGCTGCGTTGTGGCCTGGCCGTCGTCGTGTCCGGCATGCGCAACGCGTGCCTGTGCGTCGTTCCCGTCAGCGGTGGCGGTGGCGCGGCCATCGAGCCAGGCGATGCCGAGCAGGGAGTCGCCCTGCGGCCACATCGACACGAAACCGTGTTCGGTGCGGGTGTTGTCGTCGTGCACCACCACCGGCGGCGTCCAGGTGGCGCCGCCGTCGCGCGAGCGCGCCAGCGCGACGTCGTAGGCGTACGGCTCCGCGCCGCTCTTCTGCAGCCAGTGCGCCCACACCGCGCCATCGGGCGTGGCGAGGATATGCGGGGTGTCGGCCCAGTTGACGAACATGCGGTTGCCCAGCGCGATGGTCTTCGGCGCGCTGTCCCAGCGTGCGTCGCCAGGCCACCAATTGGAGAAACGGAACAGGTGACGGCGGCCCGGCTGCGAATCGATCCACGACAGCATCACCCGGCCATCGGCGGCGACCGCGAGATCCGGCGCCGAGGTGCCCTCCGCCGCCGGCAGCAGCCAGGGCTCGATGCGGACCGGCGCCTCCAGCGAGGCGGCGTCGAAGGCCTGCAGGCGTGGGGTTTCGCTGCCACAGGCGGCCAGCAGGGCACAGGACAGCAGCAGGGCGGTGGTACGCATGCGCATGGCGGCAACCGGTCGACGTGTCGCCGCCAGTATCGCCGACATGGCGGCGGGCGGCCCCCGTCCGTCGAAGTCCGCGCCGGTCCAGGGCCGCTGCGGGGTTGGTGGCCAGCATCGGGGCACGGCGCTGCCGGCGGACGGCGGTCGGGGACGCCTCGCCGGCGAACGTCGTTCTCCGCAGGCGTCGCGTAGGCTGCCGGCATGGACATCATCCTCGCCAGCTACACCGATCCGCTCGAAGCGCAGATCGCGCTGGGCCGGCTGCAGGCCGAGGGCATCGACGCGCGCCTCGACGATGCCCACAGCGTGCTGGCGAACTGGGAATGGCGGCTGGCGATCGGCGGCGCCAAGTTGCGGGTGCCCGAAGCGCAGGCCGCGCGGGCGCGCGAGGTGCTGGCGGCGATCGAGGCCGGCGCCTTCGCGCTCGACGACATTGCGGACGATGACGGCGAACCGTTGCGTGCACCCGACCGCGAGAGCCTGTCCGGACGCGTCGCCTGGCTGGTGCTGATGCTGTTCAACATTCCGCTGCCATGGCGGCGGCGGCGCGACGACAGCGCGGTGCGCGAGCTCTGAGCACCGACGGGACGCCGCGCGGCGCAGCCTGCGATCGCCGTTTCCCTTCCGACCATGCTCCGGCACCGCGGACCCGCGACGACACCGCCCTGTCAACGGGTTCCCGTGCCGTCGGGGCGGGGCCACAATCCTGCTCCCCGGGGCGCCTGCCCCAATGTGCGGAATGCCGTTGCCGATGTCGTCGTCCATCCCCACTGCGCTTGCGCGCAAGATCGCCCAGACCATTGCCGGGGAAATCGGCGCGCGGCCCGTGCAGGTACAGGCTGCCGTCGGCCTGCTCGACGAGGGCGCGACGGTGCCCTTCATCGCGCGCTACCGCAAGGAAGTGACCGAGGGCCTGGACGACACCCAGTTGCGCACGCTGGAAGTGCGGCTGACCTACCTGCGTGAACTGGAGGACCGCCGCGCGGCGATCCTCGCCAGCATCGACGAGCAGGGCAAGCTCAGCGACGAACTGCGCGCCGATATCGAGGGTGCCGACAGCAAGGCGCGCCTCGAGGACCTGTACCTGCCGTACAAGCCCAAGCGCCGCACCCGCGCGCAGATCGCCCGCGAGGCCGGACTGGAACCGCTGGCCGACAGCCTGCTGGCCGATCCGTCGCAGGTGCCGGACGACGCCGCCGCCGCTTACGTCGATGCGGAAAAGGGCGTGGCCGATGCGAAGGCCGCGCTGGAAGGTGCGCGCGCGATCCTGATGGAGCGCTGGAGCGAGGACGCGGCGCTGCTCGGTGAGCTGCGTGGCTGGCTCGAGGACTGCGGCGTGATCCGCGCCAAGGTGGTCGAGGGCAAGGAAGCCGCCGGCGAGAAGTTCCGCGACTACTTCGACCACGCCGAAGCGCTGGCCAGGATTCCCTCGCACCGGATGCTGGCGTTGCTGCGCGGGCGTCGCGAGGAGATGCTGCAGCTCGACCTCGATCCCGGCAACGATGCCGAGGCCGGCCACGCGCTGGCGGAATCGAAGATCGCCCTGCATGCCGGTATCCATGACCGCGGCCGCCCCGCCGATGCCTGGCTGCGCAACGCCTGCCGGCTCACCTGGCGCGCCAAGCTCCACCTGCACCTGTTGATCGACCTGTTCAACCAGGCGCGCGAGAAGGCCGAGGCCGAGGCGATCGCGGTGTTCGGCGACAACCTCAAGGACCTGCTGCTGGCCGCGCCGGCCGGCCCGAAGGCGGTACTCGGCCTCGACCCGGGCCTGCGCACCGGCGTCAAGGTCGCGGTGGTCGATGCCACCGGCAAGCTGGTCGCCACCGACACCATCTACCCGCACGAGCCGCGCCGGCAGTGGGACCAGTCGCTGGCCATCCTGAAGAAGCTGTGCGCGGCGCACGGCGTGCAACTCATCGCCACCGGCAATGGCACCGCCTCGCGCGAAACCGACCGGCTCGCCGGCGAGCTGCTGAAGCTGCTGCCGGAACTGAAGATGCAGAAGATCGTCGTCAGCGAGGCCGGTGCATCGGTGTATTCGGCGTCCGAGCTCGCGGCGAAGGAATTCCCGGGGCTGGACGTGTCGCTGCGCGGCGCCGTTTCAATCGCCCGCCGGTTGCAGGATCCGCTGGCGGAGCTGGTGAAGATCGAGCCCAAGGCGATCGGCGTCGGCCAGTACCAGCACGACGTCGACCAGTACAAGCTGGCGCGCGCGCTCGATGCCCGCGTCGAGGACTGCGTCAACGCGGTCGGCGTGCACGTCAACACGGCGTCGGCGCCGCTGCTGGCACGGGTGTCGGGGCTGTCGTCGACGGTGGCGGAGAACATCGTCGCCCACCGCGATGCCAATGGCCCATTCAAACGCCGCAAGGACCTGCTCAAGGTGCCGCGCCTCGGCGACAAGACCTTCGAGCAGTGCGCCGGCTTCCTGCGAATCGCCGACGGCGGCCAGCCGCTGGACGCGTCGGCCGTGCACCCGGAGGCGTATCCGGTGGTCGAGCGCATCGTCGCCGCCACCGGCAGGCCGATCCAGGCCCTGATCGGCGACGGCGGCTTCGTGCGTTCGCTGAAGGCCCGCGACTACGTCGACGCGCGCTTCGGCGAGCCGACCGTGCGCGACATCCTCGCGGAGCTCGAGAAGCCCGGCCGCGATCCGCGCCCGGAGTTCAAGGCGGCGAAGTTCGCCGACGGTGTCGAGGACATCAAGGACCTGCGCGAGGGCATGATCCTCGAGGGCGTGGTCAGCAACGTGGCCGCGTTCGGTGCCTTCGTCGACATCGGCGTGCACCAGGACGGGCTGATCCACATCTCCGCGCTGGCCGACCGCTACGTCAAGGATCCGCGCGAAGTGGTCAAGGCCGGCGACATCGTCAAGGTGAAGGTGCTGGAGGTCGACGTGGCCCGCAAGCGCATCGCGCTGACGCGGCGCCTGGACGACACACCGGCCCCGCGTGAGGCGCGCCCCGAGGCACGTGGCGACACCGGCAGCCGTGACAGCCGCGGGTCGGGCCCGCGCGGTGCACGCGCGGGCGGGGGCACACCAAAACCCGCGGCCGCGCCGGCCAACAACGCGATGGCCGAAGCCCTGCTGCGCGCCCGCTCGGGGCGCTGACCCGGGACATCCACCACCAACGGCCAGACGACCTTGCCCGGACGGAGATCCACATTGCTTCCCCTGACCACGCTGCACCGCCACCTGCGCTGGATCGCGCTCGCCGCGATCGTGATCAGCATCGCGACCTGGACGCTCGACCTCACGGGCCTGGTCTACACCTGTCCGTACTGCCGCGTGCAGCGCAGCGTGATCGGCCTGCTCGGCCTGCTGATGCTGTGGCCCGACCTTCGCGCCTGGCCGGTGCGCTGGCTGGGCAGCGCGCTGGGGATGCTGGGTGCGGTGGTGGCCGCGACCCAGCACTTCGGCGGCTGGCGGCGGCTCAGCGCCGGCGAGTTCAAGCTCGCCACCCCGTGGGTGGTGGATCCGTTCCTGCTGTCCGGCGCGGCGCTCCTGATCATCACCGGCCTGGTGCTGCTGCTGTGGTCGTGGCGGCCCGCACCGCCGCGCTGACGCATCAGGTGCCTGCCGCCTTGAGCTGGTCGCGGTAGCGACGACTGCAGGGCACCACGGTGCCGTCGTGCAGGTGGATGCGCGCATCGCCGCTGTCCACCGGTTCGATCGAGGCGATCTGCGCCAGGTTCACCAGGTGGCTGCGGTGGACGCGCAGGAAGCGCGCGGGGTCCAGCCGCTCCTGCAGTTGCGCCAGCGTGCTGCGCAACGGATAGACATGCCCACGCACGTGCAGGTTGGCGTAGTTACCGGCGCCCTGCACCCACTCGATGTCGGTGGCCGCGACCAGGAATTCGCGGCCCAGCTTGCGCACCAGGAAGCGCTCCGGCCGCTCCACCGGTTCTGCAGGCGGACCATGGTCGGGCGCGGCCAGCAGCGAGGCCTCGCCCTGGATGCGCCGCACCAGCAGCCGGTACATGTGCAGCAACACCACGATGCCGAGAAAGGTGCGCGCATCCTTGAGGTACTCGTAGCCGAACGCGTCGCCGAACACGTATGTGGTGCCCTGCATGGCGTAGACCAGCTTGCGCATCGTGACCATCAGCCCGACGTGCAGCAGCGACCACACCACGCTGGCGAGCAGGTACAGCGGCACGCGTCGCAGCCAGTTGTCGACATGCACCGGCCAGCGCGCGGTGAACGCGATCACCAGCGGCGCCAGCAACAGCACCGCGAGCGCGCTGCTCGATTCCCAGGTCGCGACCTCCCAGTCTGCGAACTGCAGCCCGGCGCGCGCGACGTCGATCCGCGCGGTCAGGCTGTTGCCGATGGCGGACAGCGCACAGCTGATGACCCAGTAGCCGACCTCCAGTGGACGACGCACGGCCAGCAGGCGTTCGGCCGCCCCGCGGGCGGTGGGATCGACGTTCGCGGACATCGGGCGATTGTAGGTCCGGGCCGCGGCGGCGCCGTCCCGTTCGCCCACGGCTGGTCACCGCCAGCGCGCGATTCGTCCCTTCGCGGCGGCGCGCGGCCGGTCGCGCCGCCAGCATCGCTCGATATCCACTGCGGCCACCGCCATGCAACGACGCCACGACCTTGACACCCTGCGCGTGTGCGCCTTCGCCCTGCTGATCCTCTATCACGTCGGCATGGTCTACGTGCCCGACTGGGACTTCCATCTGAAGAGCCCCGTCGAGCTGGCGTGGATCGAGTGGCCGATGGTGCTGGTCAACCGCTGGCGGATGTCGCTGTTGTTCCTGCTGTCGGGAATCACCCTCGGCCTGGTGCTGGCGCGCGCACCGTCGCTGCGGCTGGCGACCCGTCGCAGCTGGCGCCTGCTGCTGCCGCTGGCGTTCGGCATCGTCGCCATCGTGCCGGTGCAGGCGTACTGCGAGGCGCGCACGCTGGGCACGATCGATGCCGGATACGGCGCCTTCCTGCTGCGCTACCTGCAGCTGCGGCCGTGGCCGGCGGGCACCTTCACCGGTGGCGAGTACGGTTTCACCTGGAACCACCTCTGGTACCTGGCCTATCTGTGGACCTACACGATGCTGGTGCTGGCGGCGCGGCCGCTGCTCCTGGCCACCGGCGGTGCGCGGCTGGCCGCATGGCTGGCCACGCGGGGGCGCTGGCTGCTGTGGACGCTGCCGCCGCTGGCGTTCCTGGCCGCCCTGCTGGTACTGGCCCCGCGCTATCCGTCGACCCATGCGCTGGCCGGCGACTGGTTCAACCATGCACGCTATTTCGGCGCCTTCGCCTTCGGCCTGCTGGTCGCGGGCAGCGCGCCAATGTGGGAGGCACTGCGGGCACGTCGGCGGCGGCTGGCGGGGCTGGCACTCGTGGGAGCCACGCTCTACATGGGCCTGCGTGCGCTCGGCCGTCTTGTCGACAGCGGCCGGGTGTCACCGGAGCCGTTCCTTGCGCTGATGCCGGAAGCCTGCTGGGACCTGCTGTCGTCCGCCGGCCATGCGCTGTACTGGTGGACAGCACTGCTCGCCCTGCTGGGCTGGGCTGCGCACGCGCTGGACCGGCCGTGGCCGGGTTTGGCCTATGTATCCAGCGCGGTCTATCCCTGGTACATCCTCCACCAGAGCCCGATCATCCTCGCCGCGTACTGGCTGATCCCGTTCGGGCTGGGCCCGGTCCTCGAGCCGCTGCTGGTGGTCGGGCTGACGATCGTCGGCTGCGCACTCGGCCATGAACTGGTCCGCCGCATCGCCTGGCTGCGGCCGCTGTTCGGGCTGCCGGCGCAGCCGCGCGTGCGATCACCGTGGCTGTCGTGGCGGCTCAGTCCGCCCACTCCGGATCGGCGGTGAACACGATGGTCAGCCAGCGGTCGGGGGTGTCGGCACCGATCGCCTCGCCGATCTCGTCGCGCAGCAGGTCCCATTCCTCCACCGTCCTGGCCGGCGCGCCCGGCGGCACGATGAAGGCCAGCTCGATCTGCCGTCCACGCCCGACCCGCGCCACGTAGGCGCGGTAATCGACGAACCCGTAGCGGGCGACGATCGTCTGCGCGATGGTGTCGACATGCTGTTTCAGGTCCTGCGGGGTGACCAGCAGGATATCGGCGAGCGCCTGGCGGATCGTGGCCAGCGGCATCGGGATGATGACCGTGCAGACCAGTGCCAGCACCGCCGGGTCGATATACGGCGTGATCCATTCGTGCGGCGTGCCCTGCAGTCCCCAGCCGATGGCGAACGCGACCAGCAGCGCGGCGGCGATCATGCTCGCCATCAGCCAGCCCTGCGCATCCAGCGCGATGAAGCCGGACCGGATGCGGCGGTTGGCGCGCAGCTCGAACACGTACATCGCCACGCACACCACGGTGATCAGCGCCGCATAACCCAGCGCCAGCCCGAACTGCAGCACGCGCCCGCCGGTCAGCAGGCTGTCGACGGCATTGATCAGCGCATAGATGGCCGCGGCCGTCAGCAGTAGGCCGTTGACCCCGAGCACGATCGGCTCGAGATGCCAGAACCCCATGGTGAAGCGCTCCACGAGCCGGCGGTTGCCGAGGTCACCGGCAGCGGAGGCAGCGATCAGGTTGGCCACCAGCAGCGACACCAGGGTCATCAGGGCATCGATCAGCGAATACACGCCGTCGAACACGATCGCGAACGAGCCCGACAGCAGCCCCGCCACGATGCCCAGCGCCGCCGCCAGCACGATCACCGTGATCGAGAAGCGCAGCACCTCCTGCTCGGAATCGGCACGCAGCCGCCACCACGGAATCCTGTCGACCGGCATGCATCCTCCTCGATGGCGCAGGCTAGCGCATCGCACGGTCACGGAGCGGGATGCTGGTCGCGGCGGATCACGCTGATCCGGCCGTCGACTTCCAGCACCGCCTGGCGCACGTCGCGCAGGTCGTCGATGCCGTGGCCGCGCAGCGCCGCGGCGAGCTCCTCGTCGGTGAGCTTCTCGCGGCGCAGGTTGTCCTCGAGCACCTGGCCTTCGTGGATCAGGAGCGTCGGCGTGTCCTGGGCGACGCGGCGGAAGCGCGGAAAGTGGTATTCGGCCAGGTTGAACAGGTAATCCCAGAGCACGATCACCAGGATCTTCAGCATCAGGTCGAGCGTCGAGGTCGCCTCGCCGAGGACCGCGCTGGCCGCGATGCTGCCGATCACCACCAGCGCGAGGATGTCGTTGGGCGCGAGGTTGCCGGTCTGCCGCTTGGGCACGACGCGCAGCACCAGGGCCAGGCCGAGATACACGACCGAGGCGCGCAGCACGATCTCCCAGATCGGGGTCTGCAGGCCGAATGTTCCTTCCATCGCGCCACACCTCGGTCGATTGCCGGCGATCACCGACGCGAAGGCGCCAGGTGACCGCGTGCGGATCGGACCGAGGCTAGGAAGCGCGGCGTGCAGCGGGCGAGAACGTCACCGCGCCCGTGGCGCCCGCGCGACCGTTACGCGGCGCGGCGCGCGCGCTCCAGGTGCACCAGCAACAGCGAGATCGCCGCCGGCGTCATGCCGGGGATGCGCTGGGCCTGGCCGATGGTGAGCGGGCGCACGCTTTCGAGTTTCTGCCGTGCTTCCGCCGACAACCCGCGCACCTGCGCGTAGTCGAAGCCGGCCGGCACCGGCGTGCCCTCGTGGCGCTGCTGGCGCTGGATCTCGGTGCGCTGGCGTTCGAGATAACCGGCGTACTTGGTTTCGATCTCCACCTGTTCGGCGACATCGGCCGGCAGCGGTTCCCGCGGCGCCAGCGCAGGCACCGCGACCAGCGTGGCGTAATCGAGTTCCGGGCGGCGCAGCAGGTCGAGCGCCGTGGTCTCGCGGCGCAATTCGATGCCCAGCTGCGCCACGGCCTCGCGGCCGGCGGCATTGTTCGGTGACGCCCACAGCGCACGCAGCCGCGCGGTCTCGCCTTCCAGCGACGTGCGCTTGGCCTCGAAACGCGACCAGCGCGCGTCGTCCACCAGCCCCAGCTCACGGCCGACGGGGGTCAGCCGCAGGTCGGCGTTGTCCTCGCGCAGCTGCAGCCGGTATTCGGCGCGGCTGGTGAACATGCGGTAGGGCTCACGGGTGCCGTGGGTGATGAGGTCGTCGATCAGCACGCCGATATAGGCCTGGTCGCGACGCGGCGCCCAGCCGTCGAGGCCGCGCACCGCGCGCGCGGCGTTGAGGCCCGCCACCAGCCCCTGTGCGGCGGCTTCCTCGTAACCGGTGGTGCCGTTGATCTGCCCGGCGAAGTAGAGCCCGGCGACCTGGCGCGTCTCCAGCGTGGCCCTGAGGCCGCGCGGGTCGAAATAGTCGTACTCGATCGCGTAGCCGGGACGGGTGATGTGCGCGCGTTCGAAGCCGATCAGCGAACGCACCAGCTCCAGCTGCACGTCGAACGGCAGCGAGGTGGAAATCCCGTTGGGATAGATCTCGGTGACATCGAGGCCCTCGGGCTCGACGAAGACCTGGTGGCTGTCCTTCTCGGCGAAGCGCACCACCTTGTCCTCGATCGACGGGCAGTAGCGCGGGCCGGTGCTTTCGATCCGGCCCGAATACATCGGCGAGCGATGCAGCGCGCCGCGGATGATGTCGTGCGTGCGCTCCGTGGTGTGGGTGATCCAGCACGGCACCTGGCGCGGGTGATCGGCGTGGCGGCCCATGAACGAGAACACCGGGCGCGGGTCGTCGCCGGGCTGCGGCTGCATGACCGAATAGTCGAGGCTACGGCCGTCGATGCGCGGCGGGGTACCGGTCTTGAGCCTGCCCACCGCGAACGGACGCTCGCGCAGGCGCGCCGCGAGCGTGGTAGCCGGCGGATCACCGGCGCGGCCGGCGTCGTACTGGGTTTCGCCGACGTGGATGCGGCCGGCGAGGAAGGTGCCCGCGGTCAACACCACCGCAGGCGCCTCGAAGCGCAGGCCGGTCTGGGTGAGCACGCCGCGCACGGCGTCACCGTCGATCAGCAGGTCGTCGACCGCCGCCTGGAACACGGTGAGTCCGGGTTGCGCCTCCACCGCGCGGCGCACGAAGGTGCGATACAGCGCGCGGTCGGCCTGGCAGCGGGTGGCGCGCACGGCCGGGCCCTTGCTGGCGTTGAGGCGCCGCCACTGGATGCCGGCGGCGTCGGCGGCACGCGCCATCAACCCGCCCAGGGCGTCGATCTCGCGCACCAGATGGCCCTTGCCGATGCCGCCGATGGCGGGGTTGCAGCTCATCGCGCCCACGGTCTCGATGCTGTGGGTCAGCAGCAGCGTGCGCGCGCCGGCGCGGGCGGCCGCCAGCGCGGCCTCGGTGCCGGCGTGGCCGCCGCCGATCACGATCACGTCGTAGCGGTAGAAGGAGTCGCTCATGCGGCAGGCGTCGGAAAGCCGTCGCGGACACCGGCAACGGGCGCCGTCAGGACGGGAATGGAAGGCCGGCTATTGTCGCATCCGCGCAGCCGTGCGGTTGGCACGCTTCGTGCGAACGGTATTCCTGCACCCGGCGAGGCAGCGCCAAGGGGGGCGTGGCTGAGATGGAACAGGGTCAGCCGTGCGCGGACCGGGGAAGCGAAGGGGCCGGATGTCGGGGGACATCCGGCCCCGTTTTTTTGTCCGCGGCGCCACGTTGCGATCGCGTGGCCCCGGGACTGCAGAGGCGCCGACTCCCGGCGGGAGCGGAACAGGGGGGATCCGGAAGTCCCCCACCGGGAATCGACATGAAAGCTTTACGAAACTTTCACTGATGGTCGCTTTGCGACGCTGGCCGTCAGTGCGGGGCTAGCTTGCGTCGCGGCGGCGCCCTGCGCAAGGCCTGAAGCGACCGTTTATCGCTCGACATTGCGACTTACGTCTCCTTCCGACGCTCTCATGACGCGTTCGGGCGCGCGCGGTGCCATCTGTCGGGTCGGCGAACGCACCGGACGCCCCTCGCCGGCAGGGCGCGGCGCTGCATTGCCGCGTTCGCTACCGCCCCGCCACGGCGCACCGCCAGGACGCGATTCGGGCGACGGCTGACGCACGCCCTGCGGACGCGGAGCGCCCAGTTCCGGCGTGGAAGTGACGCGCTGCGGCTGTTCGCGGTGCTCAACGCGGCGCACGACATTGCCAAGATCGCGCCACGGTGGCCGGCCATTGCCGTGTTGCGGTGGCCGCTGCGGCTGGTGGCCATGGCCCGGGCGCGGGCGCACCAGCGGGGGACGGTAGTAATAGCCCGGGTGGCCCGAATATCCGCGGCGGCCGTAGTAATACGGGGAGCCGTAGTAATACGGAGAGCCGTAGCGCACGCCCCCGCTCCAGCCGCCGCCATAGCGCCCGTAGCCGACGCTGCCATAGGGCGCGCCATACCCGTAATAGCCGGAATGGGTCGCCGCGCTGCCACGGCCGTAGTAGTAGTCGCCGCTGCCGCCACGGTAGCCGTAGCTGACGCAGCCGCTCAGCAGCAGCGCGGCGAGTGCCGCCGTGGCGAGTCCAAGAACGCGCAGTTTCATGTGACCGCCCCTGTCTGATCGAACCCCAGCTTCGGCGCCGGGCATTGAATCCGTGCTTAATCCTGCGGCCCATCATGCCCACGCTGTTGCGATAGATGAACCCCACCGCCTCCGGTAGGCTTGCGCCGATGCAGCAGCCCACCTTCGACGACGTCCTCGACGCCGCCGCGCGGATCGCGCCGCACGCCCACGTCACCCCCGTGCTGCGCTCGCGCTCGATCGACGCGCTGGCCGGCTGCAGCCTGTACTTCAAGGCCGAGCATCTGCAGCGCGTGGGTGCGTTCAAGTTCCGTGGCGCCTGCAACGCGGTATGGGCGCTGGAACAGGCGCAGGCGGTGCATGGGGTGGTGACGCACTCGTCCGGCAACCACGGCGCTGCACTCGCGCTGGCCGCACTGTCGCGCGGCATCCCCTGCCATGTGGTGGCGCCATCGAATGCGGTGCCGGCCAAACTTGCCGCCATCGCCGGCTATGGCGCCGCGCTGCACCGCTGCGAACCGACGCTGGCCGCGCGCGAAGCAGCGTGCGCGACGATGCAGCAACACACCGGCGCCACCCTGGTGCATCCCTACGAGGACCCGCGCGTGATCGCCGGGCAGGGCACCGCGGTGCTGGAACTCCTGGCTGCAAGCGGCCCGCTGGATGTCGTGGTGGTGCCCGTGGGCGGTGGCGGGCTTGCCGCAGGCACCGCGCTCGCACTGGCAGGCCGCGCGCCCGGCACGCGACTGGTGCTGGCCGAGCCCGCGGGCGCCGACGATGCGGCCCGTTCGCTGGCCGCCGGCCGCCGCATCACCGATATCGTCCCGGACACCGTCTGCGACGGCCTGCGTGCAGCGATCGGCCGGCCCAACTCCGGGATCCTGCAGGCCGCCGGCGTCGAAGTCGTGACCGTCGACGACCAGGCCGCGCTCGATGCGATGCGGCTGGTGTGGCAGCGGATGAAGCAGCTGATCGAACCTTCCGCGGCGGTCACCCTGGCCGCGGTGCTGGCCGCCCCGGACCGGTTTGCCGGACAGCGCGTGGGCGTGATCCTCAGCGGCGGCAATGCCGACCTCGCCGCGCTCGTGCGGATGGACGCGGAATGAGCCGCCGCCGTCGCGGGCCACTACGCTGGTTGCTGCGCCTGCTGCTGCTGGCGCTGCTGTGGCTGGGCGGGGTTGCCGCGTACATCCTCTATGTCGGCGGCCGCGACGATGCCGGCCCGGCCGATGCGATCATCGTGCTCGGCGCCGCCGCGTACGACGCGCGGCCGTCGCCGGTGTTCGAGGAGCGCATCCGCCACGGGCTCGATCTGTACGAGCGGGGACTGGCACCGCGACTCATCTTCACCGGCGGCTATGGCGGCATCGGCGCGCGCTTCTCGGAAGCGCAGGTCGCGCGGCGCTACGCGGTGCGCAACGGCGTGCCCGCGGACGCGATCCTGATCGAAAGCGTCTCGCGCACCACCCACGACAACCTGCGCCAGGCACGCCGGCTGATGCAGGACCACAGCCTGCACACCGCGATCGTGGTCAGCGATCCGCTGCATATGGCGCGCGCGCTGCGCCTCGCACGGCAGGAAGGCATCCGCGCCCACGGCTCGGCCACGCCGACCACGCGCTTCCGTACCTGGCAGGCCAGCTGGCGCTTCCTCGCCCGCGAGGTGTACTTCTTCCACCGCGACCACTGGACCCGGCTCACCGGCAGCCACGCGCTACCATGAGCCGCTCCCGCAACGGATCGCCGCCATGAAGATCGACGGCACGTGCCGACACGACCGCGCCACCGAACTGGTGCTCGCCTACTACGCCGCGTTCAACCGCGGCGACTGGGACGGCATGCTCGCGCTGCTTGCCGACGACGTGGTCCACGACCTCAACCAGGGCCGTCGCGAAGAGGGACGCGAGGCATTCGCGACCTTCCTGGCACGGATGGACGCGCACTACGCCGAACAGCTGCACGACATCGTGGTGATGGCCTCGCCCGACGGCGAACGCGCCGCCGCCGAATACGTGGTGCATGGCGAATACCGCAGCACCGACGCAGGTCTGCCGGAAGCGCGCGGCCAGCGTTACGTATTGCCGGGTGGCGCGTTCTTCGCGATCCGCGACGGCCGCATCGCGCGGGTCAGCAACTACTACAACCTGCAGGACTGGATCACGCAGGTGGGTGGCTGAGGCAACAGGCCCGCGGGGACTCATCCCGACGACTGCGTGTTCGCCGGCTTGAAGCAGAAGTCCATGGATGACCAGCCATACGGCTGTTGAGCCCCGCCTTCGCGGGGATGACGAACAGAAGCATGGCTCCGTGCCGCCGGGCCGCGCCGCGCTGGCCACGTCGTCGGAATGGCGTCGCCTGAGCCATGCTCGCCATCCCCGCGAAAGCGGGGATCCAGAAGCCGCATGGGTGATATCCGGGGACGTTGCCCCGGCGTGTCAGGACGGCAGGATGGAACGCCTACCGCGCCCTACAGCTCCCCGCCGTAACGCGTCACGCCCTCGCGCAGCAGGTGACGCGTGGCCAGTGCGCGCTGCTCGAGCGGGAAGTCCTGCATCACGTCCACCAGCTGGCGGAACGAGCGGCAGCGTGCGGTGCGACTGGCGGCATCGTTGCCGGTGGCCGCCATGCCGACCATGAAGCCGTCATGCACCATCATCGCGGTGACGCCGGCCTGCCGCAGCACCTGTTCGGCAGCGGCCGCGTCGTAGGGTTGTGGCGCGCCCTGGGTCCCTGACAGCGCCAGCGCAAGCACCGCATCGACGAAGCGCTGCCGGCTGTCGACGCCCAGTGCATTGGCCGCGCGCGACAGCCCCGGCAGGCTGCGGTCGGCCTCGGCATCGAACAGCGCGCACAGCGCTTCCGCCTCCCGGTCGTTGCGCGACGCTGCATGCACCGCCTGGTAGACACGGTCGATATCGCGATCGGGCGCACGCAGCACCACGTCGTCGACGCCCTGGATCACCAGTGCCGGATCGAAGGCCGACAGGTCGATGACGTCTGTCTGCTGGGCGGCGGAGGCGAACGGCAGTGCAAGCGCAACGGCCAGCAGCCAGGGGCGCATGCGGCGCGGGTTTCGGGTGGGCATCGGCAGGCTCCGGTGGACCGCGGAAGTCTAGGCGGCAGGGGCTGAATCACACGCATCGTCGCGCATGGCAATCACCTGATGCGGACTGCCCACTCCCGGATGCGCCGTGCTTATCCGGGCTACGGAAGCACAGGCGGCGGCCCGATAAGGCCAACGGCCGCATCCGGAATGCCTGCGAGCGGGTTCAACGACGACGCACCGGGATTCCCTGTGCCGGAAAGCGCGCGATCTCCTCGCCACCTTCGCGGATCGGCGCGCCGTGCTCGGGCGCCCAGGCCATCGCGGTGATGATCTCCCAGCTCGACGGCAGCGCCGCATCCGGCGCCGGGCGCAGCGCGTCGTAGGCCTCGGCAGCACGTGCGAAGCGGCCGCGCCCGGTGAGCGTGCGGCGACGCTGCTGCAGCGCATTGGTCGCGCCCATGTTGCGCAGCGAGCGCATCAGCGAGGCCAGATCCGGATGCGGCTGCTGCAACAGGTCGCGGTCGACCACCGGGTTGCGGAAGCCGGCCTGCATCAGCGCATCGCCGAACTGGGCGATGGTGACGAACGGGCTCACGTGGGGCTCGTCATCGGCCTGTGCGAACGCATGGCGCAGCTCGTGCAGGGTGTCGTGGCCGAAGGTGGACACCAGCAGCAGGCCCCCGGGCCGCAGCACGCGGCGGAAGCCGGCGAACACCGCGGCAAGGTCGCCGGTCCACTGCAGGCACAGGTTGGAGAACAGCACGTCGACACTGTTGTCGGCCAGCGGCAGCGCGGCGGCATCGGCGCAGACGCGATCGACATCGCGCCCCAGGCCGAGGCCGGCCAACAGCCCACGGCCGCGTGCCGGTGCCTGCGCGCGCAACATCGGCAGCGCCGCATCCAGCGCGACGATGCGCGCCTTCGGCCAGCGCTCGCGCATCGCACGTGCGGCGCCGCCCAGGCCGCTGCCGACATCGAGCACGGTCTCCGGCACCCTGTCGTCGAGATACATCAGCGATTCCAGCAGCCAGCCCTCCACCTCACGCTGCAGCGCGGAGGCATCGGCGTAACTGCGCGCGGCACGCCCGAACGCGTGGCGGACGTGGCGGCGGTCGAAGGGGTCGTTCATGGCGGGTCCTGCACGTCGAGGCCGGCAGCGAATGTGCGCACGGCATCGGCGACGGCATCGGGATGGGTGAGAAAGGGTGCATGGCCGGCGTTGGCGAGCACGTGCACGTGCGCATCCGCTGCGAGCGCCGCGGCGGCCTCCATCGCCCGCGGGCTGACCAGGCGATCGCGGCGGCCCGCCAGCCACAGGCTGGGCATGCGCAGGCCCGGCAGCACGGCGCGCAGGTCGCCGCGTTCGAGCAGACCGAGGCCATCGGCCAGCACCTCTGCGGCGGGCTCGCCGCGCGCGAACACCTCGTCGCGCAACGCCCTGATCTCGCCACGTGCGTCGTCGGAACCGAATGCTTCCAGCGCGATGAAGCGGTCGAGCGTGCCGCGGTAGTCGTGGCGCAGGCCTTGGGCGAAGCCTTGGAAGATTTCCGCCGACATGCCGTGCGGCCAGTCGTCATCGCGTACGAAGCGCGGGCCGGAGGCGAGCATCACCACGCCGCGTAACTGCCGGGGGTGGCGGCGTGCCGCCTCGAGCGCGAACAGCCCTCCCAGCGACCAGCCCAGCCACAGCGCACGCGGCAGACGTGCAGCGAGTGCATCGGCCACCGGCGCCAGCGCCAGCGCCACCTCGGTATCGCGGCTGTGGCCATGCCCGGGCAGGTCGACGACATGCATGGTGAAGTCCGCGCGCAGTGCGTCCACCAGCGGCGCGAACACGCCACCGTGCATCGCCCAGCCATGCAACAGCACCAGGTCCGGGCCGGTGCCCGAGGTTTCGATATGCAACATGCTCATGCGCCCTTGTCGGTGCGCAGGATCCGCGTCCTGCGCGTGTCGCCGGCGGCCGGGCGCGCCACCACCCAGGCGAAGCCGAGGATGCCGGCGAAGACCACCGCGGCACCTGCCAGCGACGTCCCGCTGGGCGCAGCTTCGCCCAACAGCAGCATGCCCAGCAGCACCGCGAAGACCACTTCGGCACCCTGCATCGCTTCGGCCGCGCCCAGCGCAAGTGGCTGGTTGCGCACCATGCCGGTGGCCTGGAAGAACAGGATGGTGGCGATCACGCCGGCAAACAGCGCCACCCCTGCCGCCAGCCACACCTGCGCCATCGTCGGTACACCGGCGGTGATGCCGGCATACAGCACCACCAGCAGCCACAGCGGCTGGCTTGCCAGGGTCATGCCGAACACCCGCTGCGTGGCATTGAGGATTTCGCCGCTGCGTTCCAGGTGCAGCAGCAGCATGCGGTTGCCGAGGGGGAACGCGAACGCCGCCACCAGCAGGCACGCCAGTGCGATCCAGCCGGCGCGATCGAGCGCGCCGCTGGCATAGCCGAACTGCATCAACAGCACGCCGGCGAAGATCACCCCCGCCACCGCCAGCCCGGCCGGCGGGATGCGCCGGCGCGCATCGCTGTACAGCAGCGGCGCACACAGCATTCCAGCGATCACGGTGAACTGGAACGTGCCCGCCACCAGCCACGATGGCCCACTGGACGCGGCGAAACTGAGCATGCAGTAGAACAGCACGAAGCCCACCGCGCCGCTGCGGAGCCACGCCCACGGATGCGCGGCGATCGCGCGCAGCACCGGCCGCACACCACCCTGCAGGCGCATCAGCGGCAGCATCAGCGGCACGGTGATGACGTAACGCAGCGACGCCATCCACGCCCAGTGGCCACCGGTGGTGGCGCTGGCGCGGTTGAGCACGTAGGTCATGGTGAAGAACAGCGCGGACATCAGTGCCAGCGCCATCGCCGCCAGGGCGAGGCGCGCGCCGGTCAGCGGCGTGCTCATGCGGCGCGGCCGCCGCCGGGTATGGCAATGCGGTCGCGGACGGTCGCCAGTGCGTTGACCAGCGCATCGACCTGCGCGACCTCGTGCGCCGCCGACAGGGTGATGCGCAGGCGCGCGCGACCTTCGGGCACCGTCGGCGGGCGGATCGCCGTCACCAGGAAGCCGGCGTCTTCCAGCGCCGCCGACCATGCCAGCGCGGTGGCATCGTCGCCGCACATCAACGGCTGGATCGGCGTGTCGGACGGCAGCAGCTCGAAGCCATGACGCTGTGCAGCCGCACGCAGACGCTGCACCAGTTCCTGCAGGCGCTCGCGGCGCCAGTGCTCGCGGCGCGCGAGCTTCACCGCTGCCAGCGATGCCGCGGCCAGCGCCGGCGGCAACGCGGTGGTGTAGATGTAGGGGCGTGCAGTGGCGGCGAGATGGTCGACGAGATCGGCATCGCCGGCGACCGCCGCACCGTAGGTGCCGAGCGCCTTGCCCAGGGTCACCAGCTGCAGCGGCTGCACGGAACGGTCAATGCGCGCAGCGGCCACGCTGCCGCGCCCGTCAGGCCCGACCACGCCAACCCCATGCGCATCGTCGACATACAGCAGTGCGCGCTGCGCATGCGCGACCAGCGCGAGTGCGCGCAGCGGCGCACTGTCGCCATCCATGCTGAAGACGCCGTCGGTCGCGAGCATCGCCGCGCCATCCGGCGACGCGCGCAGCTGGCGCACCGCGCCTTCCGGATCGGCATGCGGATAACGGCGCAGCCGGCAGCCGGACAGCCGCGCGGCATCGATCAGGCTGGCGTGGTTGAGGCGGTCCTGCACGCAGACATCGCCCTCGCCGAGCAGCGCCTGCAGCACCGCGAGATTGGCCATGTAACCACTGGAGAACAGCAGTGCGCGCGGCGCCTGCAGCCAGTCGGCGAGTTCGCGTTCGAGTGCGTCGTGGTGGGCATGGTGTCCGCACACCAGATGCGATGCGACACCGCCGGCGCCTTGACGCGCGGCCGCATCCTGCAGTGCACCCGCGACCTGGAAGTGCTGGGCAAGACCGAGATAATCGTTGCCGCAGAAATTCAGCAGGCGGCGGCCGTCCACTTCGACATGCACGCCATCGCGGTGGGTGACCGTGCGTCGCGTGCGCAGACGCTGCCGCGCACGCGCCTCCTCGCGCCGTGCGATCGCGCGTGCAACCAGGCTTTCGCGTTCATGCATGCTGCTGCACCCACACCGCCAGCGCACCCCAGGCGATGCCGGGCAACACCACCAGGCGCGTCAGGCCCAGCCATCGCGGCGGCGCGATGGCGCCATCGGCCGTGGCGGCACGCGCGGCCTGCGCATCCTCCACCGACTTGCGCGAGACAAGCAGCGCCGCGACGAACAGCAACAGCATGTACGGCACGCCAGCGCCCGCGCCGCGATAGAACAGCACCACGCCGGCGCCGATCACGCCGACCGCGGCAAACCGCAGCAGCGCGCGCCCCATCCCGGCACGCGCGCGCAGCTCGATGACGAGATGCAGGACGCCGACCGCCGCCAGCAGCAGCAGGTACAGCCAGGCGCCCCAGGGCATCACGCCGCGCAGCCCTGCCTGCAGTCGTGGACGATGTCGGCGTGCACGGTGCCGCCGTGGTCGTGGCCCTCGGCGTCCACGGTGACCTGCATCGGCCGCAGGCCGAGGCGCGCGAACAGCGCGAGGTCGCGTTCGGTATCGGGGTTGCCGGTGGTCAGCAGCTTCTCGCCATAGAAGATCGAGTTGGCGCCGGCGCAGAAGCACAGTGCCTGCAGCTCATCGCTCATCTGCTCGCGGCCCGCCGACAGCCGCACCATCGACTTCGGCATCAGGATCCGGGCGACGGCAATGGTGCGCACGAACTCGAACGGATCCAGCTCGGCCACGGTGTTCTGGTCGGCCAGCGGCGTGCCGGCCACCTGCACCAGGCGGTTGATGGGCACCGAATCCGGATGCGCCGGCAACGTCGCCAGCGTATGCAGCAGGCCCGCGCGCTGTGCGCGCGACTCGCCCATGCCGACGATGCCGCCGCAGCAGGTCTTCATGCCGGCGTCGCGCACATGCGACAGCGTGTCGAGCCGGTCCTGGATCTCGCGGGTGCGAATGATCGAGTCGTAGTACTCGGGATCGGTGTCGATGTTGTGGTTGTAGTAGTCGAGCCCGGCCGCCTTCAGCGCCTGCGCCTGGCTGCCACTCAGCATGCCCAGCGTCGCGCAGGTCTCCAGCCCCAGTGCCTTCACCTCGCGGATCATCTCCGCGACCTTGGGAATGTCACGGTCCTTCGGCGACCGCCACGCCGCGCCCATGCAGAAGCGCGACGCCCCCGCGGCGCGGGCCTGGCGCGCCTTTTCCAGCACATCCTCGGTCGACATCAGCTTGGTGGCATCGACCCCGGTGTTGTAGCGCTGCGCCTGCGGGCAGTACGCGCAATCCTCCGGGCAGCCGCCGGTCTTCACCGACAGCAGCGTGCTGACCTGCACCTCGGCGGGATCGAAGGTCTCGCGGTGCACGCTGGCGGCGCGATGCAGCAGCTCCGGAAACGGCAGCGCGAACAGCGCCTCGACCTCGCGGCGGGACCAGTCGTGGCGGGGGGCCACGGGCTCGGATCCGGCTTGCGACCGGGCGGGACTGACAGCGGACATGGAGGTTTTCCGACAGACGCACAGCGGCGGACCCCGCAGTCTGGAAACCATGCCTGAGCCTGTCAACCGGAGTGCCCTCGCCCAGGTTGACGGCTGGCGGTCGTGGCTGGGACGCCTGCTCTACCCCGCCCGTTGCCCGCTCTGCCGCGAGGCGGCTGACGAGGCCTCGGGCCTGTGCGCCGCTTGCGCCGGGCGATTGCCGTGGCTGGGGGCCGCCTGCGCGCGTTGTGCGTTGCCGCTGATGGGTGCGCAGGCGGTCGGCGATTCGTGCGGAGACTGCCTGCAGCGCGCGCCGCCGCTGCGCTTCGTGCAGGCGAGCTTCCTCTACGGCCACCCGCTCGACCGGCTGCTGCCGCGGTTCAAGTTCCATCGCGATCTGGCCTGTGGACGACTGCTGGCGCAATGGATGCTGCCGGCGTGTGCGGCCGCGCCGCGACCACAGATGCTGGTGCCGCTGCCCCTGCATGCCGCGCGGCTGCGCCAGCGCGGCTACGACCAGGCGCTGGAACTGGCACGCCCGCTGGCGCGTGCGCTGGACCTGCCGCTGCGCACCGACCTGCTGGTACGCATGCGCGCCACCGCGGCACAGTCGAGCCTCGATGCGGAGGCCCGGCGACGCAACGTGCGTGGGGCGTTCCGGGTGCAGGGGCGCGCGGCAGTGCCGACGCATGTGGCTCTGGTTGATGACGTCATGACCACCGGCGCGACCCTGCATGCCGCGGCGCGTGCACTGCACCGGGCCGGGGTGGCGCGGGTGGATGCATGGGTGTGCGCGCGGGTGCCGTGAGGCCTGGATGCCAGCTGCGGTCAGGCTCGCTGTGGACCGCCTGTACACGGAAAGGCGTGAGTAGTGGCAGGTGATCGCGGGCGACGCCGCTGCACAAGGCCGTATCCGCATGACCACCGCCCGAGGCGACCGGGCGCCTGCTCAGTGCAATGCGAGGTCCACGGCGATGCCGGCAAAGATCGCCGTGCCCACCCAGTGGTTGTGCAGGAACGCGCGGAAGCAGGCGTCACGGTCGCGATGGCGCACCAGCACGAATTCCCAGACCACCAGCAGCACGGCGACGCCAAGTCCCGCCCAGTACCAGACGCCCAGTGCCGCTTGCCGACCGACCAGCGCCATGCCCAGGAAGAACAGCGCGTACAACACACCCTGGATGACCAGGTCGAGCTCGCCGAACAGGATCGCGGTGGACTTCGAGCCGATGCGGATGTCGTCATCGCGGTCGACCATCGCGTACCAGGTGTCGTAGGCCGTGGTCCACAGGATGTTGGCCGCGTACAGCACCCAGGCGACCGGCGGCACGCTGCCCTGCACCGCGGCAAACGCCATCGGGATGCCCCAGCCGAACGACAGCCCGAGGTAGACCTGCGGCAAGTGCGTATGACGCTTGAGATACGGATACGTTGCCGCCAGCAGCAGGCCGATGACGCTCAGCGCGATGGTGAGCGTGTTGAGGGTGAGCACCAGCGCGAACGCGACCAGCATCAGGCCGGCGAACAGCAGCTTCGCTTCGCGGCCGGAGACGCGCCCGGTGACCAGCGGCCGCTCGCGGGTGCGCTTCACATGCGGATCCAGCCAGCGGTCGGCGTAGTCGTTGACCACGCAGCCCGCGCCGCGCGTCAGCCACACGCCGGCGGTGAACACGAACAGGATCCAGAGCGGCGGCAGGCCATCGGCCGCCAGCCATAGCGCCCACCAGGTGGGCCACAGCAGCAGCAACCAGCCGATCGGGCGGTCGGCACGCATCAGGACCAGGTACTGGCGCAACCGTTCGCGCCAGCGCGGTGCGGCGGGTGGGGAATGGCGTTCGTAATCGTGCATCGCGGACATTATCGGCCACCCAGCTGACCGTGGCCCGGACGGGACCGCAGGCCACTTCGGCGACACGGACGCACTGACCCTGTTTGGCGCGCGATGGAAGGTGGCGCGACGCGCCGGTAGGGGCGTGGCATGGAGCACCCCTCACCCGCCCCTTCGAGGCTCCCTCTACCGCACGCGGGGGCGGGTTCGATGCGCCGGGTCCGGGCGCCACGGTCACGGTGGTCCCGGATGCGCTTCGCTTATCCGGGCCACGGTCTGCCGTGGTGTGCACCCCATGCGCCATCGGCGAATGCTCACGCCAACCCGCCAGAGCGCGGCGGCATAATCCGGCGCCCAGCACGCGCCCTCGCGCCAAGGAATGCCCCCGATGCCGTATCCGCCGACTGGTCCTGCGCCCGGCCAACGCCCCGCCCGGAGCACCGCGCGATGACCCGCCGCGTACTCGTCTGCGGCGGCGCCGGCTACATCGGCAGCCACATGGCGAAATGGCTGGCGGCGCACGGGGTGGAGCCGGTGGTGCTCGACAACCTCTCCACCGGCCATCGCGAGGCGGTGCGCTTCGGGCCGCTGGTGGAGGCCGACCTGCTCGCTCCGGCCTCGCTCGACGCCGCCTTCGCGAGCGGGCCGTTCGAGGCGGTGATGCATTTCTGCGCGCGTTCGCTGGTCGGCGAATCGGTGCAGCAGCCGCTGGCGTACTACGAAAACAACGTGACCGGCACGCTGAACCTGCTGCAGGCGATGCAGCGCCATGGGGTGGACCGCATCGTGTTCTCCTCGACCGCGGCGGTGTTCGGCGAACCGGTCTCGCCACAGATCGACGAGGACCACCCGAAGACGCCGATCAATCCCTACGGCGCCAGCAAGCTGATGGTCGAGCGCGTGCTGGCCGACGCCGCACAGGCGTACGGGCTGCGTTCGGTAACGCTGCGCTACTTCAACGCCGCCGGGGCCAGCGCCGACGGCGATATCGGCGAGGCCCACTCGCCCGAAACCCACCTGATTCCCAACGTGCTGCGTGCGGCGCTTGGTGACGGCAGCCGCCTCAGGGTGTTCGGTGACGACTGGCCCACGCCCGACGGCACCTGCGTGCGCGACTACATCCACGTCGACGACCTCGCCCAGGCGCACTGGCGGGCCCTCGACTACATGCAGGCCCACGACGGCGCGCATGCGTTCAACCTCGGCAACGGTCGCGGGTTCTCGGTACGCGAGGTGATCGCCGCGGCGGAAGCGGCCAGCGGACGCCCGGTGCCGTTCGATATCGCGCCGCGTCGTGCCGGTGATCCGGCGGTGCTGGTCGCCGCCAGCGACCGCGCACGGCAGGTACTGGGCTGGGCGCCGCGGCATACCGATCTCGCCGCGATCATCGACAGCGCGTGGCGCTGGCATTGCGACCCTGCGTTCTAAGCGCACGGTGCGCGATAGCGATCGGGCTCGCACGAATCGCCATTCTCGTGGAGAATACCGACGACGCGCCTGTAGCTCAGCCGGATAGAGTAGTGGCTTCCGAAGCCATTGGTCGGGGGTTCGAATCCCTCCAGGCGCGCCAGCTTCAGGGGGGCCGTACGCCGCATCGCGGCACCGCCTGCGCGCGGTCGCCATGCGGGGGCATTGGCCTATACTCCGCCGCTAGCTGTGGCCGCGGCCACGCGCCAAGGGATTCTGCGTGCGCAATTACGATCTCGATTTCCTGAAGAAATTCTCTTTGGTGATCCTGTTCCTGATCGTGGTCACTGGTGGCCTGATCGGACTTGCGTGGTGGCTGCACGGCACGATCCCGGCGCAGGAGCCCGAGAGCGTGACGCGACAGCGGCTCGAGCGCATCGCCCCGGTCGCCGATGTCTACGCCGGCTCCACCGGCGCTGCCGCACAGGCCGCGGCGTCGGTCGCGGCGGCCGCCCAGGCGGCCTCGCAGGTGGCCTATGGCGGCACCCTCGACGGCGCCGTCATCTACAAGAACCTCTGCGCCGGCTGCCACACCAGTGGCGCCGGTGGCGCGCCCACGCTGGTGCGCGCGCAGTGGACGGCGCGCCTCGGCCAGGGCACCGACACCCTGCACCGCCATGCGATCGAGGGCTTCACCGGTGCCGCGGGCGTGATGCCGGCGCGCGGCGGCAACCCCGCGCTGAGCGACGAGCAGGTGGTCGCCTCGGTCGACTGGATGATCGAAAACCTGCAGTAAGCCGTGTCACACGCACGACCGACGCCGCCGCAAGGCGGCGTTCGCGTTTCTGGTCCCATCTGCCGGAGCCTCCGGATGTCCCAACGTCACCCCCCGTTCCACCGCACGGCCCTGGCCGCGCTGGTGCTTGTGCTCTCCGGCTGTGCCGGCACCTCGACCAAGCCGCCGTCCGCCGCTGGCGTCGTTGCGATCGGCGAGGTGCAGGGCCGGGCCGCGCGCAGTCCGCTGGAGGGCTCGGTGGTGACGGTCGAGGGTGTGGTCACCGGTGCGTTTTCCACCGGGCTTGGCGGCTGGTTCGTGCAGGATGCGGGTGATGGCGACGCGCACACGGCCGACGGTCTGTTCGTGCTCGAGGGCGTCGACGGCCCGCGCGCCGGCACGCGGGTGCGCATCCGCGGTGAGGTGGTCGAGCACGGTGATGACGGCGGGCCCACCCTCACCGCACTGGTGCCGCAGGTGGTGGACATCCTCGGCGATGCACCGCTGCCGCCAGCGGTGCGCCTGCAGGCGCCGCCCCACGACTGGTCGCAGCACGAGGGCATGCGCGTGCGCATCGACGTGCCACTGACCATCAGCGGCCATCACGAACTCGAGCGCCGCGGCGTGTTGCTGGCGAGTTTCGAGGGTCGTCTGCACGCACCCACCGAAGTGGTCGCGCCCGGCGAGGCTGCGCGCGTCGCGGCCGCCGACAATGCGCGTCGCAGCCTGCTGCTCGACGATGCCAGCGCCGAATCTCCTGCACAGGTCTGGTACCTGCCGGCGCAGGCGCCGCGCAGCGGCAGCCGGATCGGGGCGGGTACGGAAGGCATCGTCGACATCCGCTGGGGCCAGCCGCGGCTGCAGCTCACCGCACCGCTGCAGCTCGACGCCGCGCCGCGGCCGCAGCCACCCCGCGTCGCCGGCGGCCTGCGCCTGGCGGCGCTGAACCTGGAGAACCTGTTCAATGGCGACGGCCATGGCGGCGGCTTCCCGACTCCGCGCGGCGCGCGCACGCAGGCCGAATTCGAGGTGCAGCTGGCACGCCACGTCGCCACCATCCACGCACTCGATGCCGACATCGTCGCGCTGATGGAACTGGAGAACGACGGCGACGGCGCGGATTCCGCGGTGGCCGCGCTGGTGTCCGCACTCAACGCCGAGGCCGGCGCGTGGCGCTTTGTTGCCAACGCGCCGATTGCCGGCGGGGATGCGATCCGGGTCGGCATGCTCTATCGCGGTGACCGCGTGCGCGTGCACGGCCGGCCCGCAGCGCTGCTGGACGGGCCCTTCGCCCATGGCAGCCGCCCGCCGCTGGCCCAGGCCTTCGTGCCGGTCGCCGGCGGACCGGCGCTGGTGGTGGTCGCCAACCACTTCAAGTCGAAGGGCTGCGGCAGTGCCAGTGGTGCCGCTGCCGACCAGGGCGACGGGCAGTCGTGCTGGAACGCCACCCGGACGGCAGCGGCGCGTGCGCTGCACGCGTGGCTCGACACCGACCCCACCGGTGCCGGCAGCGCACTCACCGCCATCGTCGGCGACCTCAATGCCTATGCGCAGGAGGATCCGCTGCGCGTGCTGCATGACGCCGGCTGGCAGGACGCATTCGCGGTGGCCGGGGTCGAGCGTCCCTACAGCTATGTGTTCAACGGCCAGGCCGGCCGGCTCGACCATGCACTGCTGAGTCCGGCGCTGGCCGCACGGCTGGCCGGTGCCGCGCACTGGCACGTCAATGCCGACGAGCCTGCTTCGCTCGGTTACAGAAACGATCCGGCACGCACGCCGTGGCGCAGTTCCGACCACGACCCGCTGCTGCTGGGCTTCCACCTGTCGCAATCGCACTAGGGCAGCGTTCGCGGATCCGGCCGGCGGCATCGTCCCTGCGCTGTCACGCCGATGCCGTCGCGCGGATAAGCGAAAACGCATCCAGGGACTACCGCGACGCGGATGCGACTTCCCGGATGTGGCCGCCACCTTGTCCGGACTACGGGGCTCCCACGCCGACGCCGTAGCCCGGATAGACAAAGCGCATCCGGGATGCCTCCGTGGGTGGTCGGCCCCAACCCGGCGTACACGTCGCGCTCCACGCACGGGATGCCAACGGCGACGCCGGTAAGATATCGGCCATGCATATCCCTGATTTCCCGAGTGAATCGACCACCCTGACCCTTGCCGGGCCGGCCGGCGCGCTGGAAGTGGCGGTGGACCCGCCCGATGCCGACGTACCCGCGCGCCCGCTGGTCGCGGTGGTCTGCCATCCGCTGCCCACCGAGGGCGGCACCATGCACAACAAGGTGGTGACGATCGCCGCACGTGCGCTGCGCGAACTGGGCGCGACCACGGTGCGCTTCAACTTCCGCGGCACCGGCGCCTCCGCAGGCGGGTTCGACCACGGCAACGGTGAACAGGACGACCTGCGTGCGGTGGTGGCGTGGGTGCGCGCGCAGCGCCCGGACGCCGCGCTGTGGCTGGCCGGTTTCAGCTTCGGTGCCTATGTCAGCCTGCGCATGGCGGCCGAGCTCGAACCCGGCATGCTCATCTCCATCGCGCCGCCGGCCGGACGCTGGGACTTCGATGCCATCGAACTGCCGGCGTGCCCGTGGCTGGTGGTGCAGGGCGAGGCCGACGAGATCGTCGACCCGCAGGCCGTCTACGACTGGCTGGAAACCTCCGGCGCCGAGGCCGAACTGGTGCGCATGCCCGACACCAGCCACTTCTTCCACCGCAAGCTGATGGACCTGCGCGGCGCGATCAAGCACGGCGTGCGCGCCCACCTGCCCGCACCGGTCGCGGGGTCATGAGGTCCACGGCCACTCGGCCGGTGCCCCGCGGGCCCGGCCACGCCAGCGCATGGATGCCACTGCAGTGACGGAGACCGCAACACCATCGCAGCGCTATGCCGCTGGCGTCGCGCACGGCGACTGGCAGGACGACCCCGCGCAACGTGCAGTGCTGGCGGAGCTCGACCGCCTGCACGCCGCGCTGTCGCAGCCGCCGGCGCGCACCGGCGCGCTGCAGCGCCTGTTCGGACGCGCACAGCCCGACGCCATTCCCGGCCTGTACCTGTGGGGCGGCGTCGGACGCGGCAAGACCTTCCTGATCGACCTGTTCGCCGACGGCCTGCCCCTGGAGAACTTCCGCACCGCAGGTGTGACCGACGTCCCTCTCCCGCCCAGCGGGAGAGGGGGGGACCGTTCGCCGAGCGAACGGTGGGGTGGGGGCGACAGCGGCCCGGCAATGCCCTCATGCGCCCCTTCGGGGCCCCTTCTCCCGCTCGCGGGAGAAGGGGTGGCGACGCTGCCGGCACCCACCCACGACCCACGCCTCGGCCGCAAACGCCGCACCCATTTCCACCGCTTCATGCGCAGCGTCCACGAGGAACTGCGCGCCCAGGATGGTGAACGCGACCCGCTGGCGGCCATCGTGCGCGGCTGGCGCGCGAAAGGCCTGCGCGTGCTGGTGCTCGACGAGTTCTTCGTCACCGACATCGGCGATGCGATGGTGCTGGCGCGGCTGCTGGAGCGGATGTTCGCCGAAGGCATCGTGCTGGTGACCACGTCCAACATCGAACCCGCCGGCCTCTATCGCGACGGCCTGCAGCGCGCGCGCTTCCTGCCGGCGATCGCGCTGCTCGACCAGCACTGTCATGTGCGCGAGATGGTCAGCGACACCGACTACCGGCTGCGCGCGCTGACCCGATCGCCGGTGTACCGCACGCCGCTGGATGGCGAGGCGGACGCGTGGCTCGCCGCGCGCTGGCATGCACTGGGTGGCAGCGACCGCCATCGCGACGGCGGCATCGTCATCGACGGCCGCCGCATCGCCGTGCGCGGGCGCGACCCGGGGCTGGCGTGGTTCGACTTCGACGCGATCTGCGAGGGTCCGCGCGGCGCCAGCGACTACATCGAGGTCGCGCGCGAGTTCCACACCGTGCTGGTCGGCGGCGTGCCGGTGTTCGACGGCAGCCGCGACGATGCCGCCCGCCGTTTCGTGACGATGGTCGACGAGTTCTACGACCGCCACGTCAACCTGGTCTGCACCGCGGCCGCGGAGCCGCCGCTGCTCTACACCGGCGAGCGCCTGGCGGCGACCTTCGAGCGCACCGCGTCGCGGCTGATCGAGATGCGCAGCGCCGAATACCTGGCAAGCGAACACCGGGGCTGAACGCGTGATCGACCTGCTGTCGTCGCTGCTCGGGCTCGGCATCTTTGCCTGGGGCCTTGGCGTGCTTGTCACCCATGCACGCCCGGGCAGCGCGGTGTCGCCGTGGCTGCGCCCGCGTCACCGCAGCTGGCGTACGCCTCGCGCACGTGCGCAGCTGTCGGTCGGGGTGCTGCTGTGTGGCGTGCTGCTGATGGCCGGCTCGCCGGTGCTGCTGCAGCTGGCGGCGGTGGCCGGGATCATCGTCCTGCTGTTCACCGGCGGCCTGCACGGGGGCGGCGACGCCTGACTGCGCAAAGTCGCACGCGGACCGTGGCGCTAGGATGGTGCGGCTGATCGCAATTGCAGGAGCCGCCCGATGACGCACCCCCGAATCGCCCATCCAGGACTCGCCGCACGCCGTGTCGATGCGGCCCAGGCCGCCGAATGGATCCAGCCGGGCATGGCCGTCGGGATGAGCGGCTTCACCGGCGCGGGCTACCCCAAGGCGGTGCCGCAGGCGCTGGCGGCACGGATGGAAGCGGCGCGCGAACGCGGCGAGCCGTTCGCGCTGCGCGTGCTGACCGGTGCCTCCACCGCGCCGGAACTCGATGGCGCGCTGGCGCGTGCCGGCGGCATCGACTTCCGCCTGCCCTACCAGTCCGATCCCGAACTGCGTGCGCGCATCAACCGCGGCGAGATCGAGTACATGGACATCCATCTCGGCCACGTCGCCCAGTACGCCTGGTTCGGCTTCCTCGGCCCGATCGACGTCGCGGTGATCGAGGTCGCCGGCATCCTGCCCGACGGCCGGCTGATCCCGTCGACCTCGGTGGGCAACAACAAGACCTGGCTGGACCTGGCCGACAAGGTCATCGTCGAGGTCAACCACCGCCAGCCACTCGGCCTCGACGGCATGCACGACATCTACTACGGCACCGCGCTGCCGCCGGCGCGCAGGCCCATCCCGCTGCTGCAGCCGGGCGACCGCATCGGCGAGCCCTACCTGCGCGTCGACCCGGACAGGATCGTCGCGGTGGTCGAGACCAATGCGCCCGACCGCCTCGGCAGTTTCGCGCCGCCCGATGAAACCTCGAAAGCGATCGCCGCCAACCTGGTGGAGTTCTTCCGCCACGAGATCCGCGCCGGGCGGCTGTCGGAACAGCTGCTGCCGCTGCAGTCTGGCGTGGGCAACATCGCCAACGCGGTGCTGGCCGGCCTGCAGGACGGCGGCTTCAGCGGACTGACCGCGTTCACCGAGGTCATCCAGGACGGCATGCTCGACCTCATCGAGTCCGGCGTGATCACCATGGCCTCGGCCACCGCGCTGTCGCTGAGCCCGCCGGCGGTGGAGCGCTTCGTCGCCAACATCGACCTGTTCCGCGAGCGCATCGTGCTGCGCCCGCAGGAGATGTCCAACCACGCCGAACTGGTGCGCCGGCTGGGCTGCATCGCGATGAACGGCATGGTCGAGGCCGACATCTACGGCAACGTCAATTCCACCCATGTCGCCGGCTCGACGATCATCAATGGCATCGGCGGCTCCGGCGATTTCGCCCGCAACGGCTTCCTGTCCTGCTTCGTCACCCCGAGCACGGCCAAGGGCGGGGCGATCTCCACGATCGTGCCGATGGTCAGCCATGTCGACCACAACGAACACGACGTCGACGTCATCGTGACCGAACAGGGCCTGGCCGACCTGCGTGGCATGTCGCCCAAGCAGCGCGCGCGTGCGGTGATCGCCAACTGCGCGCATCCCGACTACCGCGATGCGCTGCAGGACTACTTCGACCGCGCACTCGCCGGCAGCGCCGGCCGCCACACCCCGCACCTGCTGGGCGAGGCGCTGTCGTGGCACCAGCGCTACCTCGACACCGGCAGCATGCGCGGCTGAGGCCGCCCGCGCGGACGCGCCGCGCTCGCCGTATGCTCGCGATTCCAACCCCGGGGAATCGTCCATGCATCGCATCCTGCTTGCGTCCGCCATCACTCTCGCGCTGTCCACCGGTGCGGCGGCATCGGGCGACCCGCGCACCGGCACCACGCCGGTGGCCGCCACTTCGATCGACGGCGTCGCGCTGATCCCGCGCGATGCGCTGTTCGGCAATCCCGAGCGCGCCAACGTGCAGCTGAGCCCCGACGGCGCGACGCTGAGCTGGGTGGCACCGGTGGACGGCACCCTCAACGTCTGGGTGGCCCCGGCCGACAACCCGGCCGACGCGCGTGCGGTCACCAGGGACACCGGGCGCGGCATCCGCAACTACTTCTGGTCCCACCAGCCCGGCGTGCTGCTGTACCTGCGCGATGCCGGCGGCGACGAGGACTTCCACCTCTACGCCGTCGACATCTCCAGCGGCGAGGGCCGCGACCTCACCCCGTTCGAGAAGACCACCGCGCAGGTGGTGGGCGTGAGCGACCGCCACCCCGACACCATCCTGGTGGGCATGAACGACCGCGATCCCGCCTGGCACGACCTCTACCGGGTCGACCTCGCCAGCGGCGAGCGCACGCTTGTGGAGCGCAACGATGCATCGATCGCCGAGTACGTCGCCGATGCCGACTACAACCTGCGCTTCGCCTCGCGCTCGCGACCGGATGGCGGCGTCGACGTGCTGCGCCGCGACGGCGAGGGCTGGCAGGAGCACGACCTGATCCCGTTCGAGGACGGCATGACCACCGGTCTCGCCGGGCTGACCAAGGACGGCCGCACGCTGTACATGCGCGATTCCCGTGACCGCGACACATCGGCGCTGTTCGCGATCGATGCCGCCAGCGGCGCGCGCACCCTGCTGCACGCCGACCCGCGCGCCGACTTCGGCGGTGGCCTGATGGACCCGCGTACCGGCGAGGTGCAGGCGGTGTCGGTGAACTACCTGCGCGAGGAGTGGGCGGTGCTCGACGACAGCATCCGCGCCGACCTCGACCGGCTGGCGGCGATCGGCCCCGGCGAGGCCTCGATCAACACCCGCACGCTCGACGACCGCACCTGGATCGTCGCCTACTCGGCCGCGGAATCCCCGCTCGAGTACTACCGCTACGACCGCGCCAACGGCGGCAAGCTGACCCATCTGTTCTCCGGCCGGCCGGCGCTGGCCGGGCAGCCGCTGGTGCCGATGTGGCCGCAGGAGCTGACCTCGCGCGACGGCAAGACGCTGGTGAGCTATCTCACCCTGCCGGCGCACACCGACGCCGACAACGACGGCAAGGCCGACCAGCCGGTGCCGATGGTGCTGCTCGTGCACGGCGGGCCGTGGGCGCGCGATGTCTACGGCTACAGCAGCTACGACCAGTGGCTGGCCAACCGCGGCTACGCGGTGCTGTCGGTCAATTTCCGTGGCTCGACCGGCTTCGGCAAGGAGTTCACCAACGCCGGCGACGGCGAGTGGGCGGCGAAGATGCACGACGACCTGATCGACGCCGTGCAGTGGGCGGTGGCCGAAGGCGTCACCACCGAGGACAGGGTGGCGATCATGGGCGGCAGCTACGGCGGCTACGCCACCCTGGTCGGCCTGACCTTCACCCCGGACACCTTCGCCTGCGGCGTCGACATCGTCGGCCCGGCCAACCTCAACACCCTCCTCTCAACCGTGCCGCCGTACTGGGCCAGCTTCTACCAGCAGCTGGTGCGGCGCATGGGCGACCCGGAAACCGAGACAGGCAAGGCGTGGCTGACCGAACGTTCGCCGCTGTCGCGGGTGGATGCGATCAGCAAACCACTGCTGATCGGCCAGGGCGCCAACGATCCGCGGGTGAAGCAGGACGAGAGCGACCAGATCGTCAACGCGATGACCGCCAAGGACATCCCGGTCACCTATGTGCTGTTCCCCGACGAGGGCCACGGCTTCGCGCGGCCGGAGAACAACAAGGCCTTCAACGCGGTGGCCGAAGGCTTCCTGTCGCAGTGCCTGGGCGGCCGTGCACAGCCGATCGGCAACGACTTCACCGGCTCCAGCATCACCGTACCGACCGGCGCGGATGGCGTGCCGGGGCTGGCCGAGGCGCTCGGGTCGCATACCCAGGACGTGCGGAAGTAAGGGGTCCGGCCCCGGATGCGGTCTTCGGCCTTATCCGGGCTACGGGCACGCGTCGCGGTAGCCCGGATAGGCGAAGCGCATCCGCGATCTCCACGTCGCACGCTCAAGGCGATGACGCTACATCGCCTTGGGATCCTGTCGTCCACGGTGCGCAGGCCGTACGCATGGCAGGCTGCGGCTTACGCGGATCGCAGGCGATCGCTGCGCACTCTTCCACGACAGAGGCATGACATGGCACCGATCGACGACGCCCCCACCACCGAAGCCCGGCTGCTGGAGATCGTGTTCCCCGACCACACCAACCACATGGGCACGCTGTTCGGCGGCACCGCGCTTGCGTGGATGGACAAGGCGGCCTTTATCGCGGCATCGCGCTACGCGCGGCGCACGGTGGTCACCGCGCGTTCCGACCAGGTCGACTTCAAGCTGCCGATCCGCCAGGGCCAGCTGGTGGAGACGATCGCCCGCGTGGTCGAGGTGGGCCGCACCTCGATGAAGGTGGAAGTGAAGCTGGTGGCCGAGGACCTGCTGACCGGCGAGCGCGAACTGTGCACCTGCGGACACTTCGTGATGATCGCGCTGGATGCGCGCGGCCGTCCCACGCAGGTGCCGCCTCTGGCATGACCATTTGGACAAACGGCAGGGCCGGCATCGCTGCCGGCCCTGCTCACCGCATCGCGCCAGGGATCAGGCGATCGATGCGCGATGGATCGACTCGATCGAGGCGTCGAGTGCCTGGTTGAAGTCCGCGTCGCTGTGCTGCGCGCTCAGGCCTTCGGTCAGCGCGCGGCTGAAGCTCGCGACCACGCCCGGATTCTTCGCCAGCTTTGCGTTGGCGTCGTCGCGGCTGTAGCCGCCCGACAGCGCCACCACCTTCAGCACGGCCGGATGGTCCACCAGCTCCTGGAAGTAGCCGTCCACGCTCGGCAGGGTGAGCTTGAGGATCACCGGCGTCTTCGCATCGATGCGGTCCAGCCGCTCGAGCAGGCCCTTCTTCAGCTCGACCTCGATGGCTTCCTTGTCGGCGGCCTTGATGTCGACTTCCGGCTCGATGATCGGCACCAGCCCGGCGTCGAGCACCTGCTGGCCGAGTTCGAACTGCTGGTCGAGCACCGCGGCGATGCCGGCGGCGTTGTTGGCCTTGATGACCGAACGCTCCTTGGTGCCGAACACGCCCTTGGCCCTGGCCTTGGCCAGCAGCTCGGCAAGGCCGGGGATCGGCTTCATCAGCTGCACGCCGTTGGCCTCGTCTTCCAGGCCCTTGTCGATCTTCAGGAACGGCACGACCTGCTTCTCGTTCCACAGGAAGCTGGCGGCGTCCTGGCCGGCGAAGCTGGCGTCGAGGGTGCGCTCGAACAGGATGGCGCCGAGGATGCGCTCACCGGTGAATGCCGGGCTGGTGACGATGCGGGTGCGCATCTGGTGCACCAGGTCGTACATCCCGGCCTCGTCGGACCACGCCGATTCGTCGATGCCGTAGAGCTTCAGCGCCTTGGGCGTGCTGCCGCCGCTCTGGTCCAGCGCGGCGATGAAGCCCTTGCCCGAGGCGATCCTGTCGAGTTGCTGCTGATTCACTGCCACGTCGATGTCCTGTCCTGTGGTGAAAGGGGGGTCCTGCGACCGGTGATGATACCCCGCGGGTAGGAACGCTTCAGGCGCCACGGGCCCGGCGCACCCCGCCGGCACTGTAAAATGGCCGTCTTTTGGCCAGTCGCATGCAGCAAGCCCAGCTCCGGGCACCCGTTCCAGCCTCCACCCTGCCCCGCCTGCTGGCGCGGATCGCGGGGGCCACGCCGATGCCGCCACCGCAGGCGCCGGCGGCCCGGCTCGGGGAATGGCTGGACTGGCCGCGTGCGGTCGCCCTGTCGCGTGCGCTGGATGGCCCTGCCGCGGTGGACGACGACGCCGGGTCCGATGTGGACGCCGACACCTGCGCGCACGTGCGCGAGGAGCTCGTGCAATCGATCACCGCCGAGCGTGGCTGGCCCGCGGCCGATGCCGGCAGCGACGCCGCCGCTGCCGCGGTGCTGCGCCATTGCCAGTCGCTGCAGCGCGCGATGCAGGCGGCGACCGGGCGCCTGCGCGGACAGCTGCGCGACCGCCTGGCACGGCAGTCGCCGCTTCAGGCCCGGCTGGCGGCGGTCGACGCGGTGCTCGAAGGCGTGCTCAGCCCGCGCGAGCATGCGTTGCTGGCGCCGGTGCCCGCATTGCTGGCCGCGCACTGCGAACGCCTGCAGCGCAGCGACGGCGCAACGGCCCAGGCCGATGGCTGGTACCGCCCGTTCCGCGAGGACGCCCGGCAGGTGCTGCTGGCCGAACTCGACCTCCGCTTCCAACCCGTCGATGCGCTGGTCGCCGCGCTTCGCCCTTCTTCCGTGGACGCATGAACAGACATCTCATCCATTGGCCGGTGTTCGCCACCGGCCTGCTGGCCATCGGCTGGATCGGCGCCGGCTATCTCGGCAGCCATACGCTGGCGCTGGCGGTCACCCTGCTGATCGCTGCGCTGTACCTGGTCGGCGCCCTCGAACTGCACCGCTACCGCCAGGCCACCGCGACGCTGGACCGCGCGCTCGACGGGCTGGCCGAACCGCCCGCGGTGCTGGCGGACTGGCTGGAGCAGGTCGATGCCGCCCTGCGTGGCGTGGTGCGCCTGCGCGTGGAGGAAGGCCGGGTACCGCTGCCGGTGCCGTCGCTGACGCCGTACCTGGTCGGGATGCTGGTGCTGCTGGGCATGCTCGGCACCCTGCTCGGCATGCTGCTGACCCTGCGCGGCACCGGGATGGCGTTGCAGACCGCGAGCGACCTGCAGGCGGTGCGCGACTCGCTGGCCGCCCCGGTCGAGGGCCTGGGTGTCGCATTCGGCACCTCGATCGCCGGTGTCGCCGCCTCGTCGATGCTGGGCCTGCTGTCGGCGCTGTGCCGCAGCGAACGCGCGGCCGTGGTGCGGCGCCTCGACAGTGCGATCGCCACCACCCTGCGCCTGCACTCGCCGGCACAACAGCGCGACGAAACCCTGCAACTGATGCGCGCGCAGTCCACCGTGATGCCGGCGCTGGTGGAGCGCCTGCAGGACATGATGGCCGCGCTGGACCGCCAGGCGCAGGCCGCGCATGCGCACCAGACCGCGCAGCAGGACAGCTTCCACGCCGGCACCGCCGCGGCCTACGAACGCCTCGCCGCCTCGGTCGAACAGTCGCTGCAGCGCAGCGCCAGCGACAGCGCACGCGCCTTCGGCGACGCATTGCAGCCGGTGGTGGCGACGACGATGGAAGCGGTGACGCGCGAGACCACGCGCCTGCACCAGACCGTCGCCGCCGCGGTCGACAGCCAGCTGCAGGCACTGTCGGCCGGCGTCGAAGCCAACGGCCACGCCATGGCCACGTTGTGGCGGCAGGCGCTCGAGCAGCAGCGCGAGGCCCAGGCAGCGCTGGCGGCGACCACCCGCGATCGCATGGACCAGGTCGGCACGCGGTTCACCGAGCACGCCGCCACGCTGGTCGATGCGGTCGCCACGCAACTGGACGGGACCGCCGCACGCATCGGCAGCGCATGGGACGCCGCACTCGAACGCCAGCAGGCGCAGCACGCGCAACTCGTCGCCCAGCAGCAGGCCGCGCTGGTGGCCGCCGGCGACGGGCTCGCCAGCAGGGCACAGACGTTGCTGGACGACATCGCGGCCTCGCACGCGCGCCTGCAGGACGCGCTCGCCAGTGGCGACGAACAACGCCTGGCGACATGGACCCGCGAGTTCAGCGCAATCGGCACCGCGTTGCGCGCGGACTGGGCACGCATCGGCGATGAGGCCGCGCAACGCCAGCAGGCGATCTGCGACGCGCTCGCACGCACCGCGCAGCAGATCGGCGAGCAGGCGCAGGCGCATGCCAGTGCCACCATCGCCGAAATTGCCACCCTGGTGCAGGTGGCATCGGAAGCCCCGCGCGCAGCCGCGGAAGTGGTGGCGGAACTGCGGCAGAAGCTGTCCGACAGCATGGTCCGCGACACCGAGCTGCTCGCCGAGCGCACCCAGCTGATGGACACGCTGGCCACCCTGCTCGACGCGGTCAACCATGCCTCCGTGCAGCAGCGCGAGGCGATCGACGCGCTGGTGTCCACCAGTGCCGGCCTGCTGGAGCGGGTGGGCGATCGCTTCGTTGCACAGGTCGAAGGCGAGACCGGCAAGCTCGACGACGCCGCCACCCGCGTCGGCGTGGGTGCGGCCGAAGTCGCCAGCCTTGGCGAGGCGTTTGCCGGTGCGGTGGAACTGTTCGGTGCCAGCAACGAACGGCTGCTGGAGCGGCTCGACGGCATCGGCGCCACGCTCGACGCCACCGCCACCCGCAGCGACGAACAGCTCGCCTACTACGTTGCGCAGGCGCGCGAAGTGGTCGACCTCAGCGTGCTGGCGCAGAAGCAGATCATCGAGGAGCTGCGACAGCTGCCCCGCGTACGCGACCGGGTCGACGCATGAGCCTGGAAGTCGAGGTCGACGACGGCGCCGGGGCACCGGTCTGGGCCGCGTTCGGCGACCTGATGTCGGTGCTGCTGGGCGTGTTCGTGCTGATCCTGGTCGGCGTGATCGGCGTACAGCTGCACCTTGAAGTGCAGCTGCAGCAGGAGATCGAACAGCGCCAAGCGGAGGAGCAGCGACGCCAGGCACTGGAGGACGCGCTCGCGGCGCCGCTGGCGGCCGGGCGCATCACCCTGGTCGATGGCCGCATCGGCATCCGCGGCAGCGTGCTGTTCGCGCTCAACTCCGACCGCCTGCAACCCGAGGGCGTGGACCTGCTGGCGACGCTGGCCGGTCCGCTGTCGGGCTATCTCGGCACGCGCGACGAGATCCTGATGGTCAGCGGCTTCACCGATGACCGGCAGATCCGCGGCAGCAACCGCCAGTTCGCCGACAACTGGGAACTGTCGGCACAGCGCGCGCTCACCGTGACCCGCGCGCTGGTCGAGCATGGCGTGCCGGCCGCGTCGGTGTTCGCCGCCGCCTTCGGTGCCGAACAACCGGTGGCGCCGAACACCGACGAGGCGGGACGTGCGCGCAACCGCCGGGTGGAGATGGCGCCGGTGCCGCGCCAGCAGTCGGCGGCCCATGGCGGCTGACGCACCCGCCGGCATCGCCGGACTCCGGCCTGTTGACGCGCTGCGCCGCGGACACATCGACGCGCTGCGTCGTCGCATGGAAGGCGCGGACGATGCACTGCGCGACGCCCTCGCGCAGCGGCTCCTGGCGCTGGAAGCCACTCCCGTCGAACGCGCGTGTTGCGGCCATCGGCCAAGCGCGGACGCGGCATCCACCGCGATGTTCGGCCCGCTGCTGGCCACGCTCGAACAGGAAGCCCGCTGGCGCGATGCGCATGCGGTCGATGGCGTTCCATCCCGCGCCGCCTATCCGGCCCTGCCGGCGCTGCAGCCGCTGCGGGCGCTGTGGGCACAGCTGCGCATCGAAGGACAGACGCGCGAGGCCCTGGCACCGGCCACCACCGATGCCGGGCCGTTGAATTCGGCCAACCTCGTGCACCGCGCGCTCACCCTGATGCGCGACGCGTCGCCCGGCTACCTGCACCACCTGATGGCCTACCTCGACGTGCTGTCGGCCGTGGAGCAGATGCCCGCCGCCGACACCCTGCGGCCTGCCAACGCCGCCGCGCCACCGGCGAAGAAACGCGCGCGCGCGTCGCGGGCAAAGCGCAAGTAGCGCTGGCAGCCCGCCGTTCGCCGGCATAAAAAAACGCGGGAGGCCAGGCCTCCCGCGCTTTCGGAACAGACGCTGCTGGTGGCAGTTACTGCGCGGCGGTGTCCGCCGGTGCCGCGTCGGTGGCCGGCGCGGTCGCGTCGGCCGGCACGGCATCGCCCGGGGTCGTCACCGGCGGCGGCGTCACCGCCGGGCCACCGACGCGCGAGACGCGCCAGATGATGTTGGCCAGGTCGTCGGCGATGATCACCGCGCCACGCGGGTCCACCGTCACGCCGACCGGGCGGCCGCGGGTGGTGCCGTCGTCGTCACGGAAGTTGGTGGCGAAGTCGATCGGCTGGCCGACCGGGCGACCGTTCTGGAAGCGCACGAACACGACCTTGTAGCCGACCGGCTCGGAACGGTTCCAGCTGCCGTGCATGCCGACGAAGGCACCTTCAGCGAACTCCGGACCCATCACCGGCGACGAGAAGTCCACGCCCAGCGACGCGACGTGCGCACCGATGCTGTAGTCGGGCGTGATCGTCGCGGCGACCTTGTCCGGATTCTGCGGACGCACGCGGTCATCCACCTGCCCGTCCCAGTACGCCCACGGCCAGCCGTAGAAGCCGCCGTCCTGCACCGAGGTCAGGTAATCGGGCACCAGGTCCGGACCGATCTCGTCACGCTCGTTGACCACCGCCCACAGCTGGCTGGTGGTCGGCTCGATCGCAAGCGCGGTGGGATTGCGCAGACCGGTCGCGTACTCGCGGTGCATGCCGGTCGCGGCGTCGATCTCCCACACCATCGCCCGGTTTTCCTCGGCGGTCATGCCGCGCTCGGTGATGTTGGAGTTCGAACCGATGCCGACATACAGGAAGCGGCCATCGGCACTGGCGGTCATCGCCTTGGTCCAGTGATGGTTGATGTCGGACGGCAGCAGGGTGAGCAGTTCCGGCTCGCCACTGGCCTGGGTCTGGCCGGGCTGGTAGTCGAACCGCACCACCGCGTCCTGGTTCGCCACGTACAGGTTGTTGCCGATCAGGGCGAGGCCGTACGGCGCGTTGAGGTTCTCGGCGAACACCGTCTTGAGCTCGTACTCGCCGTCACCATCGGCATCGCGCAGCAGGGTCAGGCGGTTGCCGCTCTTGACCGAGGTGGTGCCCGCGGCCTTGATCGGCCCGGCGATGACGTCCTTGGGCTTGAGCTTGGGTGCGTTGCCGCCACGGCCCTCGGCCACGAGGATGTCGCCGTTGGGCAGCACCAGGGTCTGGCGCGGGATGCCGAGATCGGTGGCGATGGCGCGCACCTCGAAACCATCCGGCACGGCCGGAAGCTGGTCGCCCCAGGTGTCGGGGCTGGCGATCACCATCTGCGGCAGCAGGCCGCGCTTGGGCTGCGGGAGGTTGACGTCGGAGCCGTACTGCAGCGTCGGCTCCGGCGCCGGGTTGCAGGCGGCCAGCGACACGGCCAGCGCCGCGGCGAGGGTGAGGGAAGTACGGCTCATTTCAGTTCTCCCGTGCGCGCGGTGCTGAACCCCATGAAGGTCGCGACCAGCGCCAGTACGACCACGATCAACGACATCACCAGCCCGCCCGGCATGCTTGCCCAGGCGTCACGCGCATGCATCAGCGCGTTGAAGAAGCCGACCACCCACATCGCCACCACGACCAGCGCGTAGATGACGGCGCCACGTGTGCGCACCGCGCCACGCAGGTCGAACAGCGAGAACAGCAGGGCGACGGCCGAAAACACCAGGCCGCTGACGATCAGCCAGGAGGCGAAGTTCTGCCACTGGATCTCGTAGCTGCGGAAATAGGCGAAGTCGCTCAGTGCGGCACCGAGGAACAGCGCCAGCGCGCCAGCCAGCATGACGGCATGCAATGGATGGATCGCGTACGCGTAGCGACGGGATCGGGAAGGGGTCATGACAGGTCTCCGGAAGCGGACGGACAGCACAAATGGCGGCAGAAACCGCAGCAGGAACATGTTAACCGTCACATTCTGAGCATGGCGTGCACAGTGTGTGCCGATGCGGGCCTTGGCGAACGGGGTTTCCGGCTACCCACTTTATGGGGATCGACGGTGCGGGACACGTGAGTGCCGGCGGCGCTGGTGCGCTGGACTATGCTGGCGGGCCCCTCCGTGCCCGGGAGATACGCATGACCCTGCTGCAGTGGATCGGACTCGGAATCGGCATCGGCGCGCTGTACGCGCTGGTCCGCATCCTGCTGGGTCGCAAGGACCCGCCCTGAAGGCGGCGCGGGCACACCGCCCCGCCACTCGCTGGTCGACCTGACTCCCGCCGGGGCGATGCAGACGCACCGCGGCGCCTGCGCGACGGTGAGCGCGCTACGATCCGGGTCCTGGGCCATCCGGGGAACCGCCATGCCACGTCGCGCCGTCACGCTGCTGCTCGCCTACTGTTTCGTCCTCCCCGCCACCATCGCCAGTGCCGCCGACGCCCAGCGCGCCGAGGTCACCCGGGCGGCGACCACGCTGCAGGAAAAGGTCGTGGACTGGCGACGCGACATCCACCAGCACCCGGAACTGTCCAACCGCGAGACGCGCACCGCCGCGAAGGTCGCCGACCATCTGCGCAGCCTGGGCCTGGAGCCGCGCACCGGCATCGCCCACCACGGCGTGACCGCCGTGCTCAAGGGCGGCCGCCCCGGGCCGCGGCTGGCACTGCGCGCCGACATGGACGCGCTGCCGGTGACCGAGGCCACCGGGCTGCCGTTCGCCTCGACCGCCACCGACACCTATCGCGGCCAGAGCACCGGGGTGATGCACGCCTGCGGCCACGATGCGCACACCGCGATCCTGATGGGCGTGGCCGAGGCGCTGGTGGGCATGCGCGAGCAGCTGGCGGGCGAGGTGCTGTTCGTGTTCCAGCCGGCGGAGGAAGGCGCGCCGGAGGGTGAGGAAGGCGGTGCCCGGCTGATGCTGGAGGAAGGCGTGTTCGCCGGCTTCAAGCCCGACGCGGTGTTCGGCCTGCATGTCTTCAGCACGCTCAACGCCGACACCATCGGCGTGCGCGCCGGGCCGACGATGGCGGCGTCGGACCGCTTCGGCATGAAGGTGATCGGCCGCCAGACCCACGGCTCGCGGCCCTGGGGCGGGGTCGACCCCATCCTCGCCGCCGCGCAGATCGTCAACCAGTCGCAGGCGATCGTCAGCCGGCAGATGGACATCAGCAGGCAGCCGGTGGTGCTCACCTTCGGCGCGATCAATGGCGGCATCCGCTACAACATCATCCCGGACTCGGTGGAACTGGTCGGCACCATCCGCACCTTCGACGAGGCCATGCGCGCGGATGTCTTCCGGCGCCTGGCTTCGGTGGCCGAGCACGTGGCCGCCGCCAATGGCGCCACGGTGGAGGCGCAGATCCCGGCCGAAGAAGGCAACCCGGTGACCTTCAACAACGAGGCCCTGACCGCGCGGATGCGCCCGAGCCTGGAAGCCGCCGCCGGTGCCGCCAATGTGGTGGAGATGCCGCTGGTGATGGGCGCGGAGGATTTCTCGCTGTACGCGCAGGAGGTGCCGGGGCTGTTCTTCTTCGTCGGCGCGACCACGGTCGGCGCCGACGCCGCCAGCGCGCCCAGCAACCATTCGCCCAAGTTCGACGTCGACGAGTCCGCGCTCGACCTCGGCCTGCGGGCGATGCTGCAGGCGACGCTGGATTATCTCGACGGCGACGGCGACGGCGATGGCGATCGCAACCGCAAACGCGCCGGCTGACCCCATGCCGCGCCGCACGCCGTTCCGCGGGCGTGCGGCCAGCGCCACCTAGAATGTGCGCATGACTTCCCCGCACGATTCCAGCCTCGGGCGCAGCGTCGCCTATCCCGCGCAGTACGACCCGTCACTGCTGTTCGCCATCCCGCGTGCACCGTCGCGTGCCACGCTGGGCATCGCCGTCGACGCGACCCTGCCGTTCACCGGCGTCGACCGTTGGCACGCCTACGAACTGGGCTGGCTCGATGGCCGCGGCAAACCGGCGGTGGCCACCGCCACCCTGTCGGTGCCGGCTGATTCGCCGAACCTGGTGGAATCGAAGTCGCTCAAGCTCTATCTGAACTCGCTCAACGGCACCCGCCACGACAGCGCCGACACGGTGCGGGCCCGCATCGCCGCCGACCTCTCCACCGTGGTGGGCGCACCGGTCGACGTCGCCTTCGGGCTGCCGCCCTTCGATGGCACCGCCGAAGCGGCCACAGACCTCGATCTGCTCGACGTCGACATCGACGATTACGGCCCGCCCAACCCGACGCATCTCGCCATAACCGGTACCGCGCCTGTGCGCGAGGTGCTGGCCTCCGCACTGCTGAAGTCGAACTGCCCGGTCACCGGCCAGCCCGACTGGGCGAGCGTGCGCATCGACTGGCACGGACCGCGGCTCGACCCGGCCGGCCTGCTGCGCTACCTGGTGTCGTACCGCGAGCACGCCGGCTTCCACGAACAGTGCGTGGAGGGCATCTTCCTCGACCTGATGCGCCTCGAGCCGGCGGCGTTGTCGGTGGAAGCGCGCTACACCCGCCGCGGCGGGCTGGACATCAATCCCTGGCGGGCGACGCCCGGGCATCCGGCACCGCCGACGCGCCGCGAACTGCGTCAGTAAGCCGGTCGGGGACGAATTCTCGGGGTCGCGCGGTGTTTCACGCCGGCGCGATGCGGCCTTAACAAAGGCCATGGGAGCCTGCGGCGGTTACCCCCGCGATGGAGCCTTCCGCATGAGTGATACCCGCAAGACCCCCGACCCGGCCTCGCTTTCGCTGAAAGGCCGCGGCGGCTCCGCCACCCAGACGCCCGCAACCCCGGGCGCGGACTTCTCCAGGGTCCGCGGCAGCGTCGACAGCACCGAGGAGCCGGCCCGTGGCGCCGACTTCGGTTCGGTCAGCAGCTCGGTTGAGTCCACCGAAGCGGTCCTCGACGAGCGTTCGCACACGGTCGCCAAGGGGGAGAACCTCTCGCGCATCTCCAAGCAGTACTACGGCTCGGCCAACCACTGGAAGGACATCTTCGAGGCCAATCGCGACCTGCTCGACGACCCCGACATGATCCAGCCCGGCCAGGTGCTGCGCATCCCACCGCGCTCCGGCGATCGCAGCGACGACTGAGCCGACCCAGGATTCCCCCTCCTTCCCTGCACGAGGACCCACCATGACCGCAACCCGCCAGTACCGCCTGCTCGCACTTGCCGCCGCCATCGCCTGCGCCACCACTCTGGGTGCCTGCAAGCGCGACCAGCCGGCCACCGCCACGCCACCGGCCAGTGCGCCCGCCCCCGCCGACCCGGTGGCACAGCCAGCCAACCCGGTCACCGCCCAGCCGACGCAGGCCGCGATGGTCAGCGAAGTGGTGCTGGGCACGGCGGCCACCGGCAACGAGCGCGTGGCGGAGCCGAAGACGACCTTCGCCCGCAGTGACCGCACCATCGTCGCCTCGGTCGTCACCCGTGCCGATACCCCGACCGCCACCGACGTGCGTGCGCGCTGGACGTTCCAGGACGGCCAGCTGGTCGACGAGACCAGCCAGCGTCTCGAGCTCAGCGGCCCGGGCGTGACCAACTTCCGCATCAACAACCAGGAAGACTGGCCGGCCGGCACCTACACCGTCGAGATCTCGATGGACGGCAACGTGGTGCAGAGCCAGCAGTTCACCGTGCAGTAGCAGCTCACTGGCATACGTGATGGCCCGACGGGCGCGGCTTCCGCCGCGCCCGTTGTCTTTTGTGCGTAGGCCACGCGGCTACCATGGAACGCCCCAGACGGCAGGACCGATGACATGCGCATCCTGGTGCTCGGCGCCGGTGGAACCGGCGGCTATTTCGGTGGCCGGCTCGCACAGGCCGGCGTGGACGTGACCTTCCTGGTGCGACCGGCGCGCGCTGCCGCGCTTTCCGCCGATGGCCTGCGCCTGCGCAGCCCGCTCGGCGACGCCAGCCTGCCGGTGCGCTGCCTCACCGCCGATGCCCTGGCCGATGCGGTCGCGCAGGCGCCATACGACCTCGCCGTGCTGAGCTGCAAGGCCTATGACCTCGACAGCGCCATGGACGCGATCGCCCCGGCCATAGGTCCCGGCACCGCGGTGCTGCCGATCCTCAACGGCCTGCGCCACTACCCGCTGCTGGATGCCCGCTTCGGCGCCGGGCAGGTCATCGGCGGCCTGTGTTTCATCAGCGTCAGCAAGGCCGATAACGGCAGCATCGTCCACCATGGCAGCGCCGCGTCGATCACCTTCGGCGAACGCAACGGCGCGCCCGGCGCGCGCTGCGCCGCATTCGCGCAGGCCTGCGCACAGGCCGGCATCGACCACCTGCATGCCGACGACATCGCCCGCGAGCAGTGGATCAAGTTCACCTTCCTCGCGACCCTTGCCGCCGCCACCTGCCTGATGCGCGCGAGCGTCGGCGGCATCGTCGCCACCGACGAGGGTGCGGGAGTCATCACCGCGCTGTATGCCGAAACCCTCGCCGCCGCCGCGGCCGCCGGGCATCCGGTGCCCGACAGCGCGCGCGCCACCGCGCTGGGGCAGCTGACCCGGGCCGGTTCGCCGCTGAAGGCGTCGATGCTGCATGACCTGGAGGCGGGCCGAAGGGTGGAGGCCGCGCATATCGTCGGCGACATGCTCGCGCGTGTGCGGGCGGCCGGTGAAACGGCCCCGCTGCTGGCCGCGGCCTACTGCCACCTGCAGGCGTACGAGGCGCTGCGCACCGGCTGAGCGGTCGCTTCGGGTGTCCGTGCTTCAAGCAGGAACTGGCACGAAGACAGGCACGCCGCCGCCGGCGTGTCCGGGGCGCGTGCGCCACTGAAGGCAGACCAGCGACCATCCCGGAAGGGATCGGCACGCCTGCACCATGTGCACAGGCACGCATCGAAGAAGAAAACGCCCCGGCCCGGCAGATGTCCCCACTGCTCAGATGGCGGCCCGTGTTCCCTTGCGGAGCTGCGTTCCATGCTTCTGCATGAGCCGTGCCGCCGGGGCGTGTCGACCACTATGACCGCGGCACTTTGCCGAATCTGTCGGCAGCCTGCCCGATGCCGTGTAGGAAAATTCTGACACCGTCGCGTCAATTGCCGCCGAGGGCCGTCCACGGATACGCGCCCGCACTTCCGCCGCGGTTTTCCCTCGCTCCGGCAAACGGGCGACAATGGCCGGCCATGCGCCGACGCCTCCCGCTGTCGGCACATCCGGAACACGCCTCACCTGCCATGGCCCACCGCCATGCGCCATGTTCCGGCCCGCGCTCCCCGACACACAGCGAGATGACCCGCCCATGTCCAGCACGCCCAAGATCCTCTACACGCTGACCGACGAAGCTCCGTTCCTGGCCACGCAGTCGTTGCTGCCGATCGTGCAGGCGTTCACCGCCACCGCCGGCATCGACGTCGAGACGCGCGACATCTCGTTGGCCGCGCGCATCCTCGCGCAGTTCCCGGAGCGCCTTGGCGATGCCGGCGTGGCGGATGACCTCGCCGAACTCGGCGAGCTGGCGAAGACGCCGGAAGCCAACATCATCAAGCTGCCCAACATCAGCGCCTCGGTGCCGCAGCTCAAGGCCGCGATCCGCGAACTGCAGGCGCAGGGCTTCGACCTGCCCGCCTACCCCGACGAGCCGGCGGATGACGCCGAGCGCGACACCAAGGCGCGCTACGACCGGGTCAAGGGCAGCGCGGTGAACCCGGTGCTGCGCGAGGGCAATTCCGACCGTCGCGCACCGGCGTCGGTGAAGGCGTATGCGCGCAAGCATCCGCACCGGATGGGCAAGTGGAGCAACGAGTCGAAGTCGCACGTGGCGCACATGGAGTCCGGCGATTTCTACGGCAGCGAGCGTTCGGCGACGATCGACGCCGCCGGCGCGCTGAAGATCGAGCTGGTCGCCACCGACGGCAGCACCACGGTGCTGAAGGACGCGGTCAAGGTGCAGGCCGGTGAAGTGGTCGATGCCGCGGTGATGGGCCGCAAGGCGCTGTCGGCGTTCATCGCCCGCGAGATCGACGATGCGAAGGCGCAGGGCGTGCTGTTCTCGCTGCACCTCAAGGCCACGATGATGAAGGTCTCCGATCCGATCATGTTCGGCGTGGCGGTGCACGCGTTCTACGGCGACGCGCTGGCGAAGCACGCCGACGTGCTGGCGCAGGCCGGCTTCGATGCCAACAACGGCATCGGCGACCTGTACTCCAGCATCGCCTCGCTGCCCGAAGCGCAGCAGGCGGCGATCCGCGCCGACATCGATGCGTTGTACGCGCAGCGCCCGGGCCTGGCGATGGTCAACTCCGACAAGGGCATCACCAACCTGCACGTGCCCAGCGACGTCATCGTCGATGCGTCGATGCCGGCGATGATCCGCGACTCCGGCCGCATGTGGAACGCACAGGGACAGCTGCAGGACACCAAGGCGCTGATCCCGGACCGCAGCTACGCGGGCATCTACCAGGCGGTGATCGAGGACTGCAGGGCCAACGGCGCATTCGACCCGGCCACCATGGGCAGCGTGCCCAACGTCGGCCTGATGGCGCAGAAGGCCGAGGAGTACGGCAGCCACGACAAGACCTTCCAGATTCCCGCCGACGGCACCGTGCGCGTCACCGACCAGGCCGGCAACGCGGTGTTCGAGCATGCGGTCGAAGCCGGCGACATCTGGCGCATGTGCCAGACGAAAGACGCGCCGATCCAGGACTGGGTGAAGCTGGCGGTGACCCGCGCGCGCCTCTCCGGCACGCCGGCGATCTTCTGGCTGGATCCGCAGCGCGCGCACGATGCGCAGCTGATCGCCAAGGTCGAGCGTTACCTGCAGGATCACGACACCGCAGGCCTCGACATCCGCATCCTCGCGCCGGTGGAGGCGATGCGCGAGTCGCTGGCGCGCATCCGCCGCGGCGAGGACACCATCTCGGTCACCGGCAACGTGCTGCGCGATTACCTCACCGACCTGTTCCCGATCATGGAACTGGGCACCAGCGCGAAGATGCTGTCGGTGGTGCCGCTGATGGCCGGCGGCGGCCTGTTCGAGACCGGTGCCGGCGGCTCGGCGCCCAAGCACGTGCAGCAGTTCGTCGAGGAGAACTATCTGCGCTGGGATTCGCTGGGCGAGTTCCTCGCCCTGGCCGCCTCGCTCGAGCACCTCGGCGAGACCCAGGGCAACGCACGCGCCAAGGTGCTGGCACGGGCGCTGGATGCCGCCAACGGCCGGATCCTCGACAACGACCGTTCGCCGGCGCGCAAGCTCGGCCAGCTCGACAACCGCGGCAGCCACTACTACCTCGCCCTGTACTGGGCGCAGGCGCTGGCGGCGCAGGACGAGGATGCGGAACTCAAGGCCACGTTCGCGCCGCTGGCACAGGCGCTCGCCGGCGCCGAGGCGACGATCATCGGCGAGCTCAACGGCGCGCAGGGCAATGCGGTCGACATTGGTGGCTATTACCACCCGGCGCTCGACCGGGTCGCGCAGGCGATGCGCCCCAGCGCCACCTTCAACGCGGCGCTGGCACAGCTGGCGCACTGACCGGCCCGACACCGGCGCTGCAACGGGAACCCCGCTCCGGCGGGGTTCCTGCGTTTCAGGCGCAGGCACCCGTGGCGCACGGCGGTATCGCGTGGTCGTCCTCGCGGCCAGTGGTTGCGGATGCCGACGCTGGCGCCGGAACCGCCGATGCGCCGGGTTCGTCGGAAACCACGTCGGCACCGGCCAGCGAGCGGGCGAGTTCGACGTCGGTGATGTGGCCATGCAGGAACAGCAGGTCGCGGAAGATGCTCATCGGTCGGCTCCTGTCTTGAGTGCAATCGAAGATAGGCGCAGGCTGCGGCGGCAGAAAGCGACGGTTTTTCCGCACAGCCTTGAACAGGATTCAAGCCGATGTCCCGACCCCCGTTGCATGCGCTGCAGGGTTTCGTCGCCGCCGCGCGCAGCGGAAACATCACCCGCGCCGCGGAATCGATGCACCTCACCGTCAGCGCCCTCAGCCACCAGGTCCGCGCGCTGGAGAAGCGCCTGGGCGAACCCCTGCTGCAGCGGCACGCGCGCGGGGTGGTGCCGACGCCGGCCGGGCGGCGCCTGCTGGAGCAGGTGGCGCCGCACCTGGAGGCGATCGCGCAGGCGCTGCAGCCGTGGCCGGCGCGGCGCGGCCATGTGCTGACCCTGAGCGTGACGCCGACGATGGCCTCGGCATGGCTGGTGCCGCGCCTCGGCGATTTCCTGCGCCTGCATCCGCAAGTGGAATTCAGCCTGCTGTCGAGCGAGCAGCTGGTCGATTTCCACGCCGAGCCGCACGTGGATGCGGCGATGCGCGTCGGCCACGGACGCTGGCCCGGCGTGGTCGCCGAACCACTGCTGGAGGAATGGCTGGTGCCGATGGCCAGCCCCGCGCTGATCGCCCGCATGCGCGACGAGGGGCGCACGCGGCTGGCCGACTGGCCGTTGCTGGGTGATCCGGACGGCGAATGGGAACGCTGGTTCGAGCTCGCCGGCGAGGCACCGCCGGCACGCTACGTGGCGGTGTTCGACGATTCCGAGTCCCACCACCGCGCCGCGCTCGATGGCGTGGGGGTGGCGCTGGGGCGGGTCACCCGCGCCAAGCTGCTGCTGGACGCGGGCCAGCTGGTGGCGCTGTCACCGCACCGGCTGCAGACCCCGTGGCGGCATTACCTGGTCTATCCGACGCGCACCGCGGACCATCCCGGCTTCCTCGCCTTTCGCGAATGGGTGCACGCGCAGGCCGCCGGACACACCCGGCAGACCACGCCGGAACCCACCACCACACCGGCGGACGGCACGCGCGGCCGCGACGTCCGCGGCTGAGCGCAGGCCGGGAGCTAGGTCCGCCCCCAGTCGATCTCGCGCACCACCGGGCGATCCTGTTCGCTGCTCACGGTGACCGTCATGCCCTCGGTCTCGCCGCCATGCAGCAGCAGGTACACGGCACCGAGATCGCCGTCCTCGCGGTATTTCCAGTCGCGCAGGGTCCGTGCGACCTCGATGCGGTCGGGCGCCGGCCCGGCCCAGTCGACGAGGTCCTGGTAGGCCTCGCGCAGTGCTGACGGCGGCCAGTCGTCGCGTGCATCCGACGACAGCAGCAGATGCGCCCCGGCGTACTTGCCGTGGATCAGCTTGGTCGCGAATTCCACGGCGACGCGGGTGCACACGTCGAGATCGGCGGTGACGCTCATCGGACTGGGCGGGGGCGCGGAACAGGGGGCCGCACTGGCCGGAAACGCTACGTCAGCTTCCGTGGCCGGGCAACCCGGTGCGCGTGCACGCGGTCCTGTGTCGTGGCCACCGGTGCGACCGCGCAGACGCGCTGCTCACGGCACGATCCTCACCAGCCGCTTGCCGAAGTTGTCGCCGCGCAACAGGCCGATCAGGCCCTGCGGCGCATGCTCCAGCCCGTCGACCACGTCCTCGCGGTAGAGGATGCGGTCCTCGCGCAGCCACGCGCCCATCTCGCGCAGGAATTCCGGGTACAGGCCGATGAAGTCGCTCTGGATGAAGCCGCGCACGGTGAGATGCCGGCTGAGGATCAGCCCCATCGCCTGCGGCAGCCGGTCGGGACCGGGCGGCGGCGCGGTGTCGTTGTAGTGCGAGACCAGCCCGCACACCGGCACGCGGGCGAAGTCGTTGAACAGCGGCAGCACCGCCTCGAACACCTTCCCGCCGACGTTCTCGAAATAGACGTCGATACCGTCCGGGACCGCGGCGGCGAGCTGCGCGGCGAAGTCGGGCGCGCGATGGTCGAGGGCGACGTCGAAGCCGAGTTCGTCGCGCAGGTGCGCGACCTTGCGTTCGCCGCCGGCGATGCCTACCACGCGCGCGCCGCGCAACTTCGCGATCTGCCCCACGGTCGCGCCAACCGGGCCGCTCGCCGCCGCGACCACCAGTGTCTCGCCGGGTTTCGGGCGGCCGATCTCGTGCAGGCCGGCGTAGGCGGTGAAGCCGGGCATGCCATAGACGCCGAGCGCGGTGGTCAGCGGCAGCGTGGTGGGATCGAGCCGGCGCGTGAGCGTGTCGCCCTCGGCGACCACATAGTCCTGCCAGCCGCCGTAGGCGAGCACCCAGTCGCCGGGGGCCCACTCCGGATGCATCGATTCGACCACCTGCGCCACGGTGGCCCCGCCGAGGGTGTCGCCGATCTCCAGCGGCCGTACGTAGGAGCGGCCGGCATTCATGCGCCCGCGCATGTACGGGTCCAGCGACAGCCAGTGGTTGCGCAGCAGCACCTGGCCCTTGCGCGGCAACGGCAGCACCTCGTCGTCGAGGCGGAAATCGCTGTCGACGGGTTCGCCACGCGGGCGTGCTGCGAGGACGATGCGACGGTTGCGGACGGCCTGGCTCATGGCCGTCACTCGCTGCTGCTGGCCGCGTCGAGCGCGGCGGTTTCGTCAGCGGACAGGGCCAGTGCCGCGGCCTGCAGCAGTTCGTCGAGCTGTGCCGTGGTGGTGGCGCTGGCGATCGGCGCGGTGATCGACGGCCGCGCCACCAGCCACGCCAGCGCGACCTGCGCCGGGGTTGCGCGGTGCGCGGCGGCGATGTCGTCGAGCGCGGCGAGGATGCGTTGGCCACGCGGGTTGAGGTACCGGTCGACAACGGTGCTGCCACGCGCGGCGCTGCGCGCCGCATCCTCCCGACTCCGGTACTTGCCGCTCAGGAAGCCGCTGGCCAGCGAGTAGTAGCTGACCACGCCGAGGCCGTGCTCGACCGCCATCGGTTCGAGTTCGGCCTCGTAACCCATGCGGTCGTAGAGGTTGTACTCGGGCTGCAGCACCTCGTAGCGCGGCAGGCCATGGCGCTCGGCGATCTCCAGCGCCTCGGCCAGGCGCACGGCGCTGAAGTTCGACGCGCCGATGGTGCGCACCTTGCCCTGTTCGATCAGCCGCGAGAACGCACCCAGCACGTCCTCGATCGGCACCCCCGGATCGTCCTCGTGGGCGAAATAGACATCGATGGTCTCGACCTGCAGCCGGCGCAGTGATTCGTCGGCGGCGCGGGCGATGTTGTCCGGCGACAGGCCGGGTCGTTCGCTCCACTTCGCGACCTTGGTGGCGATGAACACGTCGTCGCGGCGGCCGCGGCGCGCCAGCCAGCGCCCGATCAGCGTTTCCGATTCACCGCCGCGGTTGCCCGGCACCCAGGCCGGGTAGGCGTCGGCGGTGTCGATGAAGGCGAAGCCGGCGGCGGTGAATGCATCGAGCAGGGCGAAGGTGGTGGCTTCGTCGACGCTCCAGCCGAACACGTTGCCACCGAACGCGAACGGGCGGATCTGCAGGCCGGAACGGCCCAGCGGGCGCAGGTCACGGGGTGCGGTCATGCGCGGGCTCCTGGCGATCGAAAGCACCGACCCTAGCGCGGAACCGGTTGCCGGCTCGCGAAGGCGTGCGGCCGCAGCGTGTGGACGGACGCCAGCGCGGGTACGCTCTGCGCTCTGTCCCGGAACCGGAAACGCCGATGAAGCCGATGCTGTTCGCCCCGTTGCTGTCCGCGTTGCTCGTTGCCTGTGGCGGCGCAACCGCCGTCACCGCCGACCCCGCTGCGGATACGCCGGCACGCGCCGACACCGCCGCGGCACTCGACCGGGTGATCGCCGGCAGCTGGCGCACCCCGGAGTTCGTCGCCCGCGATGGCGCGCGCCACCCGAAGGAAACGCTGTCCTTCTTCGGCATCCGCCCGGAGATGACCGTCGTGGAGATCGCGCCCGGCGGCGGCTGGTACATGGAACTGCTGGCACCCTACCTGCGCGAGCGCGGCACCTACGTGGGCGCGATCGTGGATCCGGCGACGGTCGCCGAGAACCGTCGCGAGGCCGCGGAGCGCGGGCGCCGGGCGCTTGCCGAGCGCCAGCCGGCGAGTGTGTTCGACCGCGCGACCATCCACGGCTACGACCCGGCGGCACCGCGCTTCGGCACGGACGGCTCGGCGGATGCGGTGCTGACCTTCCGCAACGTGCACAACTGGCTCTCGGCCGGCAATGCACAGGCGATGTTCGAAGGCTTCCACAAGGTGCTCAAGCCCGGTGGCGTCCTCGGCGTGGTCGAGCACCGCGCGGACCGCGAACTGCCGGCCGACGACCGATCCGGTTACGCCGCCGAACAGACGGTGATCGCGCTGGCCGAGGCCGCCGGCTTCCGCCTTGATGCGCGCAGCGAGATCAACGCCAACCCCGCCGACACCAGGGACCACCCGAACGGCGTGTGGACGTTGCCGCCGACCAACCGCCACGACGCCGCCGATGCGGCGAAGTACCGCGCCATCGGCGAGAGCGACCGGATGACGCTGCGCTTCGTCAGGGACTGAAGCGGTCGCGCGTGGACGGGCCGCTGCCACGCCCGTCCATGCCGCCGCCCCGTGCGCCGCCCGCATGCTCGTCGCGTTCAACAAACCCCATGGGGTGCTGTGCCAGTTCACCGACCGCAGCACGCCGCAGCGGCCGACGCTTGCCGGGTTCGGGCTGCCGCCGGGCGTGTATCCGGCCGGGCGCCTGGACCATGACAGCGAGGGCCTGCTGCTGCTCAGCGACGACGGCGCACTGATCCACCGCATCAGCGACCCGCGCCACAAGCTGCCCAAGGTGTACTGGGTGCAGGTGGAGGGCGAGGCCGACGATGCCCGCCTGGAGGCGCTGCGGGCCGGGCCGGTGCTCAACGACGGCCCGACGCGGCCACCGCAGGTCCGCCGCCTGCCTGCGCCGCCGCACCTGTGGCCGCGCGATCCACCGGTGCGCTTCCGCAAGTCGGTCCCCGACAACTGGATCGAAGTGGTGCTGCGCGAGGGCCGCAACCGCCAGGTGCGCCGGATGACCGCCGCGGTCGGCCTGCCCACCCTGCGGCTGTTGCGGATTTCGATCGGCCCCTGGGGTCTGGGCGGGCTCGCGCCGGGCGAGTGGCGCCCGTTGCAGGCAACCGCCGCGCGGGCTGGTGCTGAACGCTTCAGCCAGTAACGTCGCGACCCGGCGCGCGCGCCCCGCTTCACGTAGTCCCCCACCGCGAGTTCTGCTACCTTCCCGCGTTCCTATTCAGGCTTGTCTGGACGTGAAGAAGGTCGTAGCCGGGCGCATCCTCGTGGTCGATGACCAGCCTGCCAACCTGCGGGTTGTGGGGGCATTGCTGTCGCGAAACGGCTACGAGGTGTTCAGCGCCGGCAACGGCGAACAGGCCCTGTCGATCGCCAGCGAGACCCTGCCCGACCTGATCCTCCTCGACGTGCTGATGCCGGGCATGGACGGCTTCGCGGTGCTGGCCGAGATCAAGCTGCGTGAGCCGCTGATGCGCCTGCCGGTGGTGTGCCTGACCGCCGCGCGCGACCGCGAGCAGCTGCTGCGCGCCTTCGACGCCGGCGCGGTGGACTACGTGACCAAGCCGTTCCTGCCCGAGGAACTGCTGGCCCGGGTGAGCGCACACGTGGGCCTGAAGCTCACCCGCGACCGCCTGGAACGCGTCGCGCGCGAGCGCCAGGAGCTGGTGAACCTGGTTGCCCACGATCTCAAGAACCCGCTGAGCTCGGTGCTGTTCGCCAGCGACATCCTGCGCAACAACGGCGTGGGACCGGAGCGCGTGCCGCGCTACCTCGAGACCATCTACGAAAGCGCCAGCGATGCGCTGGGCTACATCAAGCGCTACCTGGAAACCCAGCGCAGCCGGCGCGAGGACACCGAGCGCAACGCCAGCGCGTCGCTCAACGAGACCATCGACTGGCTGCAGAACCGCTACGGCCTGCAGTTCGAGGCGCGGTCGCGCTGCATGCGGATCACCAGCCTGGCCATGCAGGACGACGCACGGGTGGCGATCGACCCGCTCGTGCTGCGCCAGGTGGCGGAGAACCTGGTCACCAACGCAATGAAATACGCGCCGGAGAGCGACTTGGACATCACCTGCCGCCCGGGTGCGCCGGGCTACTGGCAGCTGCTGATCGAGGATCGCGGGCCGGGCATCCCGGCGTCGCGCCAGCGCGAACTGTTCAAACCGTTCGTGCGCATGCACGAAGGCGGCAACCCGGAGGTCGACAACAATTCCACCGGGCTGGGCCTGTCGCTGGCCAAGCAGATCATCGCCAATGCCGGTGGCCAGCTCTGGTACGAGGACCGCGAAGGCGGCGGCAGCCGCTTCGTGCTGGAACTCGCCGAACGCAAGCGCTGACCCGGACCTGGCACGTCGGCAGGTTGCCGGTGCGGTGGTTGGGACGAGAGTCGTTCCGGGACCGCACCCCCCCCCCGGACGTCCAACCGACACCTGTGACTGCCACGCGCGGCACCATCGCGCAGACACGGAAACGCCGGCCCGAAGCCGGCGTTCCGTTTTCCTGCTGGACCGCCTGGCGGTCCGTCGGATGACTCAGGTGTCGGAGCCCGACGACGAGCCGCCGTTGCGCGAACGCTGCTGACGTCCGCCGCCCTTGCGGTCCTGCCGGCCCTCGACGCGGGTGGACGAGCCCTCGATGGCGCGGCCACCGCGCATTTCCTGCTGCTTGCGGCGCTTGCTGGCCCACCACAACAGCCCGGCACCGGCGACGACGGCGAGCACGACGGAGCCGGAGATGGCGGGATGGCGGCGGACCGAACGGCTGGCGGTGTGCGCTGCCATGCGGGCGGCACCGAGGGTGGCGCCGGTATGCAGCCACTTGCCCGCGTGGCCGGGCATCGCGTGGCGCAGGCCGTCACCGACCTGGCCCGCCAGTGCCATCGCCCGATGCTGCAGTACGTCGAACTTGCTCATGGTTTTTCCTCGCATCCGTGGGAAATCGGGGGGAACAGACGGCCGCAATATCGGCTACCACCCGTCGCAGATGCGTGAGTGGCCGCGCGTGCGCATGAGTGCGGGCTAGGTACTGTTCAGCCCGCGACGACCCGTTGTGGTCGCGTCCGTTTCTTCCGCGCACGGCACCTGCCGCGCGGGTCGGGTGGACGCAGCGCAACCGCGATCCCATCGTCGCTCATGGCGCAAGCGGCTTTGCGCGGCTCGCCGTCGCATGCGCCGCACCTGGTCCGATTGCGCAGTCGACGTCGCATCACTGTCGCCACCGAGTACGCAGCCATCACGTCCCGCGCGGCTTTGCCCGATGGGTTGCGGTGGCATTCCAGGGGTCATCCGGCCACGGATGCCTGGGGTACCGCCCCTTCATCTCCCTGCGCACCTCCGGGTAGGTGCGGTCCCAGAAGCTGCGCAGGTCGGCGGTCACCTGCAGCGGCTTGCCACCGGGCGAGAGCAGGTGCAGCAGCAGCGGCACGCGGCCATCGGCCACGCGCGGCGTATCGGCCAGCCCGAACAGTTCCTGCAGCTTGACCGCCAGCACCGGCGGTTGCGGCGCGCCGTCGTGGTCCAGCGCGTAGATGATCGCCCGCTGCATGCCGGAGGGCACGTCGATACGGGAAGGCGCCAGGCGGTCGAGCTGCTGGCGCTGGTTCCAGTCCAGCCGCGAACGCAGCGCGTCGGCCAGCTCCGCCTCCGACAGTGCATCGAGCCGGGTCTTGCCGGCGAACGCGGGCCTGAGCCAGGCATCGAGATCGGCCAGCAGTGCCGCGTCGGCCAGTTCCGGCAGTTCCAGCGAGGGCAGCCACGCGCGCAGCGAGACCACCCGCGCCTGCCACTGCCGCAGCGCCGGGGTCCACGGCAGCACCTGCAGGCCCAGCGCGCGCACGGCGTCGGTCAGGGCCTGCGCGGCCTGCGCCGGGTCGACACGCCCGGCCGCGCGGCTGTCGAGCACGATGCGGTCGAAGCGCGACTCGCGCCGGGCCACCAGCGCGCGCCGGTCCGCATCCCACACCGCGCCTTCGTGCTCGACGAAGCGCTCGGCGAAATCGATGCGCAGGCGTGCCTCGTCGACCGGCGCCGCGCGCAGCAGCCAGGCATCGCCGCGCGGCTCATGGCGCAGTTCGCTGACCACCAGCCACGGTTCGCCGCGCAGCGCGCTGTCGTCGAACAGCATCGCGGTGCGCCCATTGGCCAGCTGGTAGCGGCGGGCATCGCCGGGGTGCCGGGCGGCGATGCGATCCGGAAACGCGTGCGCCAGCAGGTCGCCAAGTTCATGGGCTTCGATCCGGTCCGGCGGCGCGGCCTCGCAGCGCAGGCGCCGACGCCATTGCCGGCTGGCGGCGTCAATGGCGGCCAGCGCCGACCGGCTGGCATCGGCCGGCATCCGCCCGCTGCGGAATGCGGCCAGCGCGCGCCAGCGTTCGGCCAGCGCATCGCTGCGGCTGCGCAGCGGGTCGCGGGCTTCCAGCAGTGCCGCGAGGTCGGCGGCAAGTGCCTGCTCGCGTGGCGTGCGTGCGGCGATCAGCATCGCCGCCAGCCGCGGATGCGTGCCCAGCGCGAGCATCCGCCGGCCGGCCGACGTCACGGCTGCGTTCGCGCTCAGCGCACCCAGGCGCTGCAGCAGTTCGCGCGCTGCCGCCAGCGCACCGGGCGGTAGCGGATCGGGAAAGCGCAACTGGTCGCTGCCCCAGGCCGCGAGCTCCAGCGCAAGCCCGGCCAGCTCGACCATGGCGATCTCGGGCCGACGCTGCGGCTCCAGCCGTTGCGACTCCGGCCACAGGCGGTAGGCCCAGCCGGACGCCACGCGGCCGGCGCGACCGGCACGCTGGTCGGCGGACGCCTGCGCGATCGCCACCACGTCGAGCCGCGAGAATCCGCTGTTGGGATCGAAGCGCGGTTCGCGCGCCAGGCCGCTGTCGACGACCACGCGCACGCCCGGCAGGGTCACCGACGACTCGGCGACATTGGTCGCCAGCACCACGCGGCGGGCACCATCCATCGCCGGCTGCAGCACGCGCGCCTGCTGCTCGACCGGCAGTTCGCCGTGCAGCGCCAGCACCTCGGTGTCCGCCGGCAACGTGGCAGCAGCCAGCCCGGCGCTGACGCGGCCGATCTCGCGCTGGCCGGGCAGGAACACCAGCACGTCACCGGGATGGCGCGCCCCAGCGCCTGTTCGACTGCACGCCGGGCCTGCACTTCCAGCGACTCCTCGCGCCGCGCCGGCACATGCGCGATCTCCACCGCATGGCTGCGGCCCGCGCTCGACAGCCGTGGCGCGTCGAGGAAGCGCGCGAGGCGTTCGCCATCGAGCGTCGCCGACATCACCACGATGCGCAGGTCCTCGCGCAGCTGCGACTGCACATCGAGTGCCAGCGCCAGGCCGAGGTCGGCGGAGAGATGACGCTCGTGGAACTCGTCGAACAGCAGCGCGCCGACACCGTCGAGCAGCCGGGTCGTCCTGCAGCATGCGGGTGAGGATGCCTTCGGTGAGGACCTCGACGCGGGTGCGTGCCGAGACCCGGTTGTCGAAGCGGATCCGGTACCCGATGGTGCCGCCGACCTCCTCGCCCAGCTGCCGCGCCATGAAGTGCGCGGCGCTGCGCGCGGCCACCCGACGCGGCTCCAGCATCAGGATGCGACGTCCGGCAAGCCAGGGCGCGTCGAGCAGCGCCAGGGGCACCTGCGTGGTCTTGCCCGCACCCGGCGGCGCTTCCAGCACCAGGCGCGTGTGCACGAGCAGGCTGCCGAGGATCTCGGGCAACAGGGGTTTGATCGGAAATCGCGGCGTGCCCACCGCACCATTGTAGAAGCGGCTGCCCGGCGCGGCCGCTTGCCTACAATGGCGTCTTTCGCTTGCGGACGTGCTTTCCGTGCAACTGATCGACATCGGCGCCAACCTCACCCACGACAGCTTCGACCGTGACCGCACGGCGGTGATCGAGCGCGCGCAGGCCGCCGGCGTCACCCGGATGATCATCACCGGTGCCAGCCGCGAGCATTCACCGCAGGCATTGCAGCTGGCGCAGGCCTACCCGGGCATGCTGTATGCCACCGCCGGCGTGCACCCGCACCACGCGGCCGAGTACACCGAGGAGTGCGACGCCGAGATGCGCGCGCTGCACGCGCATCCGGAAGTGGTGGCGGTCGGCGAGACCGGGCTCGACTACTTCCGCGACTTCTCGCCGCGGCCGGCGCAGCGCCGGGCATTCGAACGCCAGCTGCAGATCGCGGTCGACCTCGCCGTCGACGGCGTCGGCAAGCCGCTGTTCCTGCACCAGCGCGACGCGCACGCGGACTTCATGGCGGTGATGCGCGAATTCGATGGCCGCCTTGGCCCGGCGGTGGTGCACTGCTTCACCGGCACCCGCGAGGAACTGTTCGACTACCTCGACCAGGACTGGTACATCGGCATCACCGGCTGGCTGTGCGACGAGCGCCGTGGTGCGCACCTGCGCGAGATCGTGAAGAACATCCCGGCCAACCGGCTGATGGTGGAAACCGACGCGCCCTACCTGCTGCCGCGCACGCTGTCGCCGATGCCGAAAGACCGCCGCAACGAGCCGATGTTCCTGCCGCATATCGTCGAGGAACTGGCGCGCGACCGCGGCGAAACCGTTGCGGCGACCGCGGCGAATGCCACGGCCACCACGCGCGCGTTCTTCGGCCTGCCCGGTATCGACTGACGCGGACGGCGTCCGCGCCCGCACTGCCATACGGCACCCCGTCGGCGCGCCGCCGGGAGTGCGCTCAGAGCCTCACGAGCTCGACCCGCCGGTTTTTGGCGCGCCCTTCGTCGGTGTCGTTGTCAGCCACCGGCTTCGACTGCCCATGGCCCCGGGCCTGGAGTCGCGGGGCATCGATGCCCTCGCCTGTCAGTGCCGCGACCACGGCCTGCGCGCGCGCTTCGGACAGGCGCTGGTTGTGCGCGGCCTCGCCGGTGGCATCGGTGTGGCCATCGATCGACAGGCGCAGCGAAGGATCGCCCTGCAACAGCGTCAGCACCTGCGCAATTTGCGGCTGCGAATCCGGGAGGATGTCGGCCCGGTCGACGGCGAAATTGACCTCGATCGCCACGCGCCCCTCGGCGTCGAGCTGCTGCTTCAGCTGCGACGCCGGCAGCAGGGCCGCGGTCTGCACGAAACCTTCCCGCTCGGCGACCACCCAGCCGGCGTTGAGATACTCCAGGCGCGCGTGCACCCATACCTCGCGCCCGTCGGGTCGGTTCACCCGGTAGACCAGCGAATCGTAGTCGTCCCAGCTGAAGCCGGTGCCACGGCTGTAGTAGCCCTTCAGATCGCCGTCGTAACGCTCCGATGCCTCTTCCGGAATGCGGCCCTCGAACACCCGGGTGCCGCCGGCCTCGGCCATCATCGCCTCGATGTTCCGGCGCACCTCGTACATCGAATAGCTGCGCTCCTCCCCGCGCACGGCGGTGGTGAAGGTCCTGCCCTCCACTTCCTCGAAGGTGTCACCGGTCCAGAACGGGTACATGTCGAAATCGCGCTGTTTGCCGCTGCCGTTGTCGTCGTACGCCGCAGGCAGGGTCAGATACGGGAACTCGTCACTCCAGCGTGCGGTAGCCGTGAACGGGCGCTCCTCCACCACCACCAGCGCGGCACCATGCGAATGCGTGGACAGCTGCAGCCAGATCGTGCGGTCCGCCTGGCGGATGACGTGCACCGTCGTCGGCGTGTCGGCATCGAGGTTCACGCCTTCGTGGAAGCTGCCGGCGATCTCGTCTTCCAGTTGCGGGCCGTAATACAGGTCGCGGACCAGCGGACCCTCGAAGACCTTCTTCGCACCGGCCTGCTCGAATACCGCCTCGAGATTGCGGCGCAGTTCGCGCGGGGAAAATTCCTTGTCGCGGCGCGCCTCGCGCGCGACGCCGATCAGGCTGTTCCAGCTCGCGCCCTCCACCCAGTGCAGGCCATCGCCCAGGCGAAACGGGAAGCGTGCGAACGCGCGCTGTCGCGGAGGATTCACCGGTCCGTAGCTGTCGGGCATCGAAAAGAACGGCAGTTCGCCCAGCGTGGCCGTGGACAGCGGTACGCTGTTGCTGTCGAACGCGACCAGCGCTATCGGGTTTCCTTCCTTGTCCACGAGTCCCCTCGCGTCGGACGTCGCAGGGGTTGCGGTGGTTTCATCGGATGACGCTGCCGCGTCCTCGCCGGTGATCGCACCGGGCGCGCTCGCCGTATCGGCCGCGGTTCCGGTGTCGGCACCGGGAGCGGTATCGGCTTCGCCGCTACAGGCGGCCAGCAGCAGCACGGCCGCGCAGGCGGCCGTGAGAATCCCCTTGTGCATTCCCTTCCTCCCTGAGATGGAAGGCGAAGGCTACACGATCATCCGATTGCGTTTGCCGGCCCGCATCGGGCCACCGATGCACAGGACGGAGCAATCGCGGGCAACCGCCCGGGACGCCCGATCACCGGTCAGCTGCGCAGGCCGACTCCGCGCCTGAGCAGCCAGAGCCCGAGTGCGCCCAGCACCACCACGAAGCCCAGCATCAGCACATAGGCGATCCACAGCGGCACGTCGGATTGCCCCAGCAGGCCATAGCGGAACGCGTTGACCATGTAGAAGATCGGGTTGGCGTGGGTCGCGGCTTCCGCCCAGTCCGGCAGCAGCTTGACCGAATAGAACACGCCGCCGAGATAGGTCAGCGGGGTCAGGATGAAGATCGGCACGATGGCGACGTCGTCGAACTTCTTCGCGAACACCGCGTTGAGGAACCCGGCCAGCGAGAAGATCGTCGCGCCCAGCAGCACCGTCGACAGCGTCACCCACGGGTGCGGGATGCGCACGGTGGTGAACAGCATCGCGATCGCGAGCACGATCACGCCCACCATCAGCCCGCGCAGCACCGCGCCGGCCACGTAGCCGCCCAGGATCACCCACGGCGGCATCGGGCTGACCAGCAGCTCCTCGATATGGCGGCCGAACTTGGCGCCGAAGAAACTCGAGGAGATGTTGCCGTAGCTGTTCTGGATCACGCTCATCATCACCAGGCCGGGGACGATGAAGTCCATGTAGCCGATGCCGTCCATGGTCCCGATGCGGCTGCCGATGAGGCCACCGAAGATCAGGAAGTACAGCGTCATGGTGATCGCCGGCGGCACCAGCGTCTGGCTCCAGATGCGCAGGATGCGCATCACCTCGCGGCGCGCGATGGTGCCCAGCGCGACCAGGTTGCTGCGCAGCACGGTGGGCGTGGTCGTGGATGCGGATGTGGTGTTCATGCCGCTTCCCCGGCGGCGGCCTGCGCGCCGTGCGGCGGCTCGCCGGTGAGGCGCACGAACAGTTCCTCCAGCCGGTTGGATTTGTTGCGCATCGAGCGCACGCGGATGCCGGCGGCATCCAGCGCGGCGAACACGCGGTTGAGGTCCATCGCCCGCGGCATGTCGACGTCGAGCGTATGCGCATCCACCGCCCGCACCTGCGTGCCGGCGATCTCCGGCAACGTGGCCGGCAACGCATCCTCGACATCGAACAGGAAGCCCTCGACGTCGAGCTTCGCCAGCAGCGAACGCATCGGCCCGGACTCGACGATGCGGCCGTGGTCGATGATGGCGAGGTTGCGGCAGAGGTTCTCCGCTTCCTCGAGGTAGTGGGTGGTGAGGATGATGGTGGTGCCGGCGGCGTTGATCTGCCGCAGGGTCTGCCACATGCCGCGGCGGATCTCGATGTCGACGCCGGCGGTGGGCTCGTCGAGGATCAGGAGCTTCGGCCGGGTCATCATCGCGCGGGCGATCATCAGCCGCCGCTTCATGCCGCCCGACAGCGTGCGGCTCATCTTGTCCGCCTTGTCCCACAGCTGCGCGGCGCGCAGTTCCTGTTCCGCGCGCACCACCGCCTCGGCGCGCGGGATGCCGTAGAACCCGGCGTAGTTCACCAGGATGTCGAGCGGCTTCTCGAACATGTTGAAGTTGATTTCCTGCGGCACCAGGCCGAGCAGGCGCATCGCCCGGTCGCGCTCGGCGTGCAGGTCGACACCGAACACGCGCACCTCGCCGGAGGTCTTGTTGACCAGCGACGAGACGATGCCGATCAGGGTCGACTTGCCGGCGCCGTTGGGGCCGAGCAGGGCATGGAAATCACCCGGGGCGACATCGATCGACACGCCCTTGAGGGCCTCGACGCCGTTGTCGTAGGTCTTGCGCAGGTCGCGGATGGCAAGGGCGGGCGGGGCCGCGTTCGCCCCGGCGGAAGCTTGCATGGGAACGTCCACGCCGCGAGGCAGGCGGCGAATCCCGCTAGTATAGGCGGCTGCCCGGTGTCCCCTGCGCGACGTAGCGTTGCGGAATCCGGCGATGCGCCGGGCGCGGCCCGCCCGCATCTACCGGGCTGTTCCCGCGGCCGCGCCGCGCCTGGTGATGTTCGTCTTGGCCATCCAGCACTTTCCCCTCACCCTTCGCGGACGCCGCATGCTGGCGCCCAGCATCGCCCACCTCACCTTCGAGCGCAGCGACGGCCAGCCGGTGGTGTTCGCGCCGGGCCAGTTCATCCAGGTCCATTTCAGCTACGCCGACGGCACCGCGACCAAGCGCAGCTACTCGCTGGCGACCATCGCCGATGCCGGCGCCACGCCGGGTGCGCTGGTGGAGATCGCGGTGAGCTATGTGCCGGGCGGCGCGGCCACGGCGCTGTTCGAAGGCCTGGCGCCAGGCGATACCGTCGATGCCAGCGGGCCGTTCGGCCGCTTCTGCCTGATGCCCAACGACAGCAACCGCCGCTACCTGCTGATCGCCACCGGCACCGGCGTCACCCCGTACCGTTCGATGCTGCCGCTGCTCGGGCAGCAGATGGCGCTGCGCGGCATCGAGGTCGTGCTGCTGTTCGGCGCCCGCAACCCCGACGAGCTGCTGTACGGCGACGAGTTCCGCGCGTTCGCCAATGCGCATCCGGGGTTTCGCTTCGTGCCCTGCTTCTCGCGCGAACTGCCGGCGCCCGGCTCGCCGCACGACCACGCCGATGTGCGCCACGGTTACGTGCAGCAGTTCATCGACGAGTTCGCGCCGGATCCGATCGGCGACACCGCCTACCTGTGCGGCAATCCCAACATGGTCGATGCCTGCTTCGAGGCGCTGAAGACCCGCGGCCTGGCGGTGGCGCAGATACGGCGCGAGAAGTACGTCAGCTCCAAGTAGCTGTCGGCGGCCGATCCCCGGCCGCGCCGCGCGGTGTAAAGCACGCTTGACATGGGCCGGGACGGCGCGCAGGATGCTGTCAAGCTCACTTGACAGCCATCGCCATGACGCCTGCCTCGCGCCGCTACGCCCGAGAGTTCCTCCCCGCCATGGCCGCGTATGCGGTCATCCTGATGGCGTCGACCTGGTTCCTGCGTTCGATCGAGGCCATCCCCTTGCGCGCGTTGCTGGCACTGCTGCCGTTCGTGCCGGTGGTCTACGCCGCGCGGGCGCTGCTGCACTTCCTGCACGCGATGGACGAGTTCCAGCGCAAGCTCCAGCTGGAGGCCTTCGCGCTGGCCGCGCTGGCGTTGACGCTGGGCAGCTTCGCGCTCGGCCTGCTGGCCGCCGCCGACGTCATCGCCCCGCCCGTCGACCTCGTGCTGATGCTGGTGCTGCCCGCCTTCTGCGTGCTGCATGGCCTGTTCGCCTGCGTGGCCGCGCGACGCTACCGGTGAAGAGCCGCATCCGCGAACTGCGCGAGGCCCGGGGCTGGTCACAGTTGGAGCTGGGCGAACGTCTGGGCGTGTCGCGACAGACGGTCAATGCGATCGAGACCGGCAAGTACGACCCCAGCCTGCCGTTGGCGTTCCGCATCGCGCGGCTGTTCGAGAAGCGCATCGAGACCATTTTCCAGTACGAGGACGAAGCATGAGATCCCGATTCCTGTGGTCCGCCGTGGCCGCCGGCCTGCTGCTGGCCGGTTGTGGCGACAACACGGATGCACCCGCCGAAGCAGGCCGCCATGGCAGCCTGGCGCTTGCGCCCTGCGCCACCGGCGAAGGCGCCATGCGCGTCGAGGCGATGTGCGGCAGCCTGGCCGTCCCCGAAGACCGCGACGCCCCCGACGGCCGCCGCATCGAGCTCAATATCGCGGTGCTGCCGGCCCGCAACGATGCCGGCCTGGAGCCGGTGTTCTTCCTCGCCGGCGGCCCCGGCCAGGCCGCCACCACGCTCGCCGGCCATATCGACGCCGCGCTGCGCGAGGTCCGCCGCTCGCGCGACGTGGTGCTGGTCGACCAGCGCGGCACCGGCGGCTCCAACCCGCTCGACTGCGTCGACGCCGACGGCAAGCCGATGCCGCTCGAGGCGGCCGGCGCGGAGGATGCCGACGCCATCGCCCGCTATGCCACGGCGTGCCTGCAGGGCCTCGCCGGCCGTGCGGACCCGCGCTTCTACACCACCAGTGATGCGGTCGCCGATCTCGAGGCGGTGCGCACCGCGCTGGGCGTCGACACCATCAACCTCGTGGGCGGCTCCTACGGCACCCGGGTGGCGCAGCAGTACGCGATGCGCCACCCCGACCGTGTACGTACGGTGGTGCTGGACGGAGTGGCACCCAATGACCTGGTCGTCGGTGCCGAGTTCGCGCGGACCTTCGAGGATGCGCTGGCGCTGCAGGCCGCGCAGTGCGCCGGCGACGCAACGTGCACGAAGCGTTTCCCGGTGGACGCACCGACGCGCCTGCGCGAGGTCATCGCCCAGCTGCGCGCACAGCCGGTGGAGGTCGAGTACCGCGACGCCACCAGCGGTGCGGTCGCGCGCGACACGGCGACCGCCGACACCGTGACCACGCTTGCGTTCCTGTTCTCCTACGCACCCGAGACGGCGTCGCTGCTGCCGCTCATGCTCGACGAGGCCGCGCAGGGCCGTTACGGCGCGCTGCTGGCGCTGACCCGGATGGCCGGACAGCAGGTCGCCGGCGGGATGAATCGCGGCATGCAGTGGTCGGTGCTGTGCGCCGAGGACGCGCCGCGCTGGAACCGCGAGGCCTCGGACGCCGACGGCACCATCCTCGGCGGCGAGGTCGCGCGGATGTTCTTCGCTGCCTGCCCGGTATGGCCGCACGGCCGTGCGGAGCCGGCGCAGTTCGAACCGCTGCGTGCGGACCTGCCGGTGCTGTTGCTGTCGGGCGAACTCGACCCGGTGACGCCGCCGGCATATGGCGAGCGCGTCGCCGCCGGCCTCGCCAATGGCCGCCACGTGGTGCTGCGCGGGCAGGGCCACGGCACCCTGGCGCTGGGCTGCATGCCGAAGCTGGTGGCGCGCTTCATCGAAACCGCCGACGCCGCGGCACTCGACACCGCCTGCCTCGACACCCTGCGCGAAGTACCGCCCTTCACCAGCTTCAACGGCTGGGATCCCTGAGAACCGAGAGCCCCACCGATGATCACAGCCCAGCAACTGCACAAGGCGTTCAAGACCCGCACCGGCACGGTGAAGGCGGTCGACGGCGTCGACTTCATCGCCGAGGACGGCCGCATCACCGGCCTGCTCGGTCCCAATGGCGCCGGCAAGACCACCACCATGCGCATGCTCTACACGCTGATGCGCCCGGACAGCGGCAGCGTGCGCGTGGACGGCATCGATGCCGCGGAAGACCCGGCTGCGGTGCGCCGCATCCTCGGCGTGCTGCCGGACGCGCGCGGCATCTACAAGCGCCTGACCGCGCGCGAGAACATCGCCTACTTCGGCGAGCTGCACGGCCTGTCGCGTGCGCGCATCGCCGAGCGCGTGGCGGCGCTGTCGGCACGCCTGGACATGGACGACATCCTCGACCGCCGTGCCGAAGGCTTCAGCCAGGGCCAGCGCACCAAGACCGCGATCGCGCGTGCGCTGGTGCACGACCCGCGCAACGTGATCCTCGACGAGCCCACCAACGGGCTGGACGTGATGACCACGCGCGCGATGCGCGAGTTCCTCTTCAGCCTGCGCGACGAGGGCCGCTGCGTGGTGTTTTCCAGCCACATCATGCAGGAGGTCGCCGCGCTGTGTGACCACATCATCATCATCGCCAAGGGACAGGTGATGGCCGCCGGCTCGCCCGACGAACTGCGCGAACGCTTCGGCGAAGCCAACCTCGAGGACGCTTTCGTCCGCGCCATCGGTTCCCAGGAGGGCCTGCTCGCATGAATGCCCCACGCTCGAACGCGCTCGCCTCGATGTGGGCGGTGATGCGCAAGGAACTGCTCGACATCAGCCGCGACCGCCGCACGCTGGCGCTGATGCTGCTGATGACGCCGCTGCTGACACCGCTGCTGATCCTCGGCATGTCGACGCTGGCGGAGAAGCGCATCCGCACGCAGATGGACCAGACCCTGGAAGTGCCGGTGCTGGGCGCCGAGCGCGCGCCCAACCTGGTGGCGTTTCTCGCCAGCCGCGGGATCGAGGTGGTCGCACCGCCCGACGATCTCGATGCGGCCATCGCCCGCCAGGATGTCGACGTCGCGCTGGAGATCGCCCCCGACTTCACCGAGGCCTGGCATGCCGGCCGTGCCGCCGGCATCGACGTGGTCAGCGACAGCACGCAGCGCAATGCCGAAGTCCCCGCCGCGCGCGTGCGCAGTGCGCTCGAGGCCTACGGCCAGCAGGTCGGTGCGTTGCGGCTGGTGGCGCGCGGCATCGATCCCGGCGTCGCGCGACCGCTGGGCGTCGGCAACCGCGACCTCGCCAGCGAGGCCGCGCGGCAGGGCATGGCGTTGTCGTTCTTCCTGCCCTACCTGCTGATCCTGTCCGGCTTCCTCGGCGGCGTGTACCTGATCGTCGATGCGACCGGCGGCGAGCGCGAGCGGCAGTCGCTGGAACCGCTGCTGGCCACGCCCGCAGCACGTGGCGCGATCGTCAGCGGCAAGATGGCGGCGGGCTGCGCGATCGGCCTGGTGGCCTTGCTGCTCACGCTGCTGGCGCTCAAGGGCAGCAGCCACCTTGGCGATACCGCGCGCATGCTCGACCTGCGCTGGCTGGCGATCGGCAAGCTGCTGGTGATCCTGCTGCCGATGGTGGTGATCGGCACCGCGCTGTTCACCTTCCTCGCCGCGGCGGCCAAGAGCGTCAAGGAAGCGCAGACGCACATGAGCTGGCTGATGCTGCTGCCGATGATCCCGACCTTCGTGCTGATGGTGAATCCCATCAAGACCGAGCTGTGGCAGTTCACGGTGCCATTCCTTTCGCAGAACCAGATGATCCTCAAGGTGGTGCGCGCCGAACCGATCCCCGCCGATATCTGGGGCATCTACCTCGGCGCGGCGCTGGCACTGGCCGGGCTGCTGTGGCTGGCCGCGGTGCGTCGTTATGGCCAGGAGCGGCTGGCGGTCGCCGGGTAGCCCGCGCACTGGAGGGCACCGGTGGGGTGCCCTCCGCCTGCCCGTCGCCACGCGGCGTGCCCACCCGCCAGGGGAGGCTCCTTGCATGGACGCCACGTCCAGGCGCCCGGGTATCGCGCTTCCGTTGGTCAGCGCTCCGTATCCGCGGCTTTTCGGCGCCCCCGGACAGGAACCAAGAGAAAAGCCCGGCGGTGCCGGGCTTTTTCCGTTCAGCAGGAACGGCCGCTCAGCCGCCCGGCGTGAAGCCGATCGTGCGGCGGGTGGTGATCGGCGCGTCCATCGGCTCGAAGCGCCAGCGGCGCACCGCGGTCAGCGCCTCGCGGTCGAACACCCGCGGCGGGTCGGCCCGCACCACGCGTGCGTTGGACACCGAGCCGTCGGCGGCGACGGTGAACTCCACCAGCACCTCGCCCGACTGGCCGCTGCGCAGGGCCTCCGACGGATAGCGCGGCGCCGGCGTGCTGATGGCGCGCAGGTCGGCAGCCGATGGCGCCACGAACGCAGGCGCTGCAGCCGCGCGGCACGCTGCTGTGCCGCGCGCTCCTCGGCGGCCCGCTGATCGGCGGCACGCCGTTCCTCGGCCTGGCGCTCGGCGGTCTCGCGCGCCGCCGCTTCGCGCTGGGCCTGCTGTTCGGCCTCGCGGCCGGCGTCCTGCTGGGCAGCCAGCTCACGCGCGGCCTGTGCCTGCTGTTCCTGCTGCTGCTTGGCCCGCTCGGCTTCGAGCTGCTTGCGGCGCTCCGCCTCCTGCTCGGCGCTGAGCGCCTGCTGGGCGATGCGCTGTTCGCTGGCGGCCTGTGCGCTGTCGATGCTGCTGGCGAGGCGGCCGACCGCCGGATGGGTGCCGTCGGTGCGCTGGATCAGCACCTGCAGGCGACGCGCCTCCTCGAAATCGTCGCGGTCGCGTGCCTGCTCGGTGGCGATCACCGCCATCGGCAACAGGTCGATCAGCGCACTGGACGCCCCCGCGTCGCCCGGATCCTTGTCACGCAGCGCCAGGTAGTACTCCAGCGCGTTGTCGCCCGCGGGCGCGTACAGCCGGCTTTCCTGGTAGGCCTTGGACGCCGCCGCGCGCAGTTCGTCGGCGCTGAGCGTGGCCACGGCATCCGACGCGGCGGTGTCCTGGCCGGCCGCTGCACTCTGCCCGCCTGGCGCGGTCCCCACCGCGCTGTCGGCGGGCGCCGGATCCCCCGAGCACGCCGCCAGCGCGCAGGCCATCGCCACGGCGATCAGGCGCCGGTTCCACTTGGTGTTCCCCTTCGGTGTTGCCAACATCTGGTGTTCCCCCCTGGTAGTGCGTCACGCACCTTCGCGTAGGACGCGATAGCCGCGACGATTTGTCAACCGTCCGTGTCGCGGGGATTCGCCCGACGGCCGCTTCCCCGGCCGTCGCGTCCCCACGGGTCGCGCATTACTTGCCGATGCAGAAGGTCGAGAAGATGTGCCCGAGAAGATCGTCCGGCGTCACCCGGCCGGTGATCTCGCCGAGCGCGTCGTGGGCCACGCGCAGCGACTCGGCGGCGAGCTCGAGCCGCTCGGCGCCCAGTTCGGCGGCCGCCAGCGCGAGTTCATCCTGCACCCGCGACAGCGCCTCGACGTGCCGCGCGCGCGCGGTGAATGCATCCTCGCCCACGGCGCCGTCAGCCTCCAGCAACGCCGCCAGCCGGGCATCCAGCACGTCCAGGCCGGCGCCGGTGCGCGCGGAAATATGCAGGCCGGCGCCGCCGCCGCCGGGCGCGAGCAGATCGGTCTTGTTGAGCAGCACCAGCTGGCGCGGCACGTCGGCCACCGATGGGGCGACCGCGGCCAGCCCGCCCGCGGGATCACGTGCGTCGACCACGATCAGCGCCAGGTCGGCACGCTGCAGTTCGGCCTCGGCACGGCGCATGCCCTCGCGCTCGATGGCATCCCCGCCCTCGCGCAGCCCGGCGGTATCCACCAGCGTGAGTTCGATGCCGCCCACGCGCACGGTCTCGCGCAGCAGGTCGCGGGTGGTGCCGGCGATATCGGTGACGATCGCGCGCTCGCTGCCGGCCAGTGCGTTCAACAGCGAACTCTTGCCGGCGTTGGGCGGCCCGACGATCACCGCATGCCAGCCTTCGCGCAGCTTCTGGCCGCGCTGCGCGGCGGCAAGCAGCGCGTCGAGGGTGTCACCTGCGGCGGCGAGATCGCGCCGCAACCCGGCCCCGCCGAGGGTGTCGATGGGTTCGTCGGCGAAGTCGATCGCCGCTTCCACCTGCACCCGCAGCGCCAGCAGCGCGTCGGCCAGCGCGTCGACCTGCCGCGAGAACACGCCATCGAGCGAACGGCGTGCCGCGCGCGCGGCGTGCGCATCGGCAGCGGCGATCAGGTCGGCCACTGCTTCGGCCTGGGCCAGGTCGAGGCGGCCGTTGAGGAAGGCGCGCTCGGAGAACTCGCCGGCGCGGGCCGGCCGCGCGCCCAGCACCAGTGCGCGCTCGACCAGCGCCTGCAGCACCGGACGGCTGCCGTGCGCCTGCAGTTCGACCACGTCCTCGCCGGTGTAGCTGGCCGGCGCGCGGAACCACAGCGCCAGGCCGTCGTCGATCACGCTGCCGTCGGCGGCATGGAAGCGCACGTGGTGGGCATGGCGCGGGCGCAACGCGCGTCGGCAGATCGACTCGGCGATCACGCGCGCCTGCGGGCCGGACAGGCGCACCACGCCGATGCCGCCCGCACCGGGGGCGGTGGCGATGGCGACAATCGTGGAGGTGCTGGAAGTCATCGGCGCGGAGTTGGTGGGCATCGTCCTGGCTGCCAACGCACGGAACCCGCCATCAGGCGGGTTCCGTGGGAGCGTCAGGCCTTCGCCGGCTTGCCGCCGGACGGCTTGTCATCGGCGTACTTGCGGATCAGCAGCCACTGCTGCAGCAGGCCGAGCGCGCCGTTGGTGACCCAGTACAGCACCAGGCCGGCGGGGAAGAAGATCATGATCACGCCGAACACCAGCGGCATGAAGGTCATGATCCGCTGCTGCATCGGATCCATGCCGGTCATCGGCGACAGGCGCTGGGTGGCCCACATCACCGCCATGTTGAGCACCGGCAGGATGAAGTACGGATCGCGCGCGGTCAGGTCCTGGATCCACAGCATCCACGGCGCGTGGCGCAGCTCCACCGATTCCAGCAGCACCCAGTACAGGGCGAAGAAGATCGGCATCTGCAGCAGGATCGGCAGGCAACCGCCGATCGGGTTGATCTTCTCCTTCTTGTACAGCTCCATCATCGCCATCTGCAGCTTCTGGCGGTCGTCGCCGTAGCGTTCCTTGAGCTGCTGCATGCGCGGCTGGAACTTGCGCATCTTGGCCATCGACTTGTACTGCGCCTGCGACAGCGGGAACAGCGCCAGCTTCACCAGCACCACCAGGCCGACGATCGCCCACCCCCAGTTGTTGAACAGGCCATGCAGCAGGTCGAGCAGGCGGAACAGCCATTCGCCGAGCACGGCCATCACGCTGAAGCGCGAGTAGTCGACGGCGCGATCGAGCCCGCGCACTTCCTCGGCGCGGATCAGCCCGACCAGCTTCGGTCCCACCCACAGGCGCGCACTGGTGGTGGCGACCTGGCCCGGGGCGACGGTGACGCCCGGCCCGAGTTCGCGGATCAGGTGCGGGCTGCGCGCGCCGGCGCCATCGACATGCAGCGAGACGGTGGTCTCGTCCTGGCCGTCGGGAATCCAGGCGCTGAAGAAGTGGTGCTGCAGCAGCGCGATCCAGCTGCCGGTGCCGCGCTGGTTGACCGCGCCGTCGTCGATGAAGTCGGCGAACTTGCGGCGGCCGAAGCCGTCCTGCGCGGTGTGCCAGACGCCGCCATTGAGGCTGAACGACTCCGGATCCGGGTTCATCCAGTTGCCGGCGGTGATCGGCGGCACCTTCGCAAGCTGCCGGTAGATGAAGCCCTGCCACGGCTGCGCGCCCCGGTTGACGACCTCGTCGCGCACTTCGACGGCATAGGTGCCGCGACGCACGGTATAGGTACGGCGCACGGTGACCCCGTCGGGCCCGGTCCAGACGAACGGCACGCTGACGCTTTCGCCCTCGGCGTCGAGCACGTAGTCGTTGCGCCCGCCCTCGGGCACGAATTCCGCCTCGTGGGTCGGCGCGGTGCTGGTGCTGCTGACCCAGCCCACCTGAGCGGCATAGAACCGCGACGGATCGGGATCGAGCAGGGTCACCGGCGGGCTGCCGGCTTCGCGCGTCTGCGGATACTGCAGCAACTCGGCCGAGACCACGTTGCCGCGCTCCAGGGTCAGGCGCAGCACATCGCTGGTGATCGTGACCGGAGCCGCCGCGCCGGCGACCGGCTGGGCCGCGGCGCCGGCCACGGCCGGAGCGACCGGGGCGGACGGCGTCGCCACGCTCGGCGCCTGCGGAATCGAGGCCGGGGCGGCGCCGGGGACGGCACCCGTGGTCTGGCTGGACGGCGTGCCGGCTGCGACCGGTGCCACCTTCTCCCGGTTCCATTCCATCCACAGCAGCGTCGCCACCATCAGCCAGGCGAGGATCAGGAAGGTACGGGTCTGGTTCATCGGGCAGGCACGCTCACGGGCCGGTGGAAGCCGGCGCGTCCGGAGGAAGGGGAGACGAGGAGTCGGCGGACATTGTGCCGGCCGGGGTGGCCACGGGCAACGCGCCGGCACGCTGCAGCAGGCGCAGGAAGCCATCGCGCAATGCGTCGTTGTCGGCTTGGCGGGCGGCAGGTCGCGCCACCAGCACATAGGCACCGGGGGCGAGGTCGCTGCGCATGCGGCGGAACTGGTCGCGGATCACGCGCTTGATGCGGTTGCGCCCGACCGCGGTCGGGTCGACCTTGCGCGACACCGCCAGCCCGAGACGCACCGGGCCCTCATCGACAAGCCGGTGCAGGGCCATCATCGGCGACGCTGTTCGCCGCCCCTGCTGGAAGACGCGGTCGAATTCCGCGCGCGCACGAACGTGCGCCTGCTTCGGAAAGCCCGCGGGTGTCATCGGAACGACTGCGGCGGGACCGGCGCCATCACGGCGCGCGGTCGGAGCCGGCGTCAGGCGCTGAGGCGCTTGCGGCCCTTGGCGCGGCGACGGGCGAGGATCTTGCGGCCGTCGGCGGTCGCCATGCGGGCACGGAAACCGTGGTCGCGCTTGCGCTTGAGGTTGCTGGGCTGGTAAGTGCGCTTGGTGGCCATGGGGTTGCTCGTGCATGTGGTCGCGAGTGGTCGCGACGGAAAGAACCGGCGATTCTAGCGGGCCGCGGTCGACGGCGTCAATGCA